>NZ_DCJT01000013.1:201127-323970 GCF_002320115.1 Collinsella sp. UBA1693
TGCCAGAGAGGGCGGCGCCCCTCCTTCAATGCTTCTGCTTCGAAATGAAAACTTGTTAAAGCATACCAAGGAGGCGGACTATCATGGCAGCGTTTAATAACCCGTTTACACCAACGTTTGGAATCGTGCCGCCCTATATGGCTGGGCGTACATACGTTATCGAAGACATCGTCCGTGCTCTTGACCGCGGCCCGGGCGACCCCAATTTGGCCACCATATTCATAGGAGCAAGAGGTACGGGAAAAACGGCGCTTCTTTCGTATCTCGCCGATGAAGCGCTTGAGCATGGCTGGATCTCGGTAAGTGTTGTCGCGGCACCGGGTATGCTGGAGGACATTTACGAGCGTACCAAGGAGGCTGCCGCCGCCTATATCGATACGACGGACAGCCCAAAACTTAAAGGATTGACCGTCGCGCAGCCCTTTGGCCTCGAGTGGGGGTCCGCCCCTCGCGAGCAGCTCAATTGGCGTTCTCGCATGAACGCTTTGTTTAAAGGGCTCGATCAATATGGCATAGGGCTTTTGATTACCGTGGACGAGGTGTCCGCGTCTCTTGATGAGATGATTTCCTTTGCCGCGACATACCAGCTTTTTGTTCGCGAGGGCAAGCGCGTCGGATTGCTCATGGCGGGGCTTCCCCATCAGGTCTCCGCACTTTTAAGAAACCAAACGGTTTCCTTTCTTCGCCGTTCGGTCCAGCACCGCCTAAGCGGTGTCGCCGATCAGGAGATAGCGCAAGCGCTTGTCCAAACCATTGCAAGCGAAGGGAAGACGGCGACTGGAGAAGCGATCGACCTCATGGTCGACGCCATCGGCGGCTTCCCCTTTATGATGCAGCTTGTGGGGTACAGATCGTGGGATGTATCCCTTGGTTCATGCGAAATTACCGTCAAAGACGTGCAACGAGGCGTGGCGTTGGCGCAAGGCGACCTTGATCAGCGCGTGCTAGAGCCAACGTTTTATGAACTATCGGACGGCGACCTTGCGTTCCTTGGGGCGATGCTTGAGGACCAAGATGTGAGCTTGGTAGCAGATATAGCGCAGCGCATGGGGGTTGCCAGCAATTACGCTTCCCAGTACCGTGCAAGGCTGGTGGAACAGGGAATCATAGGCACGCGCGGGCGCGGAAAGATTGCGTTCGATATGCTGCACTTCAAAGAGTTCCTGCTTTCCAAGTTTGCAGAAGCGTAGCGTCGGGCGCAAGATCGAGACAAGAGGGGCGCCCCGCTCTCCCGTGAAAACAATCCGCAGCCCCAACGGGGCGAGGACGTTTGCACGGGAGAGCGGGGCGCCCGCTCATAGCCGTTCTTATCCAAGTGCTACTTCACAACAAGGATGTCGCAATCGGTGTTGCGCAGCAGGAACGTGGAGATGGAGCCCAGCAGCGCGTACTTGATGGAAGATAGACCGCGTGCGCCGCAGAGTACCAGGTCGGGCTGGATGACGTCGAGCATCTCGTCCTTCAGGGTCTCGCGAATGCGCCCGGCACGGATAACAACTTCGACCTCGGGGATGTCCGGATTGGCCTTCGCCTCTTCCACCTGCGCGGCAATGGAGTTCCTAAAGGCGGTTTCAAGGCCGTTGACCAGGTCGACGGGGTATGCGCCGGCGCTCTCGAGCGCGGTGGAGTCAATAACGTGACCGATAATCAATTTGGCATTGTTGTTCGCAGCGACCTTGATGGCGCGCGCGAGGACAAAATCCTGCTGTTCGGTGCCGTCGAGCGAAACGAAAATCTTGGAATAGCCTTCGTTCATGAGGACCTCCTATCCGGGGACGGGCTCGTGCCACCCGTCATGCCGTCCGCTTTACTTCGCTAAACATATACCCTAAGTGGGAACAATCCGACCTTATTATTCTGTGAATGAAAGCGCTTTTTTCTTGCGGTGTCCGCCACAGCGCGATAATAGTGCGACGACGTCGTAAGGGGGGTCTTTCTTGGACATCATCGAACTTCTCAAGGCCGCGTTCCTGGGCCTGGTTGAGGGCATCACCGAATGGCTGCCCATTTCTTCCACCGGTCACATGATCTTGGTGGACGAGTTTATCAAGCTCAACGTGACCGAAGAATTCTGGAACATGTTTTTGGTGGTCATCCAGCTTGGTGCGATTCTTGCCGTCTGCCTGCTGTTCTTCCATGAGCTCAACCCGTTCTCGCCCAAAAAGGGAAAAGACGGAAGGCGCGCCACTTGGAGTCTGTGGGGCAAGATCGTGTTGGGCTGCATCCCCGCCGCGGTTATCGGAATCCCGCTGGATGACTTTATGGAGGAGCACCTTTACAGCTCCGTGGTGGTTGCCGCCGCGTTGATTGTCTACGGTATCGCCTTCATCGTGATCGAGAGCTGGCGCGCTCGGCGCCGCAGCGAGCTTTCCGCCGCCGGTGCGCTTCCCGGATCGCGTCCCGCCGGCGCCCACTTCGCTGCGTCTCCCGTCGCGTCTTCCGCTGCCGGTGGTGCTGCCGGCTCGGCATATGACGGCGATTCCGACTTTGGCGCCATCGCGTCGTTGGACGAGCTTTCCTGGAAGACCGCCCTGGGCATCGGCTGCTTCCAGGTGCTGTCGCTCATTCCCGGCACCTCGCGCTCTGGTTCCACCATCATCGGCGGCCTGCTTTTGGGCTGCACTCGTTCGGTGGCATCTAAGTTCACGTTCTTCCTGGCGATCCCCGTCATGTTCGGCGCCAGCGCCCTCAAACTGGTGAAGTTTTTTATCAAGGGCGGCACGTTCGGCGCGCCCGAGCTCGCGATTCTGGGCGTTGGCTGCGCGGTCGCCTTTGTGGTCTCGCTGCTTGCCATCAAGTGGCTCATGGGCTTTGTCCGACGTCATGATTTCAAGGCGTTCGGCGTCTACCGCATCGTCCTGGGCGTGCTGGTTCTGGCGTATTTCTTCGCCATCGCTCCCGCCCTGGGTCTTGCCGCCTAATCTTTGGCCCTGTCCGCCGAGAGCGTAGATACTCGGCAGCGGCTATTCTCGATCCTGTACTTTGCACGCCAAAGGCGCGGCGCCGGCCCACGTGGCAGGTGCCGCGCCTTTTTGCATGCGTCCTGCCGCGCGCGATAAGGGGCGGAGGGTTTTAAGGGCGGAACGCTAAGAAGAATAATCTCGTCCATATGCTCACAAATGAGACGGTTGGCGGGCAATTCATGCGCTGGATTGCAAAATGTTGCCAACTCGAAGGAGCGTGAAACGGGAAAAACCTGCAGGTACCTGAATAGTGTGGTATGGTTGTGAAGTTTTTGTTCATCAAGGAAGGGTAGAGAATGAACAACTTCTTCAAGATCGGCGAGCGTGGCTCGACCGTCGGCACCGAGGTGCGCGCCGGCATCACCACGTTCCTGGCGATGGCCTACATCATCGCCGTCAACCCGGCGCTTCTGTCTGCCGCCGGCATTCCGGTGGGCGCCGCCGTCACCTCCACCTGCTTTGCTGCCGGCATCATGACCATCCTCATGGGCCTGTTCGCGAACCGTCCGCTTGCCTGCGCATCCGGCATGGGCATCAACGCGGTCGTCGCGTTCTCGCTCACCGCTGCCGCCGGCGGCGACTGGAAGGTCGCTATGGCGGTTATCTTCCTCGAGGGCCTTATCATCCTGGCGTTGGTTCTGTGCGGTTTGCGCGAGGCCATTATGGAGGCCGTGCCCGTCTCCCTGCGCCACGCCATCGCGGTCGGCCTGGGTATCTTCATCGCGCTGCTGGGCCTTATCAATGGCGGTATCGTGGTCAATGACGATTCCACCCTCATCACCTTTGGATCCGTGTACAACCCCGTGTTCCTGGTGGGCATCATCTCCGTTGTGGTGACTTTTGCCCTGTACGTCTTCAAGATCAAGGGCTACATCCTGTGGGGCATCATCATCGCTGCCGTCGCCGGCGTACCCCTGGGCGTGACCCCTATGCCTACCGGCATTGTCCAGCTGCCCGATTTCACGACCTTCATGGCTCCGTTCCAGACCGCTGCCGACGGCTCCGGCATGGCTATCGTTAAGGTCTTCGTCAACCCCACGCTGCTGGTCTTTGTCTTCTCCATCATGCTGTCCGACTTCTTCGACACCATGGGCACCGCCGTTGCCGTTGGTAAGCAGGGCGACTTCCTGGATGAGGACGGCAACGTCAAGGACATCCGCAAGATCCTGATCGTCGACTCCCTTGCCGCTTCTGTGGGTGGCCTGTTTGGCGCTTCCTCCTGCACCACCTTTGTCGAGTCCGCCTCTGGCGCTGCCGACGGCGGCCGTACCGGTCTCACCTCTGTTGTCACCGGCGTCATCTTCCTGCTCGCCGCGTTCTTCTCCCCGTTGGTCTCCATGATCGCCGCTCCCGCAACCTGCGGCGCCCTGGTTATGGTCGGCTTCCTCATGATGAACGTTGTGAGCGACATCGACTTCAGCAACCCGCTGGACGGCATCCCCGCCTTCATGACCATCATCGGCATTCCGCTGACCTACTCCATCGCTACCGGTATTGGCCTGGGCTTCATCACCTACACCCTTATGGCTGTCTGCACCGGCAACGCCTCCAAGGTCAAGCCGCTTACCTGGCTGGTTGACATCGCGTTCCTGATTTCCTTCTTGATCGCGTAAAGGCCGTCTTCTTACGGTCTTGATTTAGGACGATTTCCTCGTCCCTATGACTCCGGAGCTCCACAAGCGTCCATTGCCGCGCATCGCGCGGATGGTCCTTTGGGGTTCCGGAGCTTTTTTTGTTGGTACACTTTGACGTAACCCGCTAGGAGGATGCATATGAATATCCAGATCTTCGGCACCAAGAAGAGCTTCGATACCAAGAAGGCCCAACGCTACTTTAAAGAGCGCCGTATCAAGTTCCAGTTTATCGACCTTAAAGAGAAGGGGATGAGCAAGGGCGAGCTTGAGAGCGTCATGCGTTGCGTGGGCGGTATCGATGGCGTGCTGGACTGTGATGCAAAGGACCAGGATACGGTCGCGCTTATCACCTATCTGGCTGAGAGCCAGAAGTTTGAGAAGCTGCTTGAGAACCAACAGGTGCTGCGTGAACCCATCGTCCGTAACGGCCGCCAGGCGACCGTGGGCTACCAGCCGGATGTATGGAAGGGCTGGGAGTAGGCACTTTCCTATGCCGCGTCCGGCGTTCATTTGAGGGCATCGGTTCGCTACCCTTGCGGTCCAGTTTGGGGTTGGATTGCTGAAATCGAGCTTCAGTTGGAGTTGGCTGCTACTTTTGCGGTCCAGTTGGACTTGCGACTACTAAAATCGCTGCTCAGTTGGACTTGGCATGGGTTGGCAGATGCGCCGGTTTAAAGAAAGCGCAGGTAGACGCATTGTGATCATATGGGTCTGTTTTTTCAACTCCAACTGAAGGGCGATTATAGTAATTTGGGTGAAGTGAAGCTCGATTTCAGCAGGCGGTAACTCCAACTGAAGCGCGTTTTTAGCAGACAGGTTTTTAGCAGGCAGGTTAAATAGGGAGGACGCGCCCCATTCCAGATGCGGATGGGGGCGCGTCCCTCATTCATATTTGCGGTGGTTCCAGGATGATTGCCATATGGCTGCCATGCTCGGCGCAGCGGCCCCGCGCTGGTGGCATGGCAGCCATGCTGATTCGTTAGGCGAGCTGCTCCAAGAAGCTGGCGCCCTCGCCGTTTCCGGCGACGTTGAAGTTGTCCAAGATGGTGGCGCCCAGGTCAGAGCAGGTGGAGCGTAGGCCAAGATCAGTGCCCGTGGCGGCCATCGAGGGCGACCATGCCAGAAGCGGGACAAGCTCGCGCGTGTGGTCGGTGCCCTTGTAGGTTGGGTCGTTGCCATGATCGGCGGTCACCAGAACCAGGTCGTCCCCGTGCATCGCCTCCATCACGCGGCCTAGGCGGCGGTCGAAGTCCTCAAGGGCCAGGCCGTCGCCCAAAGGATCGCGGCGATGGCCGTAGACGGAGTCGAAGTCGACCAGGTTGGTGAAGCATAGGCCGCACCAATCCTGGGACATGACCTCGTCCACATGGTCCATGCCATCGGAGTTGCTTTGGTTGTGGTAGGAGCGGTCGAAGCCGTGGCCGCAGAGAAGGTCGTAGGTTTTGCCCACGGCGATGGTGTCGAAGCCCGCCTGCTGCAGAAAGTCCACGGCGGTGGGCCCGGTGGGGACCAGGCCGTAGTCATGGCGGTTGGCGGTGCGGACAAAGGTGTCGGCGGAGTCGCCCACGTACGGACGGGCGATGATGCGGCCCATGGTGATCTCCGGGCCGTCGATGAGCTTGCGCGCGTATTCGCAGATGCGGTAGAGCTCGTCTAGGGGGATGACGTCTTCATGCGCGGCGATCTGCAGTACGGAGTCTCCCGAGGTGTAGACGATGAGGTCGCCGGTGGTAAGCTGCTGCTCGCCGTAGTCGCGCAGGACCTCGGTGCCGGAGTACGGTTTGTTGCACAGGATACCGCGGCCGCTGAACTCGCGGATCTTATCTAGCAGGCTATCGGGGAAGCCTTGGGGGAAGTAGTCCACATGGAAGCGTGCCGGCAGGCACATCATCTCCCAGTGGCCGTCCAGAGAATCGTTGCCAAAGCTGGTGACCTGCATGCGCCCGTAGGCGCCGGCGGGGTTGGCGACCGCATCGATGCCGGTGAAGGGCTCGCCGGGTCGCACCAGGCCAAGGCCCAAGCGGGTCATGTTGGGTAGCGCCAGCGGGCGGCCCCGCTCGCGGACGAACCAGTCAGCCATGTGGCCAAGGGTGTCCGCACCCGCGCTGTTGTACTTGTCGGCATCGGGCGCGCCGCCGACGCCGATGGAGTCGATAACGATGGCGAGGACGCGCTTGTAGCGCTTGTAGGGTGCGCGGCCCGCGTCGCGATTGGTGTTCTCCATGGGCTACTCGTCCAATTCTGCCAGGATGGACGCGGCGGCGGATACGCCCAGGCGGGAGGCGCCCGCCTCGATCATGGCGTAGGCGTCCGCAAGCGTGCGGATTCCGCCGGCTGCCTTGACGCCGAAGTCCGGGCCCACGCACTCGCGCATAAGGGTGACGTCGGCGACGGTGGCGCCGCCGGTGGAGAAGCCGGTAGAGGTTTTGACAAAGTCGGCGCCGGCCTCCGCGCACAGCAGGCAGGCGAGGCGCTTCTCGTCATCGGTGAGCAGGCAGCATTCGATGATGACCTTGAGTAGCTTGCCGCCGGCATGCGTGGCCTCGGCGACGGCGCGGATGTCCTCGCGGACCAGCTCGGCATGGCCGGCCTTGAGCTCGCCGATGTTGATGACCATGTCGATCTCGTCGGCGCCGTTGGCGATGGCGTCGGTGGTTTCGAAAACCTTGGACGCGGTGGAGCTGGCGCCCAGCGGGAAGCCGACCACGGTGCAGGTCGCGACGCCTGAGCCGTCGAGCAGGCGGGCGACGTAGGGCACCCAGAAGGGGTTCACGCAGACGCTGGCGCAGCCAAACTGCTTGGCCTCGGCGACCACGCGGTCGATGCCGTCCAGGGTGGCGTCCGCCTTGAGCAGGGTGTGGTCCATGTACTTGGCAAGCTGGGATTGGGTGAGGTTCATGGTTGTTCCTTTCTGGTCGAGGGCAAAGGTTGAATGGGACGACGGCGTGGGCCGTGCGGCCAAGGGGTCACTCGGCATCGCGCCGATTTGGGTAGGTCACGCCGTTCTCGTCCACCGTGGCAAAGAGTAGCGGTTCTGCCGGCGGCTCGTCCGTACCAAAGGTGAGTGCCGCGTTGAAGGTGGCAAGGGCCTGGACGAGGAGTTCTTCGCGTGAGGTGTGCAGGATCGCCACCGGTTGGCCGCACCTGACGGGGTCACCGTAGTTTGCGAGCAACTCGATGCCGGCCGAGTAATCGATCGCGTCGCCCTTGGCAAGGCGCCCGGCACCCAGTTGCGCGCTGGCGATGCCCACTTGTTCGGTATCGATGCGGCAAATGTATCCGTCGCACGGAGCTAGGACGCGGTGCTGGATGGGCGAGGCGTCGAACAGCGCGGTGTCGCGCAGGTATGCCGGGTCGCCGCCCTGGGCCCGGACGATCTCGCAGAGCTTGTCGAAGGCCCCGCCGTTTTCGATAAGCTCGCGGGCGCGATCCCTCGCCGCGGCGGCGCCCATGCGACCGGTCATCTCCATCAGCTCGCCGGCGAGCATGAGGCACTCGTGTTCAAGGTCGGCGGGGCCGCGTCCCTGCAGCATACGGGCGACCTCGATCACCTCGAGCGAGTTGCCTATGGCGCGGCCCAGCGGCCGGTCCATATTGGTGACGAGCGCGCGGACGCGCCGTCCGGCTCCCCGGCCTATGGCGACCATGGTTTGGGCGAGCTCGACGGCTTGCGGCACGGTCTTCATAAAGGCGCCGGATCCCACCTTGACGTCGAGTAGGATGCAGTCGGAGCCGGATGCGAGCTTCTTGCTCATGATGCTCGATGCGATGAGAGGAATGGAGCCAACCGTGGCGGTGACGTCGCGCAGCGCGTAGATGAGCTTGTCTGCCGGCACCAGGTTTCCGGTCTGGCTGATGATGGCGCCGCCGTGCTCGCGCACGATGCGTAGGAAATCGTCGCGTTCAACTTGGGTGGAAAGGCCGGGGATGCTCTCGAGTTTGTCGAGCGTGCCGCCTGTGTGGCCCAGCCCTCGTCCGCTCATCTTGGCGACGAAGACATGGCCGGGGTCCATGGCGGCCAGAAGCGGCACCACGGCGAGCGAGGTCTTGTCGCCCACGCCGCCGGTGGAATGCTTGTCCACGGTGACGCCGCCCAGGGTAGAAAGGTCCACCACGTCGCCGGAGTGGAGCATGCGCATGGTGAGCGATAGGGTCTCATCCTGGTCCATACCGCGCAGGTAGATAGCCATCAGCAAGGCGGACGCCTGGTAGTCAGGGATGTTGCCGGCGACGTAGCCGTTGACAAAGAAGGCGATCTCCTGGTCCGTGAGGGCGCCCCCGTCGCGCTTCTTCTCTATGATTTCGTACATTCTCATGGGCGGTTACTTCCCTAAGTTGGCAGGGCCAAAGCCAAAGGGCAGCATCTGCCGGAGCGTGCGCTCCTCAAAGGCGTCGCCTCCTGTGCCCATGAGGATGCGAAACGTCGCGGGGTCGCAGAACTCCATCATGACCTGCCGGCAGACGCCGCACGGCGCGCAGAGCTCGCTTACGGGCTGACCTGCGGGGCCGCCCACGATGGCGATGGCGGTGAAGTCGCGCTGCCCGTCAAAGACCGCGCGGAAGATGGCGGTGCGCTCGGCGCAGTTGCCGGGCGAGTACGCGGCGTTCTCGATGTTGCAGCCGCCGTAGACGGTACCGTCCGCGCAGAGCAGGGCGGCGCCCACCGCAAAGTTGGAGTAGGGGCAGTATGCCTTTTCGCGCGCCCGGATGGCCGCTTGGACGAGTTCGATATCCGTCATGGAAGCGCTCCTTTCTGTGTTGAAGCCTGTTCGCGCAGACGTCGAGCCGGGCAGGGCGGCTTGGTGCCCGGTGGGACGCGGCGGCTGCGCGAGCGTGCTCGCAGCGAGACGGGGTGGAAGGTAGCCTAAAAGGACGGGCCCCCGCTCCTGTTTGCGGGAGCCCGTGCGTGTTTGGACGATGCGGGGCGGGCGTGTATGCCTAGCCGCGCGAGCCCTTCTCATACGGCACGCCGTCTGCCTTGGGCGCGACGGCCTTGCCCACAAAGAGGACCAGGACAACCAAGGTGAGCGCGTAGGGGAGGATGGCCAGGATCTGGCTGGGTACCGCGATGGCGCCGCCGCCCAGGATGACTACCAGCGCCTGTGCCATGCCGAACAGCAGGCATGCGCCGTACGCTCCATGAGGGGTCCACTTGCCAAAGATCACCGCGGCGAGGGCGATGAAGCCCTGGCCCGCGACGGCGGTCTGCGTGAACTGCGAGATGATGGCCAGCGTGATGGACGCGCCGCCAAAGCCCGCCAAGATGCCGGAGAGCACCACGCAGATGAAGCGGATGCGGCTGACGTTGATACCCAGGGTGTCGGCCGCCGCCGGGTGCTCGCCCACGGCGCGCACGCGCAGGCCCCACTTGGTCTTATAGAGCACAAACCAAACGATCAGCGTGGCCGCAAGGCCCAGGACAACCGTGATATCCACGTTGAGGTTTGCCCACGGGGTGCCTTGGAAGGCGCCGGAGCCAAAGAGCTTGGGCAAGGTGGTGATGGTGGGCGATTGGGTACCGCCGTCCCACATGAGGCGGGCGAGAAACAGCGCGATACCGGGGCCAAGCAGGTTGAGGGCGATGCCGGAGACGTTTTGGTCGGCTTTGAAGGTGACGGCGGCCAGCGCGTGCAGCACGGCGAACAGACCGCCCGCGGCGCCCGCGGCGATAAAGCCCACCCAGGGGTTGCCGGTAAAGTAGCTGCCGGCGACGGCGGCCAGCGCGCCGATAGTCATCATGCCTTCGATGCCGATGTTGACAACGCCAGAGCGCTCGGAGATGACGCCGCCCAGCGCGCCGAAGACCAGCGGCGTGGAGTACATGAGCGTGATGCCCAGCAGAAGCAGGATGTTGTTAAGCATGGTTTGCCCCTCGCTTTCCGAGCTTCTCGGCCAGAAGCGTGACCACGCGGGCCAGCGCGACGAAGAAGACGATGGTGCCGATCATGATGTTGATGATGTCGGTGGGGGCGCCCACGGCGAGCTGCACGCTTTGGCCGCCGTAGATGAGGCCGCCGAACAGCAGGCCGGCGAAGATGCAGCCGATGGGGCTGGAGCCGGCGATGAGGGCGACGGAGAAGCCGTTGAAGCCGTTGTTCTCAAACGCGGCGAGCATGGTGAGGCAGTGAGGTTCGATGCCCGTGATGGTGAGGGCGCCGGCCAAACCGGAGATGGCGCCGGCGATGGTCATGGCGAGCAGGGTGTTGCGGTTGACGTTGATGCCCGAGAACTCGGCGGCGTCGCGGTTGAAGCCCACGGCGCGCAGCTCGAAGCCCAGCTTGGAGCGGAACAGCAGGAACCATACGAGCACGGCAACCACGATGGCGACGATAAAGGCGATGTTGACGTCGGTTTTGACCAACACGTCGAAGAGCCACGGCGTGCCGCTGAGCGTCTCGAGTCCCTGATCCGACATCTTCCAGTTATGCAGGATGGTGGTGAAGCTGGACTCGTTCACCGGAAAGCTGGAGGTGGTGTTGGGCTGGTGGTAGGCCGCGGTGGAGACCACGAAGTTATTGAGGTAGAGCATGGTCCAGTTGAGCATGATGGCCGTGATGACCTCATGGATGCCGAAGCGCGACTTGAGGAAGCCCGTTATGGCGCCGATCAACGCGCCGCCCGCGACACCCGCCAGGATGACCACGGGAATCTGGATGGGGGCGGGCAGGTTGAGCTTGGCGCCCACCAGCACCGCGCACATGGTGCCGGCGATGTACTGGCCCTCTGCACCGATGTTGAACAGGCCGGTCTTGAACGCGAAGGCGACCGAGATGCCCGTGAGGATGATGGGCGCGGCCTTGATGATGGTGTTGGAGATGTACTTGGGTTTAGAGAAGATGCCCTGGAACAGCGCGGTAAAGGCGGCGACGGGGTCGTAGCCCGCGACGGCAAGCGCGCCCGCTGCGACCAGAAATCCCAGGATGATGGCGATAAAGGTCGCGGTGATGGGCTTTTTCAAGATTTTCTGGATGGTTTCCATTACTCGTGACCTCCCGCCATGAGCAGGCCGATGCGGTTCTCGTCCACGTCACCTTGCTTGAAGGTGTCGACGATCGCACCGGCGTAGATGACAGCGATGGTGTCCGCGACGCTCATAACCTCGTCCAGCTCAAGCGAGATGAGCAGGATCGCGGTGCCGCGGTCGCGCTCGGCCACCAGCGTCTTATGCACGTATTCGATGGCGCCCACGTCTAGGCCGCGGGTGGGCTGGACGGCGATGAGCACGTCAGGGTTGTTGGAGATCTCGCGGCCGATGATGACCTTTTGCTGGTTGCCGCCGGAGAGGCCCGCGGCGGTGTGGTCCGCGCAATCGGCGGGGCGAACGTCGTAGTCGTGGATGAGCTGCTCGGTGAACTCGTGCATCTTCGCGCGGTCGAGAACCCCGTGCGCGCCAAACTCGGGCGTGCGGTACTTCTCCAGCACGGCGTTCTCCGCGACGGTGAAGGGGAGTACCAGGCCGCGGCGCTGGCGGTCTTCATGGATGGTCGAGACCTTGTGGTCTATGACGTTGCGCGGCGTGGTGTTTTGGATCTCCTCGCCGTTGACGGTGATGGTGCCGCTTTGGGCACGGGTGAGGCAGGTTATAGCCTCGACCAGCTCCTTTTGGCCGTTGCCGTCGATGCCCGCGATGCCTACGATCTCGCCTGCGCGCACGGAGAGGTTGAGGTGGCGCACGGCCTCGATGCCGCGCTCGTCCTTAACCACCAGGTCGTCGATGCGGAAGACCTCCTTGCCGGGATTGGCGGGCGCCTTCTCTACAACCAAGTTGACGTGGTGGCCCACCATCTTCTCCGCAAGCTCCTCCTCGTCCACCCCTGCGACGTCGACCGCGCCGACGTACTTGCCGCGGCGGATGATGGTGCAGGTGTCGGAGGAGGCTTTGATCTCCTTGAGCTTGTGCGTGATGATGATGATAGTCTTGCCCTTGGCGGCGAGGCCGCGCATGATCTGGACCAGACGGTCGATCTCTTGCGGGGTGAGGACGGCGGTGGGCTCGTCTAGGATGAGGATGTCGGCTCCACGGTAGAGCGCCTTGAGGATCTCGACGCGCTGCTGCATGCCCACGGAGATGTCCTCGATCTTGGCGTCCGGGTCTACCTCGAGGCCGTACTCGGCGATGATGTCGCGGACGCGCTGGCCGGCCGCCTTCATGTCGAGCAAGCCCGCCCCGCGGCAGGGCTCCTGTCCCAGGATGATGTTCTGGGTGACGGTGAAGTTGTCGACCAGCATGAAGTGCTGGTGCACCATGCCGATGCCGTGGGCGATGGCATCATTGGGGTTGCTGATCGAGACTTTTTCGCCACCGAGGAAGATCTCTCCCTCTTCTGCCTGGTATAGGCCGTAGAGCACGTTCATGAGCGTGCTCTTGCCGGCGCCGTTCTCGCCCAGGATGGCGTGGATGCTGCCGCGTTCTACGTCCAGGTCCACGTGGTCCAAGGCGCAAAACGAGCCGAACATCTTGACTATGCCGTGCATCTGCACCGCATAGCTGGGGTTAACCTCCATAACGGCTCTCCTCCCTTTTCTATCGGTCAAACCGCGGCCGGGTCGCGCGGGGTTCAGGGCGGGCGTGCCCTTGGCCAGGCGCGGCGCGATCGCGGGGTGAACGATGGCGGATGCTTGGGGGATGATTGGATGAATTGCGGGTGGGGGAGAAAAAGAAAAGCGGGCGGCACGCCAAGGCGCGCTGCCCGCTTGTATGCTCGATGGTTTAGAGGGTAGCGACGAATGCGTTGAAGTCGTCCTCATTGGCGGGCGGCGTGATCTTGCCGTCCTTGATCTCGCCCTCCAGATCGATGGCCTGGTTGTAGACCTCGTCGGCCATGAGCGAATGCTCCTCGGGGATGCCCACGGCGTCGTCGGTCATGCCGAACTCGACGGTCTGGCCGCCGATCTTATCGCCGTTGATGGCCTTCTTGGAAAGCTCGAGAACAGCGACGTCGACCTTTTTCATAGCGGAGGTCAGAACGTTCTCGGGCGCGAGGCTGGACTGGTCCTTGTCGACGCCGATGACCAGCTTGCCAGCTTCCTTAGCGGCCTCGATGACGCCGTTGCCAGCGCCGCCGGCGGCGTGGAAGACGATGTCGCAGCCGTCGGAGTACATCTTGGTAGCGGTGGCCTTGCCTTTGGCGGCGTCGCCGAAGCTCTCGAGGTACTGGACGTCGACGGTGACGTTCTTGCCCTGGGTCTTGTTGGCGTACTCGACGCCAGCCTTATAGCCCCACTCGAACTGGTCGATAACGACGGACTGCATGCCGCCGACGAAGCCGACCTTGCCGGTCTGGGTGGTCATAGCGGCGATGTAGCCGACCAGGAAGGAAGGCTCCTGGGCGCGGAAGACGACGCCGGTGACGTTGTCGGGGGTGTTCTCGTAGGCGTTGTCGATGATAGCGAAGTTGACGTCGGGGTTCTGCTTGGCCGCGGTCTCGATAGCGTTGGCCATGGCGAAGCCGATGCCCCAGACCAGGTTGTTCTCGCCGTCGACGGCCTTGTCCAGGTTGGGGCCGTAGTCGGACTCCTGCTTGGACTCGGTGTAGGAGACCTTGGTGCCGGTCTCGTCCTCGAGTTCCTGCAGGCCCTTCCAGGCAAGCTCGTTGAAGGACTGGTCGTTGACGCCGCCCATGTCGGTGACCATGGTCACCTTGTAGGAGCTCTCGGCGCCCTTGTCGGTGCCGGCGGAGCCGGAGTCGGCAGCGCCACCGCCACCGCAGCCGGCGAGAGCCAGCGCGAGGACGCCTGCGGCCGCCATGGAGGCGATGCCCTTGAAACGCTTGTTCATGTTTCTCTTCCCTTTCACTAAGCGTTGCAGGTACACATGCATGTATCTCGAACCGGGGCGGCGAACCCCGGCGCTGATACCAAAGGTGGTTTGCTACTCCTGGATGGCGACGGCGAGAGCGATCTCCATCATCTGGGTAAAGCTGGTCTGGCGCTCTTCTGCAGAGAGGCTCTCGCCCTTGAGCGGCAGGTCGGAGATGGTGAGCAGGCACAGGGCCTTCTTGTTGGCGCGCGCGGCGTTCATGTAGAGCGCGGCCGCCTCCATCTCGACTGCGAGCACGCCCATCTTCTGCCAGGAGACGGTTGCCTGGTCATTGTCGTCATAGAACGTGTCGCTGGAGAGGACGTTGCCAACTTTAAGCTCCACGCCCTGATCGCGACCGGCTGCGACGGCGCGCTCGAGCAGGTCGAAGCTGGCGATGGGGGCGTAGGTGCCGGGCAGCTGGTACTGGTGGGCGTAGTTGGAATTGGTGCAGGCGCCCATGCCGGCCACTACGTCGCGGACCTTGACCTCGTCCGCGATACCGCCGGCGGAGCCCACGCGGATGATGGACTCGACGCCGTAGAAGTTGAACAGCTCGTAGGAGTAGATGCCGATGGAGGGCATGCCCATGCCGCCGCCCATGACGGAGACGGGGATGCCCTGGTAGGTACCGGTGTAGCCCAGCATGTTGCGAACGGTGTTGAAGCAGCGGACGTCTTCTAGGTAGGTGTCGGCGATGAACTTCGCGCGCAGCGGGTCGCCGGGCATGAGGACGGTCTTGGCGATGTCGCCTTCGATGGCGCCGTTATGCGGCGTGGGCGTAGTTGCCATATAGAAGCTCCTTAATTGTCGGTCGTTGCTTAGATAGCAGATTTCAACAGTCTACTGTGCGATACCCGCTTTATGGGAATAAAACTCAAGTGAAATATTCTTTTCGGCAGGTGGTAGGTTGCCGCTTTATCAGGGAAAAGAGTATGCAGCCGATTTGCTCATACGGACTCGCCGGCGATGCGCCCGCCGCTCGGCGGGACGCGTCTTGCAGATTCGAGTGTTTGTGCGCAGGGGCGCGGGGTGCGCCCGGGTGTCTGCGCGGGTGGCTATACTGGATGGGTTGAAGATTTCGCGTTGCCCGCAGGCGGCGCATGAGATTGCTTTTGGAGTTGCCCATGCCCCAGAGAGCCCCGTATCCGTGGGAGAAGAACATGATGGCGGCGAGCAAGGAGACCGCGGCGCCGGGTGGCGCTGCGCCCGTTTCCAGCGCACGACCCGCAGCCAAGCCGGCGCAGCAGGCGACGCTCGACCTGTTCTCGTCCGGCGCGTCCCCTTCCTCGTCCGCGCCCGAACCAGATTTGGTTCCGCTAGACGCCTACGGCGCGTCTGCGGGCGAGTACATCTCTGCCGATGAGGGCGCGCCCGCGCAAGCCTATGTGCCTACGGACTACGTTCCGGCAGAGACTTACGCGCCCGCGGATTACGCGCCCGCGCGCATGGCTGCGCCGGCGTTGCCCAAGGTCGATATCGATTCGTTGAACCCCGCCCAGCGCGAGGCCGTGGTGACCACGGAAGGGCCTCTGCTGGTGCTGGCGGGCGCAGGGTCGGGTAAGACGCGCGTGCTGACCTATCGCATCGCCCATATGATCGCGGATCTGGGCATCCGTCCCTGGCAGATCTTGGCCATCACCTTTACCAACAAGGCCGCCGCGGAGATGCGCGAGCGCTTGGGCGCGCTTTTGCCCGACAGCACCCGCGGCATGTGGGTGTGCACGTTCCACGCCATGTGCGTGCGCATGCTGCGCGAGGACGCCGATCTGCTGGGCTACACCGGCCAGTTCACCATCTACGATGACGACGATTCGCGCCGCATGGTGCGCGAGATCATGCAGGGCCTGGACATAGACCAAAAGAACTTCCCCATCAACATGATCCGCGGCAAGATCTCTGCGGCCAAGAACGCCATGGTGGGCCCGGACGAGATGCTGGAGAAGGCGTCGGACCCCAAGGAGCGCAAGGCCGCGCAGGTCTACGCCGAACTGGAGCGCCGCCTGCGCGCCGCCAACGCCATGGACTTCGACGACCTGCTGGTTCGCACGCTCGAGCTGCTGCGCACCCGCCCGGAGGTGCTGGATAAGTACCAGGATCGTTTTCGCTACATCTCCGTGGACGAGTACCAGGACACCAACCACGTGCAGTACGAGATCGCCAACCTGCTTGCCGCTAAGTACCAAAACCTTATGGTGGTGGGCGATGACGACCAGTCGATTTACTCTTGGCGCGGCGCCGACATCTCCAACATCCTTGACTTTGAGAAGGACTTCAAGCAGGCCAAGGTGGTCAAGCTCGAGCAGAACTACCGCAGTACCGGCCACATTCTGAACGCGGCCAACGCGGTGGTGCGCCATAACTCGCAGCGCAAGGAGAAGCGTCTGTTCACCGCGCTGGGCGAGGGCGAGAAGATCCAGGCGTACCAGGCGGGCGACGAGCGCGACGAGGGCCGCTGGATCGCCGGCGAGATCGACAAGCAGCGATCGGCAGGCGTGAGCTACGACGACATGGCGGTCTTCTACCGCACCAACGCGCAGTCGCGTATCTTGGAAGATATGTTTTTGCGCGCCGGCGTGCCGTACAAGATCGTGGGCGGCACGCGATTCTTCGACCGCGCGGAGATTCGCGACGTGATGGCCTACCTCAAGATGATCGTGAACCCGGCGGACGAGATGAGCGTCAAGCGCGTCATCAACACCCCGCGCCGCGGCATCGGCTCCACTTCCATTGAGAAGATCGAGCAGCTTGCCCGCGAGAACGGATGCTCGTTCTTCCAGGCGTGCGAGCTGGCGTGCGCTGAGACGGGTCGCTTTACGGCCAAGGTGCGCACCGCACTGGGCAGCTTTGTCAATATCGTCCGCGAGGGGCGCCGCATGGACGGCGAGCTCAAAGACGTGGTCGATGCGATTGTGGACAGGACCGGCCTGGTGCAGGCGTTCCGCGCCGAGGGCACCATGGAGGCCGAGGGCCGCATGGAGAACATCCAGGAATTCATGGGCGTCGCCGCGGAATTTGAGGAGACGCACGACGACATAGAGGGGACGCTGGAGAGCTTGGAAGAGCTGCGCGCCGCCGGCATGGAGGGCGTGCCCGAGGATGCCGCCCCCGCTGTCGAGGGCGCCGCGCCGTTTGCGGGTGCCGCGAGCGTCGCCGGCGCCGCCGAGCCCGCCGGGGTGCCCGCCGCCGCGATCGCCGCGCAGGAGATCGAGCGCACCTACGGACCTCTGGCGTGCAAGGCGCTGCCGGCGCTGATGGAATGGCTCGCCCTGCGCTCCGACCTCGATTCTCTTGCCGGCCAGACCCAGGCCGTGACCATGATGACGGTCCACTCCGCCAAGGGTCTGGAGTTCCCCGTGGTCTTTGTCGCCGGTTTGGAGGAGGGCATCTTCCCGCACGTCGCCGGCTTTGGCGGATCGGATGACCCGGGCAAGTTGGAGGAGGAGCGTCGCCTGGCCTACGTCGCCATCACGCGTGCGCGCAAGAAGCTGTTCCTCACCTATGCTGCCACGCGCCGCACCTACGGCTCCACGCAGGCAAACCCGCGCTCGCGGTTCATCAACGAGATTCCCGAGGTGGATATCGAGTTCTCCGGCGTGGGGTCCGCGGGCTTCGAGGGCGTTGGCTGGGAGAAGCGCGGCGACCGCCGCGGCACCTACGGATCGGGAACCGGCAGTGAGTACGGCGGCAGCGTCTTTGGTTCCTACACCCGTTCGACCGGTCGCACGCAGCGCCACACCGGCGTGAGTCCGGATGCGGGGCGCAAGCCGTCCACGTTTGGATCGGGCACTCCTCGTCCGCGAAGGGCCGCCGCGTCCCCCGCCGTGGAGCAGCGCCGTCCCGACGCCGCCAAGGCAGCCGAGACCTTTGCCCCCGGCGACCAGGTGAGCCATAAGACCTTTGGTCCCGGTACGGTCATCTCTGCCGCCGGCGACATGATCGAGGTTCAGTTTGAGAAGAGCGGACAGACCAAGAAGCTCATGAAGGGCTTTGCGCCCATTGTGAAGATCAGTTAGGGTTGGCGGGCTTTAGGGGTGGGCTGGCTTGAATTGGAGCCCTGTGCGCTCGCCCGCTTGATAGCGAATGATTAGCATGCCGGATCGCGTAGCGTGGTCCGGCATGCTGCGTTTTTAGCAGAGCCGGCGCAGCGTGGTACCGTGCTCGTCCATGCTGATGCCCAGACGGTAGCCGTCGCCGCGTGCGTAGACGGACGAGAGTTCGAAGGGGCGGTCGTATGTGTCATATGAGACGCGCAGGCAGTGCAGGGCCGCAGCACCCGTGGGGACCGCCAGAAGCTTTGCCTCCGCAGCGTCCAGGGTGACCGCTTCATAGATGTCTTCTGCGCGAGCGGGTATGATGCGCGCGCGCTCCGCCAGGTAGGCGTAAAGCGAGCTGGTGACATCGTTTTGGGTGAGCGAGGGGCAGAACTCGCAGGGGATGTAGGACGTTTCCAGGCGCAGCGGCCGGTTGTTAGCGAGGCGCAGCCTGCGCGTCTGCCACAGCTGGGTGCCGGTGTGGACCTTAAGGGAGCGGCAAACGAGCTCGCCGCCCCTGATCCTCTTAAAGTTGATCAGGCGCGAGGACGGGGTTTTGCCCGCGTGGGCCATCTCGTCGCTGAAACCTATCATGACGTCGATGCCCTCGGCAGAGGTGGCGACGGGGAAGGTGCCCTTGCCGCGCCTGCGCGTTACATGGCCTTGGTCCACCAAGTCTTGAAAGCAGCGCCGCACGGTGGCACGCGAAAGGCCCAGCGCTTCGCAGATCTGCTGCTCGGTGGGAAGTGCTGTTCCTTCTGGGAACGCGCCTATTGCGATGAGCTGGAGCAAGCGCTGTTTAAGCTGCTGGTAAAGCGGGGTGGGCGAGGTGTCATCAAGCGGGATGCGGCATAGTTCCTCGAGCGCGTTCATCATGACCTCTTCGATAGCAAAGATATGTACATACCGTACAAAGCTATCTTATTCTACGCCTCGCCACCCGTTCTCGTCCTTAGTTTTACAGGTCGTCGACCAAGGCGGTCGATTTGGCATAGGCGGTCGACTTTGCCTCGAAGAAGTCCGTCTTCACCATGTTGGCGTTGCTGTACTGGCCCACCCATGCCATGTCGGCGGGCTCGCGCTGGTTGTCCTCGAACAGGTAACCGTAGCCTAGCGAGCTCCAGCGAAGATTTCCCAGATAGCGGATGTAGTCGGTTACCATCTGGCGGGTGAGGCCCTCGATGGCGTCGCCTATCACGTAGTGGCCCCAGGCAATCTCCTGCGCCACGCCTTCCTCTAGCATGGCGCGCAGCACCTCGATGTTCTCGGGGGTGAAGAGCTGCGGCTCCTCCTTTTGAAGCTCCAAGATCATGGAGCGGAACAGCCACAGATGCGTGTTCTCGTCCCTATTGATATAGCGGATCTCTTGCGCGCTGCCGGGCATCTTGCCCATGCGCGCCAGGTTGTAGAAGAACATGAAGCCGGAGTAGAAGTACACGCCTTCCAGGATGTAGTTGGCCATCAGTACCTTGAGCAGGGTGAAGGCATCCTTCTTCTCCTGGAACTCGTTGTACCGCTCGCCAATGAAGGTGTTGCGGGCAAGCAGGCGCTCGTCGGTCTTCCACTGGTAGAGGATGTCGTTTCGCTGCTCGGGACTGCAGATGCTGTCGAGCATGTAACTGTAGCTCTGGCTGTGCACGCATTCTTGGAACGACTGGATGTGCAGGCACAAATTGACCTCGTTGGCGGTGATGTACTCGCTGATGTTGGGCAGGTTCGCAGTCTGCAGCGAATCCAAGAACACCAGGAAGGAGAGGATCTTGTCGTAGGCGGTGCGCTCGGAGACGCCCAGGTTGGGGTAGTCCTTTACGTCTTGGGTGAGGTTGATCTCTTCCGGAATCCAAAAGTTGTTCATGGCCTGTCGGTACCAGCTGGAGACCCAGGGGTACTTGAGGTTGTTGAAATCGTTGAGGTTGGTGGTGTTGCCGCCGATCATGCGGCGCGCGGTTACGTCCGTATCGCCCTGGGGGTTGAACAGCGGCTTGTGCACCAGCGGCGCGTCGGTTTTATAAGAAGAGATCATGGGGCCTCCCAAATGGTGTGTGGTCTAGCGTGCAGGGTGGGCGGACGGGTCAAGGCGGGCATGGTGGGCGGGGCGGGCGAGGGCGTGGACGAGCTTTAGCTGGAGCAGCTCTCGCATTCCTCGACTTCGAGCGATTTGCTGCGAACATAGTAGATGGTCTTGACGCCGGCTCGCCATGCCTCCAGGTACAGATTGAGGACTTGGCGCATAGTGTAGTCGTTGGTGATGTAGAGGTTCATGGACTGGGCCTGGTCAATGTGGCGCTGGCGAACGCCGGCGGCGCGCACGCTCCAGGTTTGGTCGATGTAGTGCGCGGGCTTGTAGTACCAGTAGGTCTGGGGAGACAGGCCCGGCGCCACGCGCGGCAGCATGCTGCCCTTCTTCTCTTCCAAGAAGAATTTGCGCATGACGGGGTCCATGCCCGCAGTGGTGCCGGCGATGATGGAGGTCGAGCTGGTGGGGGCGATCGCCAGCAAGTAGGCGTTGCGCATGCCCTGCTCGCTCACGCGATGTGCTAGCTGCTGCCATTCCTCGTCCACATACCCGCGCTTCTCGAAATAGGCGCCGGTCTGCCAGTCGCTGCCGTCGAACAGCTGGTAGCTGCCGCGCTCCGCCGCAAGGGCGCAGGACGCCTCGATGGCGAAGCGGTTGATGTCTTCAAAGACCTGGTCGGCAAAGGCGAGGTGCTCCTCGCTCTCCCAGGAGATGCCGGCTTGCGCCAGCATGTGGTGGTAGCCAGATACGCCCAGACCTATCGCGCGGTAGCGCTTGGTGGTGAGCTCGGCGTAGGGGAGCATGTAGTAGTTGAGGTCGATGACGTTGTCCAGCGCACGCACCACGGTACGGACCACCTCGCGCATCTTGTCGCGGTCGCGCACCGGCAGGTGCCCTAGCGACAGGCTTGCCAGGTTGCAGACAACAAAGTCGCCCGGCCGCGTGGTGCGGACCACCACGGTGTCGCCGTCTTGCGTCTTGACCTCGCAGGAGACCTCCTCGATGGCGCTCATGTTCTGCGCGATCTCCGTGCAGAGGTTGGAGCAGTAGATAATGCCCGCGTGCGGGTTGGGGTTGGCGCGGTTGACGGCGTCGCGCATGAACGTAAAGGGCGTGCCGGTCTCGACGGCGCTTTTAAGGATAAGGCGGACGAGGTCCTTGATGGTGATGGTTCGCTTGGCGATGCGGGGGTCCGCCACGCAGTCCAGGTAGCGGCGCTCCCACTCGTCCCCATAGTAATCCTCGAGCGCGTAGCCCTTGATGGCGAGGATGTCATGCGGGCACATGAGGTGCCAGGGTTGGTCGAGGTCTTCTTGCGCCATGCGCCAGAACAGGTCCGGATAGCACACGGCCGGGAAGACGTCGTGCGCCTTCATGCGGTCGTCGCCGTTGTTGGTGCGCAGCTGCAAGAACTCCGGCAGGTCGCGGTGCCAGGCGTCCAGGTAGACCGCTACGGCGCCCTGGCGCATGCCCAGCTGGTCCACGGCCACGGCGGTGTCGTTGATGACGCGGATCCAGCGGATCACGCCGCCGGCCACGCCGGCGAAGCCGCGGATGGATCCGCCGGTGGCCCGGACCTTGCCAAGGTACATGCCCATGCCGCCGCCATATTTGGATACCTGGGCGAAGTTGTCGATGCTGCGGTAGATGCCCGTGAGGCTGTCCGGCACGGTGTCGATGAAGCAGCTGGAGAGCTGGTGGTAGGGCTTGCGCGCGTTGGACAGCGTGGGGGTGGCCATGGTGACCTCGAGGCGCGAGAGCATGTTGTAGAAGCGCTCCACCCAGCCCAGGCGATCGGTTTTCTCGTTCATGGCCAGGTGCAGGGCGATACCCAGGTACATCTCCTGCGGGCTTTCCAGCAACTGGTGGTCGCGCGTACGGATTGCGTAGCGCTTGAGCAGCAGGTCAAGGCCAGCATAGGTGAAGAGCTCGTCACGGGAGTCATCGATGAGGCGTGCTGCGTCGTCGATCTCCTCGCGGGTGTAGGCGGCAAGGATATAGTCGCCGTAGAGGTCCTGGTCCGTAAGGTAGCGCAGCTTTGCGTAGAGGTTGACGAGTCCCAGGCGCTCTTGGGTTGAGGCGAGTTCGCGGTGCGCGCGGAAAGCCAGCAGGCGCCCGGCGATCATCTCCCAGCGCGGGGCCTCCTGACAAGTGAGCTCGACCGCTGCCTTGATTAGGGAGTCCAGACGTTGCTCGATGCTCATGCCGGGTTTCGCGAACGAGGAGAAGCGGTGCTCGAGATGCTCCAGGCTATAGGCGGGGTCTGTGAAATCGCGCTCGATGCGCTCAAGGCAGGCGACCAGATCGGGCACCCCAGCTGTCTGGGCGAGAGCCTGGCGCAGCCCGCGCCGCTCCGCGCGGTGGTGACGGTAGAGGATGTATGCCTTCGCGACGTCGTAGAACCCCTGCTCCATAAGGGCGCGCTCGACCAGGTCCTGGATGCCTTCGACGCCTTCGACGCCGCGGGCGATCATGGACGACTCGACTGCCTGGAGCAATTGGTCGAGCTGGTTGTCATCGACTTGCGCGCCAAGCTCTGCAAAGGCGCGCGACATGGCGGTTTTGATCTTGGAGCCGTCGTAGGGCTCCGTGCGCCCGTCGCGCTTGGAGATGGCGAGGTCGCGAATACCGTCGGGGCCCTCGCTGGCGCATGCGGCGCTTCCCGCGCGGTCGGGTGTGGTGTTGTCCATGGGTGCACCTTTCGATGTGTCGGGCAGGCGATGCCCGGTTGAATAACGTTTCCTTTGGCTAACTCATGCTATCAAAAGAATAGCAATAGTGGGATGGTCGCTTGGTTGAATTGCTGTGTGCACGTTATGAAGGCGCTGCGGTGGTACAGTGGAAAGTCACGCAATGCGGTGATAGATGCAGGTTCGCGTACGCGCGATTGGATGTGAACGGAGGCCCGTGGTGGCCGCAAAAACCTTATCGCCCAAGCAGTCGCTGTTTGTAGGCGTCACCTTGTTCTCGATGTTCTTTGGCGCGGGCAACCTTATCTTGCCGCCCTTGGTTGGTCTTCAGGCCGGCGCGCGGGGCATCCCGGCGATGGTCGGCTTTTTGATCACGGGCATCGGCCTGCCGGTGCTGGGAATTGTCGCCGTCGCTCTAGCGGGTACCATCCGCGATCTGGCATCTCGCGTGCACCCTGTTTTCGCCCATATCTTTGTGACGGCGGTCTATCTGGCTATTGGTCCGTGCCTGGCGATTCCGCGCACCTCGTCCACATCATTTGAGATTCTGCAGCCGCTGCTGCCCCAGCACCTTCCGCTTGAGGCGGTGCGCCTGGCGTTTTCCGTTCTCTTCTTTGTTGCTGCGTATCTTTTGGCCATGCATCCCGGCCGCTTGACGCGCCTGCTGGGACATGTGACGGGGCCCGCGCTGATAGTCCTTATTGTCGCCGTGGTTGGGGCGGCCATCTTCAACCCGGACCCCGCGGGCGTCGCCGCCGCGCAGGAGTCGTACTCGTCCGCACCCGCTATGCAGGGATTCTTGGTTGGCTACCAGACCATGGACCTTCTGGCGTCGCTTACCTTTGGCATCGTTATCGCTACCAATATCCGCGAGCTGGGCGTTACGGATGACGCGGGCCTTACGCGCGAGGTTTCGCGCGCCGGCCTGTTTGCGGGCGTTCTTATGGCGCTCATCTACTGCGGCCTGGCGGTTGTGGGCGCTAACCTTAGCGCCGCCATGCCCGATCTCACCAACGGCGCCGCCATTCTCACGGCGTCCGCGTCGCTGCATTTTGGCGTTGTGGGGCTGGTCGTTGTCGCGGCGATCTTCTTGCTTGCGTGCCTCAATGTGTGCATTGGCCTTATCAGCTGTTGCGGAACGTATTTTGCAGACGAGTTTCCGCGCGTGCCATACCGCGTTTGGGCGGCGGGATTCGCCATGTTCTCCTGTGCGGTCTCCAACCTTGGGCTCGACGCGATCCTGGCGTTCTCCGTGCCGCTGCTCAACGCCCTGTACCCGGTTGCTATCGTGCTGGTGGTCATGGGCATGCTGCATAAGGTATGCGATCGCTACCCGCGCATGTGGCAATGGGTTGTTGGCCTTACCGCAATCGTCAGCGTCGTCGTGAGCGCGCGCGATGCGTTCTTCCCCGGCGCGCTGCCCATGCTCGACGTGCTGCCGCTTGCCTCCTTTGATCTGGAGTGGCTGCTGCCGGCGTTGGCTGCCGCGGTGATCGGGGTTGTCCATTCCCGTCTTCGCCCGGTTGGGACGGCGGCTTGATCAAGGCGCTTCATCGCCCGCACATATAAAGAAACAGGGGTCCTGGCATATGCCGGGGCTCCTGCTGCTTGGGACGGTTGAGCTTTGCGGTGCTGTTGCCGTGCGCTTACAGGTGGCTGGTTACCAGCTGCATGGTGCCGCTGAGCTCGACGGCGGCGGTGGTGGAGGGAACCAGCAGGTGGCTGCCCGCTTTAACGGAAACTCCGCACACGGTGCCCTCGCCGTCGATGACGGAGACGCACATAAACGGCCAGCGCTGCTCAAGCTCGCGCTCGCCCTCGACGCGCACCAGTTCCACGGTGTAGTTGTCGTTGCTCTCGAGCACGGTCACGCCGTTGGATTCCGACGCGGTGATGGTGCCGCTCTTGGGCGAGGTTGCCTGGTAATCGATAACGTCAAGGGACTGCTGCAGGTGCAGGGGACGAGGATTGCCCTCGTCGTCCAGACGGTCGTAGTCGTACACGCGGTAGGTGATGTCGCTGGATTGCTGGGTTTCCAGAATCAGCGTGCCGGCCTTGATGGCGTGCACGCAGCCGGGGTCGATTTGGAAGAAGTCGCCCTTGTGGATGGGAATCTCGTTCAAAAGATCGCCCCAACGGCCCTCGTCCACCAGCTTTGCGAACTCATCGCGGGACGCGGCGCGCTGTCCCACAATGATGGTGGCGTCCGCATCGCAATCCAGCACGTACCAGCACTCGCGCTTGCCCAGCGAGCCGTTCTCGTGCTCGGCGGCGTACGCATCATCGGGATGCACCTGAATGGACAGGTCGCCGGCAGCGTCGATAATCTTGATCAGCAAGGGAAAGCGATCGCCTTCGATATCGCCAAAAAGGTCGCGGCGCTGATCCCACAGCTGCGACAGCGTCATGCCCTCGAACTCTGGATTCAGCACGGGGCAGTCGCCGTTGGGGTGGGCAGAGATGGCCCAGCATTCGCCGGTTTTATCAGACGGAATGTCATACGCATATGCGTCGCGCATACGAGAACCGCCCCAGATCTTCTCGTGGAACACGGGCTTGAGTTCGATGATGTCTGCCATGATTCTCCTAACTCCCTAAGCATGGCCATAGGCAGCATTATACGAGTGCGTTTTGATGCGAGCGCGGGTTGCCCGCGAATGGGGAGATTGTCAGCAACAATCTTTCGTGCGCGATGGTCGGTCGTCCAGCTGCGTGATGCGCTCACTAATAGTCCGAAATCGGACTAATGGAGAACGTGTGGACGAATAAGGGTCGCGCTTTTTCGCGGGTTGTCTGAATTCGGACAAAGCGATACGCTGGAGCGGCACGTCAGTTGTTACGGGGGATTGATACCGATGTTGGGGTCGGCGCGTACCATGCGCATTAAGCGATTGATTAAAAAAGTAGCCATCATCTTGCTGGGCGCCGCCATCTTCACTTTTGGCGTCCACAACATCCATGAGGTCACGGGCATTACAGAGGGCGGCGTCATAGGCCTTATGCTCTTCCTCAACAAGTGGTTTGGCGTCCCGTCATCCATCGCCTCGCCGGTACTCGACATCATCTGCTACGCCATCGCGCTCAAGATGTTGGGCGGTAAGTTCTTGGGATGGTCTGCCGTCGCGACGGCGGCGGTCGCCGGTTTCTACCGCGTGTGGGAGAGCTTCCCGCACATGTTGCCCAACCTTTCCGCCAGCCCGTTTGCCGCGGCGGTCCTCGGCGGCCTGTTTGTGGGCGTGGGCGTGGGCCTGGTGGTTCGCCAGGGCGGATCGGCGGGCGGCGACGACGCGTTGGCGCTTTCTATTTCCAAGGCCACCGGTTGGCGCGTTGGCCGCTGCTACCTGTTAACGGACCTTACGGTACTGGCCCTCTCGCTCACCTACATTCCCGTGGTCAGCATCGCTTGGTCGCTGGTAACGGTGACCATTTCCTCCGCGGTCATCGACATTGTGACTGAGGTCTCTTGGGATCATGTGGAGGAGTTGGGCGAGGCGATTCGCGAGCGCCGCAAGCCGTGCTTCAGCGCGCTGGACGGGGGCGAGAACGCCGTTGCCGCGAGGACGGCAGCGCTCGAATCTTGCGAGGGCAAGGCCGAATAGCGCGAGCACGCGATGCTCTCGGGAAAAAGGGGTCGACGGGGCTGCTCGTCGACCCCTTTCGCATGTGCGCTACCGCATGCGGTTCATCATGATGCCGGCGTATTCAGCGGGGCTGAGCCGCGGGGGCTGAAGGGCGGGGAGGCTCGTGTGGGGAAGCGAGCGCGACAGGAAGTCGCTGCCGCGTTCCCAGTCGAGCGCGAGCATGCAGCCGAACAGGGAGTCGAGCACGTATTGCACGGCGATGTGGCTGGCGAACTGCGTGATGCGGTCTTGCAGGCTCTCTTGATCGCTGACGTGCAGGTATGCGGCGAGGCCGGGGTTGAGGCGTTCCGCCCGCGGCGTTCCAATGAGCACGGCGGGGACCTTGCGATCGGCAAGAATGGGCAGAAGCGTCGCCAGGTTCGGCCCAAGGCCGGAGTAGGAGATGAGCAGCGCCGCGTGCGACGCGTCGGATGCTAGCGCCGACCACGTCTGGCGCTCGAGGCCCTCATGGCAGGTAGCGGCGTGCCCGCATGAGAGCAGGCGGTTGCAGAACATCTGCGCGGGATAGAGGTTGTGCGATTGCGTGTAGATATCGACGACGCCGGCTTGGTTGAACAGACCGGCGGTGCGGTCCATGGCGGCGGGGTCCAAAAACTCCCGCGTATCGCGCAGAGTCGACTCGTAGACGGCGGAGATGCTCTCGAGGACCGTCTCGGCATCATCGTCCTGCAAGAAGGGGAAGTTGATGTCGACGGCTGCCGAGCGGTGCTCGCGCAAGGCCTGGGCGCGGGCGAACTCCACCTTGAGTTCTTTGAATCCCTCGAGTCCTATCTTCTTGCAGAAGCGATGGACGCTGGGAATCGATACGTGCGCTGCGACGGCGAACTCCTTGATGCTGTAGCCCTGCAGACGCGGACCCAGGGACCGTGCCGTGGACGCCAGCTGCTGCTCTGTGGGAGTGAGGCCCCGGGCGTTCTCGATGCGCCTCATGATATCCATGGCGACTCCTTACACAAAATGTATCAAGAAGTATCAAGTGAATTAAGAATACTACCTGTGACCTTAGAAAAGAAGTATCTATCTAGCTGATATGTCTTGAGTGTCGGGACGATGGTTGGCATGATGGGGCCAACACGGCCACCAAGGTCTTAGAGAGAGGAATCAGGGTATGGAGAAGGTTTTTCCCGAGGGCTTCCTGTGGGGCGGCGCCACCGCCGCAAACCAGTGCGAGGGCGCGTACAACGTGGACGGCCGCGGGCTGGCCAACGTCGACGTGATGCCGCATGGTAAAGATCGCTTCCCGGTTGGCCTGGGCCTGCGCAAGATGCTCGATTTCGAGGACGGGTATTTCTATCCCGCGCAGACCGGCATCGACTTCTACCATCACTACAAGGAGGACATCGCGCTGTTCGCGGAGATGGGCTTCAAGACCTTCCGCATGAGCCTGGCGTGGACGCGCATCTTCCCCAACGGCGACGAGTCGGAGCCCAACGAGGCCGGCCTCGCTTTCTACGAGGACGTGTTCCGCGAATGCCAGAAGCACGGTATCGAGCCGTTGGTCACCATCACCCACTTCGACTGCCCCATCCATCTCATCAAGGAGTACGGCGGTTGGCGCAACCGCAAGCTTATTGACTTCTACAAGAACCTCGCCCGCGTGCTCTTCACCCGCTACAAGGGCCTGGTGAAGTACTGGCTCACCTTCAACGAGATCAACATGATCTTGCACCTGCCCTTCATGGGCGCCGGCCTGGTCTTTGAGCAGGGCGAGGACAAGGAGGCCGTCGAGTACCTGGCGGCCCACAACGAGCTGGTCGCCAGCGCTTGGGCCACCAAGATCGCTCACGAGATCGACCCCGACGTGAAGATCGGCTGCATGCTTGCGGCGGGCAGCTACTACCCCTATAGCTGCCGCCCTGAGGACGTCCGCGCCGCGCAGATCGCCAACCAGGACAACTACTTCTTCGTGGACGTACAGAGCCGCGGCTACTACCCGGCCTACGCGTTGAAGAAGCTCGAGCGAGCCGGCATCGACGTCGGCATGACCGAGGAAGATAAGCAGGTCTTGGCCGAGAACACGGTCGACTTCATCTCCTTCAGCTATTACTCCACCCGTTGCTCCGCCGGTGAGGGTTCCGACGCCCCCAAGACCGAGGGCAACGCCTTCCAGGGTGCCAAGAATCCCTACCTCAAAGAGAGCCAGTGGGGCTGGGCCATCGACCCGCTGGGCTTCCGCATCACGCTGAACGACCTGTACGACCGCTACCAGAAGCCGCTGTTTGTGGTTGAGAACGGCCTGGGCGCCAAGGACGTGGTCGAGGAGGACGGCTCCATCAACGACGACTACCGTATCGACTACCTGCGCCAGCACATCGAGACCATGCGCGACGCCGTGGTGGAGGACGGCGTGGACCTGCTTGGCTACACCACCTGGGGTCCCATCGATCTTGTCTCTGCTTCCACGGGCGAGATGTCCAAGCGCTATGGCTTTATCTACGTCGACCGCGACGACGCCGGCAACGGCACCCTGGCCCGCTCCAAGAAGAAGAGCTTCGATTGGTACAAGAAAGTCATCGCCACCAATGGTGCCGACCTGTCCTAAGCATTCCCGTATAAGAGCAACGATAATGGAGGATTAACCATGCAGTTCCCCAAGGGTTTCTATTGGGGCGGCGCCACGGCCGCCAACCAGTTCGAGGGTGCTTGGAACGTCGATGGCCGCGGGGCCTCGGTCGATGACCACTTCACCGGCGGCAGCTACGAGAAGCCGCGCGAGATCACGATCGACATCAAGCCGGACGTGCTTTATCCCAACCACGACGGCATCGACTTCTATCACCACTACGAGGAGGACATCGCCCTGTTCGCCGAGATGGGCTTCAACATGTTCCGCATGTCCATCTCTTGGAGCCGCATCTTCCCCAACGGCGACGACGTCCAGCCCAACGAGGCGGGCCTGGCCTTCTACGACCGCGTCTTCGATTGCTGCGCCAAGCACGGCATCGAGCCGCTGGTGACCCTCTCGCATTACGAGATGCCCTACCACCTGGTCGAGAAGTACAACGGGTGGGCCTCCCGCGAGCTCATCGGCTTCTTTGAGAACTACTGCGCCACCGTCTTCGAGCGCTACAAGGACAAGGTGAAGTTCTGGCTCACCTTCAACGAGATCAACTGCGGCACCATGGACATGGGCGCCATGATGGAGACCGGCCTCATCCAGGGCTTCGAGGGTCCGGCGTCCGCCATCAAGACAACCCCGCAGCAGCGTTACCAGGCCCTGCACCATCAGTTTGTGGCTCACGGCCGCGTGGTCAAGCTCGCCCATGAGAAGTATCCCCAGTTCAAGATGGGCAACATGGACTGCTTTATCCTGAGCTACCCCGGCACCTGCGATCCGGCGGACGTGCTTGCCAACGAGCTTGAGATGAACCGCATGAACTGGTACTGCTCCGACGTTCAGGTGCGCGGCACCTATCCGTTCTACGCCAAGCGCTTCTGGGCCGAAAACGACATCGAGCTCGAGATGGCTCCGGGCGACCTTGAGGACATCGCCGCCGGCAAGGTGGACTTCTACACCTTCTCCTACTATATGAGCGGCACCGTGAGCACGCACGCCGACCATGAGATGACCGAGGGCAACATGACCTTTGGCGGCAAGAACCCGTATCTGGAGAGCACCGACTGGGGTTGGCAGATCGACCCCATGGGCCTGCGCATCGCCCTGAACCAGATCTATGCCCGCTACCAGATTCCGCTGATGGTGGTCGAGAACGGCATGGGCGCCTACGACGAGGTGGAAGAGGACGGCTCCATCCACGACCCGTATCGCATCGCGTACCTCAAGAGCCACATCGAGGCAATGGGCGAGGCCATCGCCGACGGCGTCGATCTGATCGCATACACCTGGTGGGGCCCCATCGACCTGGTTTCCGCCGGCACCGGCGAGATGCGCAAGCGTTACGGCTTCATCCACGTTGACAAGTACGATGACGGCACCGGCACCTATGAGCGCCGTCGCAAGGACAGCTTCTTCGCATACCAGAAGATCATCAAGTCCAACGGCGCCGAGGGCCTGGAGTAGGCACGGCAGTGCTTTTTGGTTTTGGCCGCTCGCAGCATGTCCCGTGCGCTGCGGGCGGCCTTTTCATGATGCGGGCGCAAGCGGACGGGTTTTCTCGTCCATAGCTTGATGTGCCCGCGGGTAAGGGGAAAGGGGACGAGCATGTCTAACGGTAAGATCATCTTCCTCGATGTCGACGGCACCATCACCAACTACGAGAACTTCATTCCGCAAAGCTGCAAGGACGCTATCAAGCGGGCGCGCGCTAACGGGCACCGCGTCTACATGTGCACCGGGCGCAGCAAGGCCGAGAACCCGCAGGAGATCTGGGATATCGGCTTCGATGGCATGATCGGCGGCAACGGCTGCTACGTGGAGAGTGATGGCGAGGTGGTCATGCACCAACTCATCACCGCGGACCAGTGCCGCCATATTGTGGATTGGTTGCACGGACGCGGCCTGGAGTTTTACCTGGAGTCCAACAATGGCCTGTTCGCTAGCGAGCACTTCAGGGAGGCGGCTGCCCCCGTCATGACGCTCTACGCCAAGGGCAAGGGCGCGAGCGACGAGGATGCCCAGACCTCTGCCCATGCGTTCATGGATACGCTTACCTACGGCGCCGAGCTCTACCGCGACGACCTCAACAAGGTGAGCTTCATCCTCTCCAGCTACCAGGACCATCTGGATTCCGTGGACGAGTTCCCCGATTTGGTGGCGCGTACCTGGGGCGGCAAGGGAGAGCACGCGCTCTTTGGCGACCTGGGTGTAAAGGGTATCGACAAGGCGCATGCCGTGCGCGTGCTGGTGGAGCACCTGGACGCGGACATGGCGGATACCGTTGCCGTGGGCGATGCCGCCGTGGACATCCCCATGTTCGAGTGCTGCGGAACCAGCGTGTGCATGGGTTCGGGCGGAGAAGAGGCCAAGGCCGCCGCGGACTGGGTGACCACGGATGTGGACGATGACGGCATGTGGAACGCGTTTACGCACCTGGGCCTGATCTAGCGCGGCTTCGTTCGCATAACGGATGCATCGCGGTAAAATGGCATGAGCGCCCCGTGGCGGTTCCGCGAAAAGCGGACGCTCAGGGGCGCTCGTTCACACCTATACCCGTAACGCCAAGGAGCCGCTATGCCCGCAATGGAGAAGATCGCTAGCTTTACCGTCGACCACCTCACGCTGGAGCCGGGCGTGTACGTATCGCGCGTTGACCGCGATGAGGCGACGGGTTGCACGGTCACCACGTTTGACCTGCGTATGACGGCGCCCAACCGCGAGCCGGTCATGAATACCGCCGAGGCGCACACCATCGAGCACCTGGGCGCCACCTTCCTGCGCAACCACCCCCAGTGGGCAAGCCGCGTGGTCTACTTTGGCCCCATGGGGTGCCGCACCGGTTTTTACCTGGTGGTCTTTGGCAAGGTGGCGTCGCGCGAGATCTTGCCGCTGGTGACCGCGCTTTTTGAGTTTGTCGAGGGCTTCGAGGGCGAGATTCCCGGCGCCCGTCCAGAGGAATGCGGTAACTACCTGGATCAGAACCTGCCCATGGCAAAGTGGCTGGCAACGCGCTACCTGGATAAGACCTTGCGCGTGGCGGATGACGCGCATCTTTCCTACGGCTGCGACTGCTAGGTGAAAGACCGGGCTATGAAGACGTTTGAACATACCATTACCGATCCCCAGGGTTTCCACGCGCGTCCCGTGGTGCTTGTCGCCTCCGAGGCTGGCAAGTGGACCTGCGACATCACCGTTGCCGCGAGGCGCGCCGGCGAAGATGCTGCAGGCTCCTCTGTGCCCGCGCGCGATCCGCTGGCGTTGATGGCGCTCGACGCAAACGCGGGCGATACCTTGGTGGTGGTGCTTGATGGCGTGGACGAGTGCGAGGCGGAGCAGGGTATGCGCTTGGCGTGTACGTTCTAACGGCCCTTGCCCGGCTCCTTTGTCCAAAAACGCTAAAGATTGCAACTTGGTTGAATTTGAAGCTTGCGGCTGCTCCATTTAGGTGGAGCGGCCGCTTGTGCATATAATGGTGAACATTCGTATGCAAGCGGAAGGAGCGCCCATGGCACTCACCGAGAAGGACGTGCGCGGCATAGCGGACTATGCGTGCATCGCCCTCACAGAAGAAGAACTCGCGGATATGACCGCCTATATGAACGATGCCGTCTCGATGCTCGAGCCCATCTTGCAGTATGCGGACGAGGACGTGGCGCCCACGTTCCATCCCATCGGCGACCTGTCCAACGTGATGCGCGCCGATGCGACCGACGCTGATCGCGCGCTGCCCGTGGACGAGGCGCTGAAGGACGCCGCCAGCACGCGCGGCCGTTCGTTCCGCGTGCCCTCTATTCTTGGCGAAGGGGGAGACCAGTAATGCTATCGCTCGATACCCTTAGCGCCCAGCAGATCGCCGCCGGCGTCGCCGCGGGCGATTTCTCCGCAACCGAGGTCGCGAACGCCGCCCTTGCCGCTATCGATGAGCGCGAGGGGGCCGTTCAGGCATTTTTGCAGGTATCGCCCCAGCTGGCGCTTGACGCCGCAGCGCGTATCGATGCCGCTCGCGCGGCCGGCGAGGCCCTGCCCCCGCTGGCGGGTGTGCCGCTTGCCATCAAGGACAACATGAACCTGGTGGGTACCCGTACCACCTGTGCCTCCAATATGCTCGCCAACTACGAGAGCGTCTACACCGCCACGTGCGTGCAGCGCATGCTGGACGCCGGCTGCCTGCCTGTTGGCAAGGCGAATATGGACGAATTCGCGTTTGGCTCCTCAACGGAGAGTTCTGCGTTCCATCCCACCAACAACCCCTGGGATGTCGAGCGCGTGCCGGGCGGCTCTTCGGGCGGATCTGCCGCCGCGGTCGCTGCCGGCGAGGCGACCCTCGCCCTTGGCTCCGATACCGGCGGATCGATTCGCCAGCCCGCATCGTTCTGCGGCGTGGTGGGCATGAAGCCCACGTACGGCGCGGTGTCGCGCTACGGCGTGGTCGCTTTTGGCAGCTCGCTAGATCAGGTGGGCCCCTTTGGCCGCACGGTCGCCGACGTGGCGCTCGCCATGAACGCGCTGGTGGGTGCGGGTCGCGACCCCTATGACGGAACGTCCCAGGATTTCGCCGTCGACTTCTGCGAGCACCTGGAGGACGGCGTCGCCGGCAAGCGCATCGGCATCATCCCCGCCTTCATGGAGGCCGAGGGTCTGACCGCAGAGGTGCGCCGGGCAGTCGAGAAAGCTGCCGCGGAGTTGGAGGCCCAGGGCGCGCAGCTGGTCGAGGTCGACCTGCCGCATCTGGACGCCGCCATCGCCGCGTACTACGTCATCGGCCCCGCTGAGGCGTTCTCCAACCTGGCGCGCTTTGACGGCGTGCGCTACGGTTTCCAGGAGGAGGGTTGTTCCAACCTGGCAGACCAGAGCTCCCGCTCGCGTGCTCGCGGCTTTGGCATGGAGGCCAAGCGCCGCCAGATGTTGGGCGCCTACCTGCTCTCCAGCGGCGTCTACGACAAATACTATTACGCGGCCCAAAAGGCCCGCACCCTCATCACCCGCGACTACGCGGCGGCGTTCGAGAAGGTCGATGCGATTCTCATGCCCGCGGCGCCCCGCACCGCGTTCAGGCACGGAGAGATTTCCGATCCCACGCAGATGTACCTGTCCGATCTGTACACCATCTCGCTCAACATCGCCGGCAACGGCGGCGTATCCGTACCGCTTGGGTTGGGCGAGGACTCCGGTCTGCCCGTTTCCGCTCAGCTGGTGGCGCCCGCGTTCAGCGACCGCAAGCTGCTGACCATCGCCCGCGCGCTCGAGCTCGCCTTTGGCTCTTCGCCCGTAGCACCGGATTTCGCAGGGAAGGGAGGTGAGCTCGCATGAAGGAGCTCTCCGAGGTTCTAAAGGATTGGGAGGCCGTCATCGGCCTGGAGATCCACACCGAGCTCACCACGCTCGATACCAAGATGTTCTGCGGCTGCAAGCTCAGCCATGATGACGAGCCCAATGCCAACGTATGCCCGGTCTGCCTGGGCCTGCCCGGCGCCCTGCCCGTGCCCAACAAGCGCGCGATCGAGTCTATCGTCAAGGCGGGCCTGGCGACCAACTGCCAGATCCAGAAGCACTCGATGTTCTATCGCAAGCATTACTTCTATCCCGATATGGCCAAGAACTTCCAGACCACCCAGGGCCCCATCGCGTTTTGCATGCACGGCCACCTGGACCTGGAGGTTACGGGCTGCGGTGCCGCCGAGCGTCCGGAGTGCGCTTTTGGTGAGGACGAGGCCAAGAGCCTTGCCAGCGCCAGCGCCAACGCCGTGGGTCTTTCCACCAGCATGAACGAGCAGATGCCCGAGAGCGCCATCCATATGGCGGGCTATAGCGCGGACGAGCTCTCGCTGCCGCAGCGCCATGAGGACGGCAGCTACAGCGTTCCCATCCGCATCCTGCGCATCCATATGGAAGAGGACGCCGCAAAGATGAACCATCTGGGCGGCGAGGAGGGTCGCATCACCGCGGCTGCCGAGAGCCTGGTGGACTACAACCGTTGCGGCACCCCGCTGATCGAGCTTGTAACCGAGCCCGACCTGCGCACTCCGGAGGAGGCCCGCCTCTTTATGGAGAAGCTCCGCCGCATCTTCCTCACGCTAGGCATCTCTGATTGCTCCATGGAGCACGGTTCCATGCGCTGCGACGGCAACGTGAGCCTGCGTCGCCGCGGCGATACCCGCCTGGGAACCAAAACCGAGCTCAAGAACCTCAACAGCTTCAAGGCGCTGCACGACGGCCTCGCCTATGAGATCTGCCGCCAGGCGGAGGTACTTGAGGAGGGCGGCATCATCTACCAGGAGACCCGTCACTGGGAACCCAGCCGCAAGCGCACCGTGGTGATGCGCGTCAAGGAGACCGCGGACGACTACCGTCTGTTCCCGGACCCGGATCTAGCTCCGTTCGACCTTTCGGACGAGTTCATCGAGCACTGCGCTTCCGAGCTGCCAGAGCTTCCCGATGCCAAGCGCGACCGCTTCGAAGGCGATTTCGGCATCAAGCGCGCCGACGCCGAGCTGATCGCCGGCGATCCCGCAACGGCGGCGTTCTTCGAGCAGGCGGCAGAGGGCCTTGCCGGTAAGGCGGCGCAGGTGGTTGCCAACCTCATCGTCAACGAGATGGCTGGTTATCTCAAGGCGGCGGGTACCTCGCTGGAGGACAGCGGCATCGCGCCCGCGCAGGTGGCATCGCTGGCGAAGCTTTTGGCCGAGGATGCCATCAGCTCCAACCAGGCTCACGAGGTTTTCGAGGCAATGGCCCAAAGCGGCGACGATCCGGAGAAGATCGTGGACGAGCGCGGCATGCGCCAGGTGAGCGACGCCGGCGCCCTGCAGCCCATCGTGGACCAGGTGCTTGCCAACTGCCCAGACCAGGCCCAGCAGTACCGTGACGGCAACCAGAAGGTTATCGGTTTCTTGGTGGGTCAGTGCATGAAGGCAAGTCGCGGCAGCGGCAACCCCAAGCTGTTCAACGAGCTGCTGCGCGCTTCGCTGAGCTAGGGGCTTATTCTCATAATGCGTTAGTTCTGCGCCGTTGAGCCTCATGGAGGTTCGGCGGCGCTCCTTGTTTGAAAGCGGAAGGGGGTCGTCTTAGTACCTGATAGGTAACCTTTCAAAAGTGTAATCAGATGCTGTCGCGCGAGGGGAGTGGGAAGGGCACAATATCCCTAACGGATGGCCCTGCCGCTAGGGAGCGCCTTTGCACGCGCCCGCGGCTTTAAGACGATTGGTCGACTATGATCGGCAAGATGGTAAAGCGTGTGCTGTTGGGACTTGCCCTGATTGCCGGATTGGCATGCGCTGTGGTGGGCGTGCGCGGCTACCAGATGTATCGATCGGCTTTGCAGGAAAAGAGTATCGAGGAAGCTGTGGCGGAGCTGCACGCGCAGCCCGGCTACACGTCTGTCGATGAGTTGCCACAGGTATATCTGGACGCGGTGGTCGCTATCGAGGACCACCGTTTCTATACCCATTGCGGCATCGATATCATCTCTATCTGCCGCGCCGCATGGAACGACCTGCGAACCATGAGCTTAGAGGAAGGCGGCAGCACCATAACGCAGCAGGTTGCCAAGAATCTCTTCCTTACGCAGGAAAAGGAGTTTACGCGCAAGGTCGCCGAGGTCTTCCTAGCATTCGATCTAGAAGCTACCTGTAGCAAGCGCGAGATACTTGAGCTGTACGTGAACTCCTCCTATTTCGGTTTGGGATGCACGGGCATAGGCCAGGCGGCACCCCAGATGCTGGGTGTCGTGCCCGGGGATATGACGCTGGAGCAGGCGGCGTTGATGGCAGGTATTCCCAACGAGCCTTCGCTCTACTCCTCAGACAGGCAGGCGGCGGAGGCGCGTCGCGACGTGGTGCTCATGCAGATGGAGAAATACGGGCTCATGCCCGGAGCGGCAACGGCGTCTTAGCGGTAGAAACCCCTTCAACAACATAATTAGGCGTTCAGACGGCTCCCGCTGCTGTTGGGGTGAGCAGTTGTGAAGGATAATTGCATCGTTTTTTAAAAAAGGCGAGTAGGGGCATGCATTCTTTGAAAGAACCGCTGGTAGCGCGATTGCGCGCTTGGGGTATACATAGACTATTTCTAAAGCGATGCAATTATCCGCGACTTTTGCGCTTGATGGGCCCCTTGGAGTCTCGATCGGGTCGGAGAATGAGGAGAATGGGGCGGGTTTGAGTCCGTGGCGATTGACTTCCATGCGCAATCTGCCCGCCTGAGCCGTTCATGTGGCAAGGGTTTCCCCAGGAGCTTCCGCAATTGGGCTTCCGCAATTGCTATGGGGTGGGGTGAGCACGTGATTGGGAGAGCGCGTTACGTGGTATAGTAAAAAATCGCGCAGCCATCACTTTGCGTGTGTACTTTGACAGGTCGATGCATTCGCGGCGTTTGCCTCGATGCCCAGACCTCTTTAAATGAGGGGGCGACTGGTTTCGACACGATAGCTCTGAGAGAGGAAGCAGGCCGTGGTCTCCTCGCCCACGTTAAACCGGGGTACCGTCAAAATGAATTGACAACAAGAATTTCTCTGGGCAGTATGCCCTCGCTGCTTAATTAATTAGCGGCGCGTCGAACTGGAGAGTTCCCCGCCTCCAGCGAGATGTCATTTTAGGGGAATGCGTTTGCGCACGTAGTCGGTATGGCGCGAACTAAGATCGAACCGACTAGGAACCCGCGAGCGCGTCACCGCGCGCAAAGGCTCCGAATCTAAATCGGTGACTGAGCCTGGAGATGCCGATCAGGGGGCTTTCGTGGACCGGAGTTCGATTCTCCGCGCCTCCACCACACATTGCAAGCGGGTAGATTGTTTCAATCTGCCCGCTTCTTGTATTTTGCGCGTCAGGGCGAACGGTCTAAAATATACGATGAACGCGATTTTTATGCATTTGATGTCTAAATGTGCTCATTTGTCAACATAGCCATGTTTCCATTGATTAAACACTTTAATAAAGTAAAGTAAACAAAAAAGCCTTCAACTCTATATATGGCAATGAAGCCAATAATTGTCCTTGTCGCGCTTTACTTTATCGTGATGCGTTGCGTGCTGCGCGATTGTATTAAAGAGGATGGATAAGAAAAAGGTGATGGGCATGTCCTTCAATGCTGAGATTTCAAGAAGGCGTTTTGTCGAGGCTATGGGCGCTGCGAGCGCGCTGGGCGTTATGGGCCTGGCTGGTTGCGGTAGCCAGCGTGCTAGCGAGGCTGGTTCTAGCTCTACGAGTGCTTCCGGCGTGGCCGATACCATCACGTTTGCCCAGGGCGCTGACCCCCGTGGACTGGACCCCGCGTACGTTGACGACGGCGAGTCCGCAAAGATCATGTGCAACATCTATGACACGCTGCTTCGCTACGACACGGAGACCTGCGAGGTGGTTGCAGGCCTGTCCGAGATGCCCGAGATTTCCGACGACGGTCTTACCTATACGTTCAAGCTGCAGGAGGGTGTCAAGTTCCACGACGGCACCGACTGCGATGCCGAGGCCGTCAAGGCCTCCATCGAGCGTCAGCTCGAGCCCAACCGCACCGAGGACATGCCTTACGCTGGCTTTGTATTTGGCGCCCAGGACTCTGGTACCGGCATTGAATCCATGGAGGCTCCCGACGCGACCACGCTGGTAATCAAATTGCGCGCCGCTTCCACCCCGTTTGTGAAGAACATGGCCATGGCGTTGGCGGCTCCCATTGTCGCTCCCTCTGCCTTTGAGGCCGGCACCTCTCTTGAGCAGCCGGTTGGCTCCGGCCCCTACAAGTTTGTTTCTTGGTCCAAGGGCGAGAACGTGGTTCTCGAGGCCAACGAGGATTACTGGGACAAGGACAACGCTCCCAAGACCAAGAACGTCGTCTTCCGTTTCATCGCCGAGAACTCCAGCCGCGTGACCGCCCTTACCAACGGCGAGGTCGATATCATCGACGGCATCGACGCCTCCGTTGTCGATACCATTACCAGCGGTGGCTGCGAACTCTTTGATGAGGACGGCATGAACATCAACTACATGGCGTTCCGCAACGACAGCGGCCAGTTCACAGCTGTTGAGGCTCGCCGCGCGTTCTGTCAGGCCGTCAACGTTGAAGAGATGGTCAAGAGCCTGTATGGCGACTATGCGGGCGTCGCAACCTCCGTCATGCCGCTGTGGATGGCGCCCTATGCCGAGAAGGTTGCGCGCACCGAGTACGATCCCGATGCCGCCAAGGCTGCGTTTGCCGAGCTTGGTATCACCAGTTGCACCATGCTGACCTACACCAATCCTCGTCCGTATAACACCATTGGCGGACAGGCGCTTGCCGAGGCGATTCAGGGTTATCTGGCAAAGGTGGGCGTCAACATGGAGATCGTCTCCTATGACTGGACCACGTACAAGACCAAGGTCGAGACCGACGCCTTCGACGTCTGCCTCTATGGCTGGGTTGGCGACAACGGCGATCCCGACAACTTCATGAACCTGCTCTCCGATGAGAACGTATCCATGAACGTTGGTCGCTTCCGCAATGACGAGTACAACGCGCTGATCCAAAAGGGCCTCGAGACCGCTGATGGCGATGAGCGCGATGACATCTACCTGCAGTGCGAGCAGATGGTTGCAGACCAAATGCCCTGGATGCTCATCAGCCACTCCAAGAACCTTGCTGGCTATAGCCCCAAGGTCAAGGGCTTCTTCTATCACCCCACCGGAGTTGTTCACATGGAGGGTGTGACCAAGTCCGCATAATGCCCCGCCGGCGAAGGGCCGCGGGTAAGGCAGATGGGGCGGGACGAGTTCCTGCCCCTTTGTTTTGCTACGGGCTAATCGTCCGCGCTACAGAAAGGAGGGGCCTCGATGTTGAAATATATTCTCAAGCGCATCTTGCAGGCCATTCCCGTGCTCTTGGGCGTTTCGGTCATTGTCTTCCTCATCATGAGAGTGTTCTCCGCCGACCCCGCACCCGTTGTGTTGGGCCAGCATGCAACTCCCGAGGCGATGCAGGCATGGCGTGATGCCCAGGGCCTTAACGACCCCATCATCGTCCAATATTTCGATTTTCTTTTTGGTGCCATTCGCGGTGATTTGGGCGAGAGCTATTACACGCACACCCCCGTGCTGCAAGAGCTCATGGCCCGCTTCCCGGCAACTGTTGAGCTTGCCTTGGTTGCCATTGTGATTGCGGCGGTCGCCGGTATCGCGCTTGGCGTGCTGTCCGCGACCCACAAGAACACCGCCATCGACGGCATCGCGACTATTTTGGCGCTGGTGGGCGTCTCCATGCCTATCTTCTGGCTGGGCGTTCTGCTCATCATCCTGTTCGCCGGCGTGCTGCACGTGCTGCCCAGCTCTGGCCGTATCGACCCGCTGCTGCAGCCCGTGGGAGGCACCGGCCTTTACTTGCTCGATACGTTGCTTTCCGGCGACTTCGAGGCGTTTGGCGATGCGCTGAGCCACATTATCCTGCCGGCGTTGGCGCTGTCCATGTACTCCATGGCGGTCATCACCCGCATGACGCGTTCGAGCATGTTGGAGACGTTGAACGAGGATTATGTACGCACCGCTCGCGCCAAAGGCTTGAAGTTGGGCCGTGTGCACCGTCACCACGCGTTGCGCTGCGCCATGCTTCCCGTCACCACGGTTATTGGCCTGCAGCTTGGCAGCCTGCTTGGCGGCGCCATGCTGACCGAGACGGTTTTCGCGTGGCCGGGCCTGGGCAAGTACGTGGTCGACTGCATCTTGAAGTCCGACTTCCCGGTGGTTCAGGGCGCCGTTCTGCTGATTGGCGTCATCTTTATCGCGATCAACCTAATCGTCGACGTGGTCTACGCCTACCTTGATCCGCGAATCACGTATGCAAAGGAAGAGGGGTGATCCGCATGGCTGCTGCCGTTGCACAGAACAACGCTCCCGTCCAGAAGAAGCAAGAGGCCGAGAAGACCGAGTCGCTGTGGAAGGACGTTTGGTACTCGCTTCGCCAAAACATCCCCGCTATGGTCAGCTTGGGCGTCATCACGCTGCTTGCTCTGGTCGCCATCGTCACCTTTGTTGCTCCGCAGATTCTGCCCTACGATCCCTACCAGCAAGATCTGTCCGCATCGTTCCAGGGTCCCAGTGCCGCGCACTGGTTTGGCACCGATCAGCAAGGTCGCGATATCTTCTGCCGCGTGCTCATCGGTAGCCAGATTTCGCTCACCGTGGGTTTGCTGTCCGTTGCCATCTCGCTCACCATCGGCGTCACCCTGGGCGCGCTCGCCGGCTACAAGGGCGGCGTGCTCGACACCGTCATCATGCGCGTGATGGATATGATGCTCGCCATCCCGTCGATTCTTTTGGCAATCGCCTTCATGGCGGCGTTGGGACGAGGAATCGACAAGGCGATCATCGCCATCGGCTTCGTCTCCATCCCCGAGTACGCGCGCATCGTCCGCAGCCAGGTGCTGTCGGTCAAGCAGTCCGACTACGTTGCCGCTGCCCGCGTGATCGGCGACTCCGATGCCCTCATCATCTTCCGCCACGTGCTGCCCAACGTCATGCCCTCCATCATCGTCCGCGCCACACTGGGTATCTCCAGCGCCATTCTGGATGCGGCCGCCCTGGGCTTCCTTGGCCTGGGCGTGCAACCTCCCGCGGCAGAGTGGGGCGATATGCTTGGTCGCGGCCGCAACTACATCTTTGCCGCGCCGCATGCGATGATCTTCCCGGGTCTGGCCATCACCGTGACCGTGCTCGCCTTCAACCTGTTGGGCGACGGCATTCGCGATGCGTTCGACCCCAAATCTAGGAACCGGTGATGACATGGCAATGCTAGAGGTTCATGACCTGGTGACCGAATTTCCCACCCGCAAGGGCGTGGTGCGCGCGGTCAACGGCGTCACATTCGATCTTGAACAGGGCGAGATCTTGGCCGTGGTGGGCGAGTCCGGCTCGGGTAAGAGCGTCACGTCGCTCTCCATCATGGGTCTGCTGCAAAAACCCGGCCACGTAGCCGGCGGTTCCATCACCTTCGACGGCAAGGACCTGCTTGCGCTATCCGAGTCCGAGATGGAGCAGGTGCGCGGCGGCAACATCTCCATGATCTTCCAAGAGCCCATGACCAGCCTGAACCCGGTCTATCGCGTGGGAGATCAGATTGTAGAGGCTATCCAGGCGCACGAGCAGGTGGACAAGAAGGACGCGTGGGCCCGCGCGGTCGAGATGCTGCGTTTGGTTGGCATCCCCAGCCCGGAGGAGCGCGCGCACGACTATCCGCACCAGATGTCCGGCGGTATGCGCCAGCGCGTCATGATCGCCATGGCGCTCTCATGCAACCCCAAGGTGCTGATTGCGGACGAGCCCACTACGGCGCTCGACGTGACCATTCAGGCGCAGATTCTGGAGCTCATCTACAAGCTGCGCAGCGAGTTCAATATGGCGGTCCTGCTCATCACCCACGACCTGGGCGTTGTGTCCGAGGTCGCCGATCGCGTTGTGGTCATGTATTGCGGCCAGGTGGTCGAGGAGGGCGAGAAGTTCGAGTTGTTTGAGCATCCGCTGCACCCCTATACCCTGGGCCTGCTGCGCTCGATTCCTCGTCTGGAAGAGCAAAACGCCGGTCGCCTGTACATGATCAAGGGCTCGGTCCCCAATCCGCTCAACATGCCGGCCGGCTGTCCGTTCTCCGATCGCTGCGAGCGCTGTACGGACCGCTGCCGCACCGAGGCCCCGCAGCTCAAGCTGCTGCCCGGTGCCACGCGCAAGGTCCGCTGCCATCTGTATGAGGATGCGGATGAGATTGCCCGCGCCGTCGAGGCGACGGAGGCGGCGCATCGCGTGAAGGCAGAGCTCGAAGCGCAGGAGCGCGAGATTATCGACCAGGCCGCCCAAGCCGTTCGCCGTGGGTCCGCAGCACAAGAGGGGGTGCGCTAGGATGTCGCAGGATAATTCAAGGAACCTTATCGAGGTCCAGCACCTCACCAAGAGCTTTGTTGCCGATACGGACTTCTTTGGCCGTCCCACCTCGTTTGTGCAGGCTGTGGACGATGTCAGCTTTACCATTCGCCGTGGCGAGGCCTTTGGCCTGGTGGGCGAGTCTGGCTGCGGCAAGACCACCATCGGTAAGATGATCTGCGGTTTGCTCAAGCCCACCAGCGGACAGATTCTGTTCGAGGGGCGCGACATCACCGCGCTGGGGCAGCGCGATCGCCGTGCCATGTGCCGTGACATCCAGCTGGTGTTCCAGGACCCGTACGCGAGCCTCAATCCCCGCATGACCATTGGCAAGATCATCGCTGAGCCCATTCTCACCAACAAGATCCTGCCCAAAGATCAGGTGGACGAGCGCGTGGACGAGCTTCTCGAGTTGGTTGGCCTGGCGCCTTACATGAAGAATCGCTACCCGCACGAGTTCTCCGGCGGTCAGCGCCAGCGCGTGGGCATCGCCCGCGCACTTGCGCTCAATCCCAAGCTCATCGTGTGCGACGAGCCCGTATCCGCACTCGATGTCTCTATCCAGGCGCAGGTGCTCAACCTGCTGGATGACCTCAAAGAGCAGCTGGGTCTAACGTACCTGTTCATCGCCCACGGCCTCAACGTGGTGAAGCACATCTCCGACCGCGTTGGCGTTATGTATTTGGGCCGCATGATGGAGATCGCTCCCAAGGAGAGCCTGTACACCGAGCCGTTGTGCCCGTATACCCAGGCCCTGCTCTCGGCGATTCCCAGCCCCGATCCCAAGCTGCAGCGTCGCCGCATCATCCTGGAAGGCGACGTGCCCAGCCCCATCGACCCGCCTGCGGGTTGCCGCTTCGCAAGTCGTTGCTTCGCCAAGATCGGCGCGTGCGACGTGAGCGCCCCCGAGCAGCGCGAGGTTCTGCCCGACCATATCTGCGCGTGCCGTCGCTACGATAACGTGGCGCCGGAGCTCGCGCGCGACCTGTCGCTGGAGATCCAGCGCGACGCCGCTCGTCCCAGCTATGGACGAGGAAGCGACCTTATCAACGACGATCCCGTGGTGACGCCCGAGGCGTGATGCCCGGGTGTCTCGCACCCATCTTTTGTAGCCAATAGGGCGGTCGGCCAAACGCCATCCTCGACCGTGCCGCCCTTCGCGCTAACGCCCGCTCAAGAGCGGCCAAATCGTCTGCGGTCTCCATGTCTTTCCGCAGATGACGTGGCCGAGCTTGAGCGGGTTTTTCAGGCTCGTCTGCGCGATTCCGTTCATGCGCCTGCCATATCGAACGATTGTGTAAGTTTGCAAGACCTTCATTTGTGGTAGAAGAGCACAAGTGCGAAAAGTCCAAGCAGGAAGGTTGTTTCCATGAACGTGGAGCAGAAAGCTAATAACGCTGGCAAGGTCGCCATGGTGCTCGAGGGCGGTAGCTTCCGCTGCCAGTTCACCGCGGGCGTGTTGGATGTCTTCATGGAGAACGGCGTTGAGGTTTCAGCATGCTATGGCGTGTCTGCCGGCGCGCTTTCCGGACTCAACTACAAGTCTCGTCAGATTGGTCGAGCCAACCGAGTGAACCTGGCGTTTTGCAACGATAGCCGCTACATGGGGGCTAAGTCCTTTGCAACAAGCGGCAGCGTTGTGGGCTACGATTTCCTGCTCAACGACATTCAAGATCGCCTTGATCCCTTTGATAACGATGCGTTTGAGAAGAACCCCATGTCGTTGTATGCGGTAGCTACGGACGTGGTCTTTGGTACGCCGGCATATCTTCCGGTTGAAAACGCCGTGCTCGACGTGGATGCGCTGCGCGCCACAACATCTTTGCCGCTCATGACGCAGCCCGTAGAGATGGGCGATGCCATTTATCTAGACGGCGGCGTCGCGGATTCCGTTCCCGTCGAGCATGCGCTCGAAGACGCGGGTTTCGATAGGGCGATTGTTGTCCTCACCCAGGACAGAACCTATAAAAAGGGCCCGTACGAGTTCCTTGCGGCGGCTCATGCCCGCTACGCTGCCTACCCATATCTTCTTGAGGCGCTTGAGAACCGCCACGAACGCTACAACGAGCAGCGTGAGCACATTTGGGAGTACGAGCGCCAAGGTAGGGCGCTGGTCATCGCTCCGCCGCAGCCGGTCGAGGTGGGGCATATCGAGCATGATCCCGCTAAGTTGCTGGCTCTTTACATCCAAGGTCGCCAAGAAGGCAAGCGCAGGCTTGATGAGGTGCGCGCATTTATCTCTAAAGAGCGTTAACCTGCGAGATTTCTTCATAAGCATGGCCGTGCTAAAAACTGTGTGCCGCTTGTGCAGAAACTCTGCTAGACAACCGAAAATGCGTTGACTCAACCCCGTTACGCGGTATACTCGACAGGTTACTTTGCAGAGCCCCGTGAAACTCTGTTAAGACACGTATTGTACATGGAGGAGTCAAGTGATTCAGAAGTCGACTCACTACGCCAAGCAGGGCGAGGTTACCCGCAACTGGGTCCTCGTCGACGCCGAGGGCGCTGTCCTGGGCCGCCTTGCCACTCAGATCGCAGCTATTCTGCGCGGCAAGACCAAGCCTCAGTACACCCCTAACTCTGACTGCGGTGACTTTGTGGTTGTCATCAACGCCGATAAGGTCCAGCTTACCGGTAACAAGGCTGACACCAAGGTCTACTACCGTCACAGCGGCTACAATGGCGGCCTCAAGGCCGAGAGCTTCCGCCAGGCTATGGAGAAGCACCCGGAGCAGGTCATCGAGCGCGCCGTTCGCGGCATGCTCCCCAAGACCACCCTCGGCCGTCAGCAGCTGAAGAAGCTCAAGGTCTATGCAGGCGCCGAGCATCCGCACGCTGCCCAGAACCCCGTTAAGATCGAGCTGGAGGCTTAAAGATGGCTGAGAACACCGTTGTTTACTACGGCACCGGCCGTCGCAAGAACGCCGTGGCCCGTGTCCGCATCGTCCCTGGTACCGGTAAGGTTACCGTCAACAAGCGTGATGCCGCTGAGTATTTCGGCCGTCAGCAGCTTCTTGAGGGTGCCCTTGCTCCCTTCAAGGTGACCGATACCGCTGGCGCTTTCGACGTTATCGCTCTGTGCGATGGCGGCGGCATCTCCGGTCAGGCTGGCGCTCTGCGCCTCGGCATCGCTCGCGCTCTTCTGAACGCGGGCGACTACCGTGCTGACCTCAAGCGCGCTGGTTTCCTCACCCGCGATTCTCGCGTGGTCGAGCGCAAGAAGTACGGCCTGAAGAAGGCCCGTCGCGCTCCGCAGTTCTCCAAGCGCTAATCTTTCCTTATTGGAAGATACGTATGGACGGGATCTACCGATTTATCGGTGGATCCCGTTTTTTCTATTTTTGATGCTATTGAGCTGCTTGTGTCGCATAAGCGGAGATGGGTGGCTTTGGAATGGAATAGCCATCACGCGAACGGTATCAAATAATCGGTGTATGCTATCTCGCACGTTCCCAATGATGTACCATAAATATATCTGCCAGTACGGTCTCTGCACGGGTGATCGAGGGAGAAGAATGTTCAGTAGCCTATTCAAGTCATTTGGCCTGTCGGGGCGAAGCATTGTGCTGCGTGCGCCGCTTGAGGGAGATGTCATCCCTCTTTCCGAGGTGAATGATGAGACGTTTGCCGCGGGATACCTTGGTCAAGGTGTTGCCATTAGGCCGACAGGTGATCGCGTGATCGCTCCGACCGCCGTCAAAATCGAAGCGATTTTCCCTACTGGTCATGCGGTGGCATTTCGAACCGTAGATGGCTTGGACGTGCTTATACATGTTGGTTTGGAAACGTATAACCTCGAGGGCCGTCATTTTAAAGTTCATGCGGCTCCCGGTGATATGGTCACGGCTGGTGAGACGCTCATCGAATTCGATCGACAGGCTATTGTCAACGAGGGTTATGATATTACGGTCCCCGTTCTCATCAGGAACGCGGTTGAGTTTGCAAGTATTAAAGGTGATGTGGGAGACCACGTTACCGAACTTGACCAGCTGATTGTCGCTAAAAGTCGATAGGAAGCCGGTCAAAGAAAGGGGTCACGCATGATCAGGATCGTTCGAGTTCGCGACTATGAGGATATGAGCCGCCAGGTTGCCAATATCATCTCTGCGCAGATTATTCTCAAGCCTAATTGCGTTCTTGGCCTGGCTACCGGCTCTACTCCCATTGGTGCGTACCAGCAGCTTGTCGAGTGGTACAAGAAGGGCGACGTTGACTTCTCCCAGGTGAGCAGCTATAACTTGGACGAGTATCGCGGTCTCAACGGTGATGACCCCCAGAGCTACCGTTATTTCATGAACGAGAACCTGTTCAATCACGTGAACATCAATATCGAGAACACCCATGTGCCCGATGGCTCCAATCCCGATGCTGATGCCACTTGCGCCGAGTACGATGCCATGGTTGCGGCTGCGGGCTACCAGGATCTTCAGCTTTTGGGCATTGGCAACAACGGTCACATTGGCTTCAACGAGCCCGACGATCACTTCTCCTACGGCACTCATTGCGTCGACCTTACCGAGAGCACGATCGAGGCCAACAGCCGCCTTTTCGATAAGATCGAGGATGTTCCGCGTCAGGCCTATACCATGGGTACCCACACCATCATGAGCGCTCGTGCCATCGTGGTCGCCGCTAACGGTGAGAAGAAGGCCCAGGCCGTTCATGATATGGTTTATGGACCCATTACCCCCAGCTGCCCCGCTTCCATTCTCCAGCTGCATTCCAACGTTATCCTGGTCGCTGACGAGGCCGCCCTTTCTCTGTGCAAGTAGGTCCTCTAGTCGTATAGCGTCTGGGTTGAGCTTATTTTCACGACCTTCATAAAGACCATGAAGCGTGCTCACCGTTTCGGTGGGGGCGCTTCTTTTTTCACCATACATGGGAAATGTCGGGTCGATATTACCGTTTTATTGACAAAAACATCGCGCCTTTGAAAATTAAGCATCTTGCGGTCGCGGTGAATGGAAAAAAAGATGCAAGCGGAATATCAAAATCGAAACAATATAAGCGTAAAGCACTAACATTTACTGATGGTATGGCAGGAAATGGTGCACGTATCGCGCGGAGGGGGCGCTGTGCGGCATGCGGGGTTCTTACAAAGATAGCTCTCGAATCTTACTGTCTATTGAAAGTGAGGAATTTCCAAACGCGGCTGACGCGCGCTGGGCCATACCCTTACATCAAGGAGCGCATGGAGGGAGATAAAATGGGAACCAGCGCAGAGACGGTCGGGGATTCAGTGCAGACGGTTGACGAGCAAGCAATTCAAGTTCAATCAGCGCATAAGGCAGATGCGGGGCTGCCTCAACAAAAAAGGGTGGCTATGGTACCGCGCGAACAGCTTATGAGGTCCATTTCCGCCATGGGTCGAGACGCGGGGATTGTGTTGGTGCAGGCTCCTGCTGGATTTGGAAAAACGTCGCTGCTATTGCTGTATAGCGCTTGGGTCAAAGAAGATCCTCAACGTGGACAGGCGCGGCTTATCGATGCGTCGCGCCGCGAGATCAAAGGCGTAATCGAGTTCTTGGACGATGCGGCTCACGAATCAATTGCCGCGGTCCGACCGTTGCTGGGTTTGGACAACGTGTCGGTGAAGAGCAAGGACGAGGCGCAAGAGCTTGCTTCGGCAGTGCGAGCTTGCCGTGAAGCGGGGTGTGAAATCGTGCTTGTTTGCGAGCCTGGCCAGGCCGAGCTGGTTACCGCTTTGGGCGACTCCGCCAAGGTGGGGGCAAGGCAGCTGTGTGTGCAGCCGCAGGAATATGCGACGTGGATAAAGACGCTGATGATCGATAGCACGCTCGATGCTTATCGCCTGACGGCTGGAATACCGTCGCTGGTCTCCGCCCTTCAGACGATCGCGGGAGAAAAAAGATCTTCTGAACTGCTCGAGCGTGAAGTGGAGCGGGTTGTGGGTTCCGTATTGAAGGCTTTGAGCGGCAGGAGAGATTCCCTGTACCAGACGATATGCCTGCTGTTGCTTTTGGGGTCTGGGTCATTGCGCGAGATTCGACGCGGGGGATGCCGCGTTCAATCGCGCCAAATGCAGCGGCTTATGCATGACTATCCGATTGTGGTATATGCGCCGGATACAGAAGAGTTCAGCTGCCTTGGAGAGCGTGATGCGGCTTTGGGCAGGTTGCGAGCGGCTATCGCGCGTCGACATCCAGAGTATGTTGAGAGGGCGGTTCGCATTCTTTTGCGCGTGGATCGCGTGGACGATGCCGTGCGGCTTATGGAGTCATTTATGGATGTCGCTCGGCGCGTGGAAGCTATTGCCAGCAGGCCGATGGCGTTCGCATTCGCGGGACATGCCTCGTTTGTGCGCTCGGCTATGGTGGAGGCTGGTGAGGAAGCGTGTTGTCGCGCCGGCTTGGGGCTCGTGCTCGCCAGTTGGGCATGCGCGCTCATAACCGGGGAATATCGTACGGCGAGAAATGCGGCGGATCGATTAGCGCGCGAGGCGATGAGAATCAGTCGAGAGGTCGATGCGGATGAATGGGATAGGGCACTCGCATTCAACGAATACTGGGGTGGGGGAGCAGGCACGGCATTACCGGTTTTATCAAAAGAGATGCAAAAGCGTGCGACATACGGTGCTGCCGTGCAGCTACGTCGTGCTCGCCATATTACGCGGTCGCTGATAGAACGGGGACGAGTGCCCGTTGGCGAGCATCGGGAACATGAGGCGACGTGCCCAAATGCACTCGACGTCCCATCTATGCTACTGGAGATGGCATTCGATCTGGGCCAGATAATGTGTGATGGGCCGAGCGTTCAAGGTGAAGTCGATGCCCGCTTGCAGGATGAGATAGCAAGGGCGAGCGAAAAAAGGTTGGAGGCAGTGGTAAACCGTCTTCGCGCCGTTGCGGCTATGGGGCGCCTTATGGCAGGTAGGCCGGTGGTAGATGAGCGCGCGTTTGTAGATGCGGAGAGAACGTCGTTGCGCGAGTCGGACCATACGGCTCAGCTGTTTTGCACCGTGGCGCAGGGCTGGATGGACTTCTCTATGGGGCAGCAACTCAATGCGAGTTTTAGAGCCCAGCAGGCGGGCAAGACCGCTCCAGATGACCTTACGTTTGTGCGAGCCTGGGCCAAGCTGCTTGAATGCGCCACGCGTTTGCGGTCCACATCGAGGATGATCATTTCTCAAGAGGCAGATTTGCTCGACTTATCCGTAGAGACGGACGATGCCGCGGATGCGTGGGCTACGACGCTGCTGCTATCTGCCGCACACCATGATGCCGAGCTTTCGGCATGGTTCTCCATGCATCGCGACATACTGCTGGCGGAATGGTTGAGGCCGCAGGTTAGATTGGCTATGTTTCATCTGGGCGAGATGTCCGCCGCGGTGCGGCGGCTTGTGCCTCCCTCTATGGTGGATAAGTTTCAGCTGGGAGATGCCGCGGTGCGCAATGCCGAGCTTGAAGTGCTGGATGCCGTGCTGGAGCCCCAGATAGGTCAGATTTCTATCAGGCTCTTTGGCGGGCTCAGGGTGGAGCGAAACGGCCATGTGTTGACGGGGCATGATTGGAAGCGCAAGCGGGCGAGCGTGCTGGCGGCACGTTTGGCGCTGGTGCTGGGATCGTATATCGGTAGGGGTCAGCTCATAGATGAAATGTGGCCCAACTCAACATACAAGCGCGCCCGCCAGAATCTCTACGGGGCGATCACGGCCTTGATTCAAGCGCTGGGACAACAGCAAGATGGCGTCCAATACGTAATCAAGCAGGGTAAAAGCATCGGTCTCAATGCGGAATTCGTAACAACGGACCTCATGCAGTTCGACATACTGGCACGCCAGGTTCTTCTCAAGCGCACGGGTATGACCAACAGACAACTTATCGATGCGTGCCTCAAAATGGAGCAGATCTACACCGGCGCGCTATACGTTCCGGACTCCGGTGATGTCACCTGTTTTGTCAGGCTGAGGCGCTCCTACCAATCTAAATTTATCGACTGCATGGTGCGCGGTATTGATTTGTCGATAGAGGAGAACGATTTGCCATCGGCAACGTGGCTTGTGGAGGCTGCCCTTAAACACGAGCCAACGCGCGAGGACGTGGTGCGGCACGCTATGACGGTTTACAACCTCAACGGCAGGAAGCGCGAGGTGGTCGAACTGTATGGCAGCCACCTGTATTACCTTCATCACGAGCTGCATATGGAGCCCGAAGACGAGACGCGCCTCCTGTATGAGAACATCATGGGTGAGAAGAGGGTGAACGAGTTGCTCTAGACCAGCTTGATCTTCTCGATATCATCGCGGCTGCTCTCGCGGTACAGCGAGAAGCGATGGCCAATGACTTGGACCACATCGGCGTTGGTGCGCTCGGCGAGCATATCGGCGGCCTCACGGGTTTCAAGGTCGCTGCCGTCCTGCACCGCGCACTTGATGAGCTCGCGGTTTTCAAGAGCGGCCTCGGTCTCCTTGACTAGAGCGTCGGTGATGTCGGATTTGCCAATATGGATGATGGGATTGAGGTGATGGGCGAGGCTGCGGAGCTGACGAACCTGCTTGCCGGTAAGTGCCATGTGGATCTGCTCGCTTTCTGAGCTGGTGGTTGATGCTGGAATACCACATTATCGCAGCATGAAAGGGCAAAAGGGCGAGGTGGTTGAGTTCGCAAAGAAATCGCAAGCATATATAGTGGTTGAATTAAGTAATTAACACAACAAGTTGATACCGCGGTCGCGCACCGTTTGTATTGCCGCACGCGACCGTTCACCCGTCGGCCATTGTCCCTGTGCCCTCGATTGGGTACACAAGCCCTTACCGGCCTTACACGGGTCGCGATTACGGGAGAATGAGGGTTGGGTGAGATCATGGCTACCACTATGGATGAGTTGATCACGCGACGTTTTACCGGTGCGCTCAACGACCCCGCCTATGCGGGTAAAACTGTGTACGACTTGTTCGAATGGTCCAAGCGCGACGTGCACCTCACGGATTACAAAACGGGCCGCGTGCTGTGCGATATGCAAGACCTGGAGTTTCCCTCGTCCTATTCTCAAAACGCGGTCGACATCATTGCTTCAAAGTATTTCCGCCGCGCCGGCGTCCCGGTGACCGGGCATGAGGTGTCTATGCGGCAGGTCGCCCATCGCATGGTCGATTTCTGGGTTGCCGCGTTGGTGGACGAGGGCATGGTCAAGGAGGGCGAGCAGGCGCAGATAGTCTATGACGAGCTTGTTTACATGATCTTGGATCAGCGGTTCGCCCCAAATTCTCCCCAGTGGTTCAACACGGGCCTCAAGCGCGCCTACGGTATCGCGGGTGAGTCGCAAGGTATGTATTACGTGGACGAGGATTCGGGCGAAGTGGTCGAATCTCTCGATAACTATAGCCGTACGCAGGCAAGCGCATGCTTCATTCTCTCCATACAGGATAAGCTGCTGGGCGAGCACTCGATCTCAGAAGAATACGTGACGGAGACCAAGCTCTTCCGTGGCGGTTCGGGTACTGGGTCAAACTTCTCCGCGCTTCGAGGGGAGGGGGAGCGCCTTTCGGGCGGCGGCGTATCCAGCGGAGTCATGAGCTTTCTACGTGGATTCGACCGCAATGCGGATGCAATCAAAAGCGGAGGCACCACGCGCCGTGCCGCCAAGATGGTCTGCCTGGATATTGACCATCCGGACGTGGAGAGCTTCATAACCTGGAAGGCCCGTGAGGAGGATAAGGCGCTGGCCCTCATCAAAATGGGGTACGACGGCGACATCAACGGCGAGGCGTATTCCACGGTCTCCGGTCAAAACTCTAATAACTCCCTGCGCATCGATAACGCGTTTATGCAGAAGGTCGCCCTGCTCGATCAAGATCCAGAGGCAACGTACCAGCTTAAGGGTCGCGTGGACCGTTCGGCGGACCGCGAGGTCTCGGTGGCGCATATCTGGGATGTGTTCAACCAGTCGGCATGGCGTTGCGCCGATCCCGCTCCGCAGTTCGATGACACGTTTAACGATTGGCACACCTGCCCTGCGGGCGAGGACGGTGTTGTGGGCGCTGCGTATAACCGGCTCAACTCCACCAACCCTTGTGGCGAGTACGCATTTTTGGACGATTCCAGCTGCAATCTGGGCTCCATCAACGTCTACCGTTTTTATGATCTGGCCACGGGGGCGTTCGATATCGATGGGTTTGTGCATGCGGTCAACATGGCTCAGCTAGCGCTCGAGGCTTCTATTGCCTGGGGCCAGTTCCCCACGCGGGATATCGCCCGTAAAACCTATCGATTCCGCGCAACCGGTTTGGGTATCTCAAATTTGGCGAGCTTGCTTATGGCCAAGGGTTTGCCCTATGATTCGCCGCGCGCCCGGGCCCTCTCCGCCGCCCTTGTTGGCGTTATGACCGGGCAAAGCTACACGGCCTCCGCGATAATGGCCCGTACTACGGAGCCCTTTGTATGCTATGAGATTAACAAGCGCCATATGGCACGCGTCATCCGAAACCATGCCCGCGTCGCGGGCGCGCGCGACGACGCCTTCGAGGGGCTCGGTATAGAGCCCGCGCGCATCGATTTCGACCTCCTTCTTGATATGGGTGAGGACTATCTTGCGAACAAACTGGTAGAGAGTTGGACCTATGCCGAGGAACTGGGCGGGCGCTACGGCTATCGCAATGCGCAGGTGAGCGTGTTGGCTCCTACGGGCACCATCAGCTTCGCCATGGATTGCGCCGCAACGTCGATAGAGCCGTTCTTCAGCCACATGGCGTACAAGAAGCTTTTTGGCGGCGGGTTCATGACCATCGCCAATCCAGTGATCGCAGACGCCCTCGCGCGTTTGGGGTACACGTCCGCGCAAGTGGACGATATTTTGTCATACGTGCAAGCGCTCGATGAGGCGGGCATGGTCAAGGATGGAAAGGTCGAGGGAGCGCCCCATCTCAAGCCCGAGCACCTGCCCATTTTTGATACCGCCAACGTGTGCGGCACGGGGACGCGGTTCATCGCGCCGCAGGGACACGTGCTGATGGTCGCCGCCCTTACCCCACTGGTTTCCGGCGCCATATCAAAGACGGTGAACCTGCCGGCTTCCGCCACGGTGCAAGACTTCAAAGACGTAGTCATGCTGGCGTGGCAGACGGGATGCAAGGGTATCACCCTGTATCGAGATGGCTCCAAAAACGCCCAGCCGCTCAACACCAGGCTTGAAGACCAAAGGGCGGGCAAGTTGGAGGACCTTGGCTATCAGGCGCTGTTACAGCACGCGCGCGAAGCAACCGCCGAGCTTGAGGAGCTCCGCTCTCAAGGGCAGAGCCGGGCGCACCGCACGCGCGTGGTGGGCATACGCTCCGGTCGCACGCATCTGGCCCAAGTGGACGGCGTCAAGATCTACACCACGGTGAATCGCGACGCGGCGGGAAAGATATCCGAGGTGTTCGTCACCACGGACCGTGAGGGCACCACCATCATGGGGCTGCTCAACTCGCTATCGAAAACCATTTCGGTGATGCTGCAGTATGACATTCCGCCGCAGAGCATCTCCAAGATGTTGCGTGGCCAGAAATACGAGCCATATGGTTTTGTCCAGAGTCATCCCAACATCAAGTACGTAACGTCCATCTCCGACCTCATCTCAAAGATCATCGATATCGAGTTGGGTGACTACACGCGCGTTCAAGTTAAGCCGGCGGACGTCTGCGTGCCCGCGGCGTTAAGCGAGGAGGACGAGGTCGCCACCGTTGCTACGGCGAGTGCGGCATCTGGTGCAGAGGATGAGCTGGAGCCGGTGGTGACGCCCGAGGCCATGGAGCATCTGCGCGAGGAGAAAGAGGACGAGCTGCGCGAAGAGGTGGGCTCGGTCGATATGGGCGATTTTTACACCTCTGCCTTTGTGAACGAGCGGGCGCGCGAGGCGGCCCAGCATGGCGAGCGGCTCTATGACGGCAGCAGCTGTCCTATGTGCGGCAGCTCGCGCATGGTGCAAAACGGCACGTGCAAGGTGTGCCTTGATTGCGGTACCACAACGGGCTGCAGCTGATTGGGATGAGAATGCTTGGCAACGCGCTAGTCTTGGTGCGCGGGCTCGGACGGGTTCCAAGAGATGAATGCCCAGTGGACCATGCGCACGTGGTCTAACGTGTAGCGTCCCTGCGGTTTGCCTTTTGAGCCGGGCTGCCCTGCCTGCGGGTTCTCTATCATATGGGCGGCGATGTAGGAGCGAAGCTCATCGAGTTTGTCCTCGTTGCCGCCTTCGAGCATGCGAGCAAAGTCGGCAACGCCCTCATCCAGAGAATCAAAGGTGTCGCGTCGCGGCGAATGGATGTAGGAGACCTCGGGGAGCCTTCCCATGCTAATCAGGATATTGAAGGCGTAGACAAAGTCATGGCTGCGCGTGACGCTCGCGCCTATCGCGTTCATAACGTGTTCGTCGTAGCGTGGGCTGGCGTTTGCAACCAGGGTGATACAGCAGCGCCTGCGTGCCGTGCTGTCAAGTTTTACCAGCGAGCTCTCAAGGTCCGCGGTGGCAATCGATCGGCTTGCGAGGGCGACGTCCACGCTCTTGGGCCTCATGCCGGCCTCATCCCAGTCCTCGTCCCATGCAAGCAGTTTGGTGTCGACAAGCTGATCAACTTGGAAGTGTTGAGCGCCTTCTCGTACAACATCGAGCATGGGCTTTGAGAAATCGCAGGCGAGCACGGAGCAACCCTGTCGGGCGAGCGGGATGGCTAGAGAGCCGCCTCCGCAGCCCATATCGAGCACGCTCTCGCCATGGTGTATGTCTGCGAGCTTTAGGAAGTCGCGTGCGTATGGGTGAGTCTCGCGCGGTTTGAAGTGCTTGGCGCGCTTATCCCAAAATGATGGATCGTCGGCGGAGCGGCGATCGGCCTGCAACGCCTTCCATTCCTCGTTCCAATCGGTGGAAAGCAGGGCCGATCGCGGATTGCGCATGATTCCTCCCGGGAGTTGTAAGCGGGCGCTATTGCTTGCATTGGGCTCAATTATGCCACGGGAAAAACGGGATGCTCGACCATCGATTTCCGTGCGGACCTTTGGCTTGAGTACTGAAGGCGATGCGAAAAAGAGACCGCCTCCTAAGTGCGAGACGGTCTCTTTGATCGATTGATTGCGAGCGTACGCGTTAAAGCTAGTTCTTCAAGCTGTTGAGCGGGGCGGGGAAGCGGCCGCCGCGGTGGGCGAAGACGGTGCCGGCGTGAGGGTTAACGCGCATGATGGGCGCGCGACCAAAGAGCCCGCCGTACTCCACGCTCTCGCCCTCCTTCTTGCCGAAGGCGGGGATGATGCGTACAGCGGTGGTCTTGTTGTTGATCACGCCGATGGCCATCTCGTCCGCGATGATGCCGGCGATGGCCTCCACGGGGGTGTCGCCGGGGATGGCGATCATGTCCAGGCCAACGGAGCAAACGCAGGTCATGGCCTCGAGCTTCTCCAGGCACAGCGCGCCGGATTCTGCGGCGGCGATCATGCCCGCGTCCTCGGAGACGGGGATGAAGGCGCCGGAAAGGCCGCCCACCGAAGAGCTGGCCATGACGCCGCCCTTCTTTACGCAGTCATTGAGCAGGGCAAGGGCGGCAGTGGTGCCGGGGCCGCCGCACTGGCCAACGCCGATGATCTCCAGAATGCGCGCCACGGAGTCGCCGATGGCCGGGGTGGGGGCCAGCGACAGGTCGACAATGCCCTTCTCGACGCCCAAACGGCGTGCGGCCTCGCGGCTCATGAGCTCGCCGGCGCGGGTAATCTTGAAGGCGGTCTGCTTGATCTTCTCGGCGACCTCCATCATATTGGCGGATTCGGGCAGCTCCTCAAGCGCCGCGGCCATGACGCCCGGGCCGGAGACGCCGACGTTGATGACGGCGTCGGCCTCGCCGGAGCCATGGACGGCGCCCGCCATGAAGGGGGAGTCCTCGACCATGTTGGCGAAGCAGACAAACTTGGAAGCACCAATGCACTCGCGGTCCTGCGTAAGGCGCGCTGCTTCCTGGATAATCTGGGCGCATAGCAGCACGGCGTCCATGTTGATGCCGGCGCGCAGGCTCGCCACGTTGACGGAAGAACAAACGCGGCTGGTCTCGTTCAATGCCTGGGGAATGCAGTTCATCAGGCGACGGTCGGCATCGCCAATGCCCTTGTGAACCAGTGCAGAGTAGCCGCCCAGGTAATCGATGCCCAGGGTCTCGGCCGCGCGGTCAAGAGCGTGAGCAAGGGGCACCAGGTCGGTGTCCTTGCAGGCGGCGGCGATCTGCGCCACGGGGGTAACGGAGACGCGCTTGTTCACAATGGGGATGCCGTACTCGCGCTCAAGGCTCTCGGCCGTCTCGACCAGATGCTCCGCGGTGGTGGTGATGTGGTCGTACACCTTGGTGCACATGCGCTCAAGGTTCTCGTCCGCGCAACCCATAAGCGAGATGCCCATGGTGATGGTGCGGATGTCGAGGTTTTGCTCGGAGACCATTCCGCGTGTCTCGGCGATTTCTGCGGGCGTGATCGACATGCGCCTCTCCTGTCGTTGTATGAGATTGACGAATGTTTCTATTCTATATTGCTGTATACGGAACAACAGGCCTCACGCCGCATTTCTGCAGAACATAACCGCTTGGAAACCATTGGAAACCATTGAGGGCTACTTTGCGAAGACGCGCTCCGCGATGCGGGCGGATTCGGCGGCGTCCTTGGCGTAGAAGTCCGCACCTATCTGCCGGGCGTACTCGGGTGTGAGGACCGCGCCGCCCACAAAGACCCGCACGCCCGGAGCCTCGCGGCGTAGCAGGGCGATGGTCTCTTCCATGTTGGTCACGGTGGTGGTCATGAGGGCCGAAAGGCCCACCAGGGGGATATCGTGCTGCCGCACGGCGTCAAGCACCACCTGGGGGTCAACGTCTCGTCCTAAGTCGTAAACGCGGTAGCCGTAGTTTTCCAGCAGCATCTTGACGATATTCTTGCCGATGTCATGGATGTCGCCCTTGACGGTAGCCAGCGCGATCTTGCCCTTATCGGCCACGTTGCCGGCGGGCATGAGGTCGCGAATGGTATCGAATCCGGCGCGTGCCGCCTCGGCGGAGGCCATAAGCTGGGGCAAGAAGAACTCGCCACGGTCAAACTTATCGCCCACCTCGTCCAAAGCGGGAATGAGCATGTGGTCGATCACGTCCATGGCGTCATGTGCGGCAAGCAGGTCGCGCACCAGCGCGGGCACGTCTGCCTTTCTGCCGCTGAGAACTAGGTGGTGCAGCTCGCCGTTGCCCTGGGCGCTGTTTGCGCCGGCTGGAGAAGGCGCGGTGTTGGGCGATGCCGCCGGTGCGGAGGACGAGGAAGCGGCAGGGGTTGAAGCGACGTTGACGGGGACCTTGTAGGGGTCATTCCAGCCGGCGTAGCGCTCGATGAACCGGACGGAGCCCAGGTCTTCTGCGTTGAGGACGCGGTAGCTGTGCACGGCATCCATGTAGCGTTGGGAGCCGGGGTTCATGATGGGGGCGTCCAGTCCGGCGCCAAAGGCGGCGGTGAGGAACGTGGCGTTGAGCAGCTCGCGTGCGGGCAGGCCAAAGCTGACGTTGGAGACGCCCAGCGTGCAGTGCACGCCAAGCTCTTGGCGGCAAAGGGTGACGGCCCGCAAGATCTCTGTTACCTGCGCCTGGTTGGTCGAGGCGGTCATGACCAGGCAGTCGATGAGGATGCGCTCGCGGCCAATGCCGTAGCGGGCGGCTTCGTCGATGATTCGACGGGCGATGGCCACGCGCTCGCTTGCGGTTGCGGGGATGCCGTCTTCGTCCAACGTAAGGCCGATGACGTTGCAGCCGTAATGGGCGGCGATGGGCAGCACGGCGTCGAGCACCTCTTGCTTGCCGTTGACGGAGTTGATGATGGGCTTGCCCGCGTATGCGCGCACGCCTGCCTCGATGGCGTCTGCGTTGGTGGAGTCGATCTGTAGGGGCAGCAGCGTGGCGCCCTGCAAGGCCTCGACGGCTCGCGCAATCATGCGGGGCTCATCGATGCCGGGCAGGCCGACGTTGACGTCGAGTGCGTCGGCGCCCTGCTCCTGCTGGCTGATGCCCTGGCCAACAACGTAATCCAGGTTGTCTTCGCGCAGGGCCGCTTGCAGGCGTTTTTTGCCGGTGGGGTTGATGCGCTCGCCGATGACGGCGACGCGGCGGCTGTTTTGCGGCAGCTCTACCAGGCGCTGGGCGCCCGTGACCGTAAACGACGTGGGGGCGGGGCGCTGCTGCGGAGCGCGGTCGGCGATGATGTCGGCGAGCAGGCGGATGTAGTCCGGATTGGTTCCGCAGCAGCCGCCTATGATGCCGACGCCGTCTTCAACCATGTTTGCCACGGCATCCGCATAGGATTGCGGATCGATATCGAAAACGGTGCAGCCGTCTTCCACGTGGGGCAAGCCGGCGTTTGCCTGGACCATAACGGGCTTGGCCGTGACGGCGAGCATCGTCCGGGCGAAGGGGCGAAGCTCCGCTGGGCCCAGCGAGCAGTTGATGCCCACTACGTCCGCGCCCAGGGCATCGAGGGTGATGGCGGCGATGTCCGGCGAAGTGCCCAGGAACGTGCGGCCGTCCGCCTCGAAGGTCATGGTAGCGAAAATAGGCAGATCGCAGTTCTCCTTTGCGGCGAGCACCGCTGCCTTGATCTCTGCCAGGTCCGTCATGGTCTCGATAATGATAAGGTCGCAGCCGGCTGCCCGGGCGGCGCGGGCTTCTTGTGCAAAGTAATCGTATGCCTCGTCAAAACCCATGGTGCCCAGCGGGCGAAGCAGGGTGCCAAGCGGACCGATGTCGCCTGCGACGTAGCGGGCGCCGGCGGCGCGCGCGCAGGCGACAGCGGCGTTAAAGACCTCTTCGACCGTGGCCTCTCCGTGAAGTTTGAGCGCGTTGGCGCCAAAGGTATTGGTGGTGACAACTTCGCTGCCAGCGGAGACGTAGGCGGCGTGGACGCGGGTAATGGCGTCTGGATTGGTAAGGCAGATCAGCTCGGGGAGGGCGCCCGCCTTAAGGCCCGCCGCTTGCAGCATGGTACCCATGCCGCCATCGAAAAGCAGGTGGCGGCGGCCTTCAAGGGCTGCACGCAGGTCATCATCCGCGATACGCAGGGTGTCCAGCGTGCGGGGTGTGTGGGCTTGGGTGCTTTGGACGATGGTCATGGTTATCCAATCATGGAGGGCTGGTCGGGCGCTGCTGCAGCGACTATACATTAGTGCGCGCTTGCTGTTTGGTAGCAGGTGGTGCCGCGAGCGCGAAAAGCGCACGAGGGCCGCAGGCGGCAGATGGAACAGGTGGGGCGCGTTCGCGCATCGTGGACCGGGCCCTCGAACAAGCCGATGACGCAGGTGACGCTTTTGCTGGGAAGCAGCAGGTTGGTGGGCGTGGCGGTGATGCCGCAGAGGCGTTGGGCGTTGAGGGCGGCTAGGATTGCCGGCTGGGCGTCGAGGGGGCAGTCTCCGTAGCCGCAGCTAAAGCGCCAGTTAGCGTTCAGCCCGTTGGCAAGTCCGGCTTCGCGTGTGTCCGCATCGAGCATCTCGACGGCGTCCTCTGCGTATGCGGAGCACGCGGCATCGTACAGTGCTGCGTCGAGTGCGTCGCCCGCGCCCATGGCGCGCAGCCTTCTCTCGGTCTGCATGCCGAGCGTGCAGCAGATAAGGGCGGCGTAGCGTGCGTCTTTTAGATGGCGAAAGATGTCGCGCCCGCGCAATCGTACGCAGGTGTTCTCAAGCGCGATACAGGGGTTCCCCTGCTCGTCCAAAGCCGAGGCGTCGACGGAGAAGACGCGACGGACGCCGCAGATGCGCGCGTCTGCTACCACGCCCGCTGCGGCGTCCTCTATGCGTTGCTGCAGGTCTTGATCGAGTTCTTGGCCGGAATAGCCCAGGTAGCGCAACATCTCGGAGCGGCTGAGCGCGGGGGCGCCATCCGATGAGGGGCGCCAAACCAGGGGGTCGAATAGCGACGGCGCGGCAGTGGATGCCATGGGGTCTGCCTAGGCGCGCAGCGCGCTCATGGCGGCGCCGGCCACGTCCGCGCGGTTCATGGTGTAGATGTGCAGGCCGTCGACGCCGTTGGCGGCAAGGTCCTCAAGCTGGCGGCACGCGTACTCGATGCCGGCGGCGCGCAGGCTGTCCGCATCGTCCTCATAGCGGGCGAGCAGTTTGATCACGGGCGAGGGCAGCGAGGCGCCGCACATGAAGACCATGCGGCTGATCTGCTGCTTGCCCATAAACGGCATGATGCCGGCGGTGATGGGCACGGTGATGCCGGCGCGTTCTGCCAGCTCGCGGAAGCGGTAGAAGTACTGGTTATCAAAGAAGAGCTGCGTCACCAAGAAAGAGGCGCCGGCGTCTTGCTTCTCTTTAAGTTGGCGCACGGAGAGCTCAAGGTCGTCGCATTCGATATGGCCTTCCGGATAGGCGGCGGCTCCCACGCAAAAGCCGGCGTCGACCAAGTGGGGAATGATGTCTTTGGCGTAGCGGTAGTCTGCGCAGCCCGGGCCGGTGGGGGCTCCCTGCGGAACGTCTCCACGCAGTGCCAGGACGTTTTGGATGCCCGCGGCGCGCATCTCGTCTATCTTGGCGAGAAGGTCGGCGCGCTTGAGCGAGATGCAGGTGAGATGCGCGACGGAGGGGATGCCAAAGTCGGCGTCGATCATCTGAGCGATCTTGGTGGTGGCCCCGTTGTTGCCCGATCCACCGGCGGAATAGGTGACGCTGATGAAGTCGGGGTTAAGCTGCGAGAAGGAGCCCGCGACCTCGCGGGCGCGCTCGAGCGTCATCTCGCCCTTGGGCGGAAACATCTCAAACGATACGGGCTGCGCGCCAGCGGCTTTTGCCTGTTCAAAGATTTGGTCGACTCTCATTGATGCGGTCTCCTTCCAAGCGTTTTAGCGAATCACTATACCGCAGGGCGGGTGCGCTGCGGCTTTGCGCTCGGGCGCGATACGAGTTGGTTACCAAAAGGCGCGCGGGCTGGCCGCCGCTTGCATTTGCCGTGCGGCTGCCGTTGCGGCGGCTTGCGCGGTGGCCGCGCGCGGCTGCGGGCGATGCCATGCGGCTATACTTTCTGGGGTTATTTCTCGTCCAGCTTACATAAGTCCAAATGACGCTGGTAATATGCGGGAAACATTGCATGCAAACCATAATGTAGCGTTTGCTGGATCCGTCGCACGGTTGAAGCATCTCGAGGCGCCGCCGTGCCCACCCGAAGGGAGTTCTGTATGGCCGACCTTACCGAGCGCTTTGGAACCATGGTCTTCTCTGAAGACGAGATGAAGCGCTGGTTGCCCAAGGACGTGTACAAGAAACTCGCCAAGACAATCGAAGAGGGCGAGCCGCTGGATCTGGACGTGGCGAACGCCGTCGCCCACGCGATGAAGGAATGGGCTATGCTGCACGGCGCCACGCACTACGCCCACTGGTTCCAGCCGCTCTCCGGCATCACGTCCGAGAAGCACGACAGCTTCCTGGAGCCCAATCAGGACGGTACCGCGTTCACCAAGTTCTCCGGCAAGGCGCTGATCAAGGGCGAGTCCGACGCCTCGAGCTTCCCCAACGGCGGCCTGCGCGCAACCTTCGAGGCCCGCGGCTACACCGTGTGGGACGCCACCAGCCCTGCCTTCATCAAGGACGACGTCCTGTGCATTCCTACCGCCTTCTGTTCCTACACCGGCGAGGCGCTGGACAAGAAGACCCCTCTCCTGCGCTCCATGACGGCGTTGGACGTGCAGGCCAAGCGCGTGCTGGCGCTATTTGGCAAGCATCCCAAGAAGGTAGTCCCCAACGTGGGCGACGAGCAGGAGTACTTCCTTATCAAGAAGGACGCTTACCGTAAGCGCCGCGACCTGGTCATCACCGGCCGCACCCTCTTTGGCGCCGCGCCCGCCAAGGGCCAGGAGCTGGAGGAGCACTACTTCGGTGCCATCCGCCCCACCGTCTCTGCCTACATGAAGGATCTGGATGACGAGCTGTGGGCCCTGGGCATCCCGTCCAAGACCAAGCACAACGAGGTCGCCCCCTGCCAGCACGAGCTGGCTCCGGTGTACTCGGAGCTGAACGAGGCCGTGGATAACAACCTACTCATCATGGAGAAGATGAAGCTCATCGCCAGCCGCCACGACCTGGTGTGCCTGCTGCACGAGAAGCCGTTCGAGGGCATCAACGGTTCCGGTAAGCACAACAACTGGTCGCTGGGTACGGCGGACGAGAACCTGCTGGATCCAGGCGACACGCCCGAAGAGAACCTGCAGTTCATCGTCTTCTTGACCGCTGTGATCGAGGCCGTCGACAAGTACCAGGACCTGCTGCGCGCCAGCGTCGCAAGCTGCGGCAACGACCACCGCTTGGGCGCGGATGAGGCGCCGCCGGCTATCATGTCCATCTTCCTGGGCGACCAGCTCACCGAGGTGGTCGAGATGATCATGGATGGCGAGGCGTCTGTCCACGCCACCACCGATACGCTCGACCTTGGCGCCGTGGTGCTGCCCAATCTGGAGCAGGACAACACGGATCGCAACCGCACCAGCCCCTTCGCCTTCACCAACAACAAGTTTGAGTTCCGCGCCGTGGGCTCGGAGGCCAACGTGTCCGATGCCAACATGGTGCTGGATACTGCCGTGGCCCAGGCACTGCGCGATTTCGCCGACGCGCTCGAGGGTACCCCTGCCGGGGACTTCCAGGAGAAGGCCCTTGAGTACTGCGCCGAGCACCTGCGCGAGCATCGTCGCATCCTGTTCTCGGGCGATGGCTACTCCGAGGCGTGGCATAAGGAAGCGGAGGAGCGCGGGTTGTTCAACCTGCCCACCACCGCCGAGGCCTTGCCGCAGTTTGTGGCGCCCAAGAACCTGGCGCTCTTTGCCGAGATGGGCGTGCTTACCGAGGCGGAGGCGGTGTGCCGCTACGAGGTCAAGCTCGAGAAGTACAACAAGCTCATGAACATCGAGGCGACCACCATGGTCCGCGAGGCGCGCCGAACCTATCGCCCCGTCATCGCCGCGTACGCCACCAAGGTCGCCAAGGGCCTGGAGACCATCCGCGCCGCCGGCGCCGAGGCCGTGATGCAGTGCGAGCAGGACACCTTGAATGAGCTGTGCTGCGGCATTACCCAGATCAACTACTGCATCAAGGTGCTGGACGAGCTCCACAAGAATGCCGAGGCCATCGTTGATGGGCAGGCTCAGGCAGAGGTCTACGCGCACAAGGTCGCGCCCGCTATGGCGGAGCTGCGCGCTGCCGTGGACGCCATGGAGGAGATCGTGGCCGCCGACTACTGGCCGGTGCCCACCTACGACGATATCCTGTTCTACGTGTAGCTCTCGATATTCAACAGATAAATGGCGGCGGGGGATTTCATCCCGCGGTGCGTTCGGCGCTCTTCGCGCCTCGGGGCACCGCGTGGTGAAAACCCCGCCGCTTTTGCTGTTGAGAGGGGCTGCTGTGCCAAATTGCGCCTTAGTGCGGAAGGGGCGGGGATGCCAAAAAACGCCTTAGTGCGGAGGTTAGGACAAATAGTGCGTTAGTGCGGGATAGGGGAGGCCCGGCAGGCCTCACCTATGCATCGAGCGGAATCGCCCGAGCCTTCTAGCTTGGGCGATTCGAGCAATCTATTCATAAGGTACCCTTACTATATTCCGCCCGGACCGCACTAACGCATTATTTGACACGATTTGAACCGCACTAAGCGACTATTTGCCCTAACCTCCGCACTAAGCGATTATTTGGCACGCCGGCCGTTTCGCGCTAACGCGTTGTTTGGCCCAAGTCTCCCGCTACCTGATGATCGTCCTGGTCATTTACCGCGCGAATGGCTGGCGCGCGACGCAAAAGGGCGGCGGGGTCTCGTAGCCCTTGTTGTGTCAGGCCTTCGAGGCTGTGTGACATGCACTTTGGTGGGCTTACCTAGTCCATCTTCGTCTTCAGTCTTCTCTTTCCTGCTAAGTTCACGCCCCTGGCAAGTTTGCTCAGCGCGTGATCGCGTAGCGGGTGTTTTTACCGCTTCCGACTCTTTTTACGTGCCCTTGCGTCTCCAGTTCTTTGAGGAGTCGAATCGCCGTTGATTGGGAAACGCCAAGTTCGTCTTGGATTTCTTTTCTGGAACGAGCCTTGCCGTCGCCCAGGATCGAACGGACCTCCACATCCGAGCCGGCTTCGTTGGCCAGTTCGGGTCGCGGAGCGTTACGGTTGGGAAGCTCGACGGTGAAAGTGTTTGGCGTGATGCGAATCGTTGGTTGCGTGCCACTGTCGTTGTAGCTGTTGCGCATGCGCTCGATACCGGTTCCATACGCTTCGATAAGCTCAAGACGGAAGAAGACATTGGATAGGAGCTTGTTCCTTGGCATTGAGATGTGGGCGCTTAGGTCCGAGTAGTCAATTCCCAGGGGCAAGCCCCCTAAGGACACGATTTCGACCTTGTTCGGCATGACCGAGATGAGCGTGGGGCCAGAGAGGGCGTACTCTCGGTGTGCAACCGAATTGATAAGGGCTTCGCGCAGGGCTACGGGAGGGATGTCATGGTGGTCGATGCGCTCCAGTCCATCGAATGACATTTTGTAGTGGTTGTTTCGTTCTAGGAAGCTATAAGCATCTGCAAGTTGCTTAAGGATTGAGCCCGAATATTCTTCGCGAAATGTAAAGGCTGTCCTTTCGTCATCGGAGAACAGGGCAGCTTTGATGGTGGACGGGCATTGATCCGAAAGGAGAAGCCCAAGGTTGGTATAAGAGCCGGTAGCTGTCCTGGCTCCGAGCGTCCTTAGCTCGTTGGCTCCAAAGGAGATGGTTTTACGACTGAACTCTGCAGAAGCGTAGTCGAATGTGAGGTCTTGCAGGAGGGACGGGCGTGATTCAAAGGTATCCTGTTCGGATTGCTGAATCATGTGCAGGATGCCGGACTCGCTAGATGGAAGTGTGGCCGCGCCGCTTCGAATAAAGACGCCTTCTGGCCTGGGTCCCTTAGAGGCTAGATAGTATGGGCGCTTGGTGCCCCTCTCCACGTGGACAAGGATGACGCTCTTGCCGTCAATCGACTCAGGTCGAATGGAGCAATTCATGAGGATATCCGGCCTTATTGAGTCGTGCATCATGTTCGAGAGCCTGGTAAGCTCCTCATCGAGGTTGCATATTCCGATTATTTCACCGTCATCCTCGACTCCGATATAAAGGTCGCCTCCTTCAGTGTTGGCGAAAGCAACAATCGTTTTGATTGCTCCAGCACAGACTGATTGCTTAAATTCAACTTGGCTGCTTTCGACGCGTTTGATCATGCGACTGCTCCTTCCTAACCATTCTAATCATTCTAACCAACTATCTGGTTAGAATGATTAGGATTGCTCTTCAAACGAAGGCGATCCAGCGGTGTTTTCGGATATGAGTGCGTTTGGATGCGTCCTGGTCTCTTCGTCGAAGAAGGGATAATTGCCAAGTTTTATTGGCATTTGTATAATCGTGATGACAACAAAACTTGGCAAAAGTGGAGACAGCAATGAACAGGGACGAGATTCTCAGCAAAAGTCGCATTGATAATCGTGGTGGGGACGAGCGTGAACGCAAGATAACTGAGGAGTCCGGTGTTTGGGGAGCAGTTGCTATGGCGATGGCAGTCGCTGCGGTCTTCATGGTCCGCGTGCTAACTAAAGGAGGGGACCCATACGACCTGCTTGCAATCCTGTTCACGTACCTTGCTGCCGCGAATGCCTTTATATGGAGCAGGACCAGATCAAACAGAACGCTTTTGGTAGCCGCGCTGTACGGTGCGTTTGCTATAGGGTGGCTGTGTGCTTACGTGGTTATGGACTGATGATGGTATGAAGGAATGTTTGACCTTAAAAAACTATCTGAAGGAAGCGCGCAGCCAAAGGGGTCTCTCGCAGGCGCAGCTCGCAGAGATGGTTGGTGTGTCTCGAAACACGATAAGTTCCATCGAGACGGGACAGTTCAACCCTACGGCGAAGCTCGCACTTACCTTGTGCATCGCGCTTGATAAAAAGTTTGAAGAGCTTTTTTACTTTTAATTGGATTGCAGGGGTAGCGTGTTGCCGTTGACAAGCGGCGGAGGAGTGACAAATAACGCCTTAGCGCGGAAGGGTGGGATGTCAAAAAACGCCTTAGTGCGGAGGTTTGGTCAAATAGTGCGTTAGTGCGGATTGAAGGCGGTCTGACGGACCTGCCTTCCTTATACATCGAGCAGCATCGTCCGATCCTTCTAGCACGGGCGATGCGGACGCCCTATTCATAAGGTACCATTGCTATCTCTCGTCCGGACCGCACTAACGCATTATTTGACACGATTTGAACCGCACTAAGCGACTATTTGCCCTAACCTCCGCACTAAGCGATTATTTGGCACACCGGCCGCATCGCACTAACGCATTATTTGGTCCAGGCATCGCGTCAACTGGATGACCTCCCCAGTTTTCCGCGCGAATGGTTGACGCTGAACGCAAAAGGGCGGCGGAGGTTTCGTAGCGCGGTGCCCTGGGGCGCAATGAGCGCCGGGTGCACCGCGGGATGAAGTCCCCCGCCGCCCTCATATCATGTGTGCAGCTGGCAAGTTGGCTGCGACTTGGCTACAGGCCAAGCTCTCGTGCCACCTCGTCCGCACATGCCATGGCGTCTGCGATGGCGTTGACCACCAGCGAAGAGCCGGTGCGCGCATCGCCGCATGCGAAGATTGCGGCTGCGCCTGTTGCGTTCCGCGCCTCGACGGCGCAGCGGTGGGAATCGTCTTCCATAACGGGCAGGGGACGTCCCTGGGCAGAGACGCTGGCGCCAAAGGCGTCGAATACGCTTGCCTCCGGGCCGGTGAAGCCGCATGCGATCAGCACCAGCTGCGCGGGCAGCGTGCGCTTGGTGTCTTCAAGGCGCTGGGGCTTGCCGGTGCTCCAATCAAGGTCGACCACGACAGCGCCGGTTGCGGCCCCGGACTCGTCGCGCGCAATCTCAAGGGTGTCGACGGCCCAAGAGCGCATCTCGCCGCCCATGAGGTCGATGGCCTCCTGCTGGCCGTAGTCCGTCTTAAGCACGTTGGGCCACTCGGGCCAGGGGTTGGAGCTTAAGGGCTTTTGCGGCGGCTTCGGCAAGAACTCGAGCTGGGTGACTGAGCGCGCGCCCTGGCGCACGGCGGTGCCGACGCAGTCGTTGCCCGTGTCTCCGCCGCCAATCACCACAACGTCCAGCCCTTCCGCGCTGATCTGGGGCACGGCGTCCTCGAGTAGCGAGCGCGTGGCGTCCGTGAGGTAGTCCACGGCGTAGACCACGCCCTGGCCCTGCGCGCCCTGGGCGGTGATGCCGCGAGCGGCGCGCGAGCCGACGGCGATAACCACTGCGTCGAATTCGTCCAACAGCTGCTTGGCTACCGTGGGGTCGGCGGCATCCGTGCCGAGGTGGAACTCAACACCAAGCTCTTCCATAAGATCTGTGCGGCGCGTGACCACGCTCTTCTCGAGTTTCATGTTGGGGATGCCGTACATAAGTAGGCCGCCTGCGCGGTCATCGCGCTCGATGACGGCAACCTGCGCGCCGCGGCGAGCGAGCTCCCAGGCGCAGGCGAGGCCGGCGGGGCCGGAGCCCACCACGGCGACGCGCGGGGCGCCCTTTTGCGCGGGCTCGAAGCGGGCGGGGCCGCCGTTGGCCCATTCCCAATCCGAGATAGCGCGCTCGTTATCGTGAATGGTGGTGGGCTCGCCGTTGACTGTGCCCAGGTTGCAGGCCGCCTCGCAAAGTGCGGGGCACACGCGGCTGGTGAATTCGGGCAGCGGGCTGGTGAGGGCGAGTCGCGCGGCGGCATGGTCCCATTTGCCGCGATAGATCAGCTCGTTCCACTCGGGGATGAGGTTGTGCAGGGGGCAACCGCTGGGGCGCGCCTTGCCAAACGATGCGCCTACCTGGCAAAACGGCACGCCGCACTTCATGCAACGGCTGGCCTGGGCGTGGCGCGCGTCCTGGTCCAGCTCTTCATAGAGCGGGTCGAAGTCGCGAACGCGCTGGGATATAGGGCGCAGCTTGCTGGCCGCGCGATCGATGTCGAGAAAGGCTCCCGGTTTACCCATGGCCTAGGCCTCCTTCTGGTAGCTGGCGTTGGCGGACTGCTGCATGACGCGTTCGTAATCGGTGGGGATTGCCTTGACAAAGCGGTCTTTGATGGCGTCGAAGCGATAGAGCAGCTTGATACCGCGCGGGCTCTGCGTTGCGGCGACGTGCTCCTCGAGCAGGGTACGGATCTGGCCGAGTTCCGCCTGAGTGGGCGTGCGCAGCGCAATGCCGCCGTCGTTGATGCGGCTGGGCAGGGTGCCGTACTCGTCATAGACGTAGGCGATGCCGCCGGTCATGCCCGCGGCGAAGTTGTGGCCAACCTCGCCCAGTATCAGCACGCATCCGCCGGTCATGTACTCGCAGCCGCAGTTGCCCACGCCCTCGACCACCGCGACGGCGCCGGAGTTGCGCACGGCGAAGCGCTGGCCGGCAAGGCCGTTGATGTAGGCGCGGCCGCTGGTGGCGCCAATAAGAGCGACGTTGCCCACAATAACGTTCTCGTCGAACTTATAGCTCGCGGTGGCCTTGGGACGCACGGAGAGCTCGCCGCCGGAGAGGCCCTTGCCAAAGTAGTCGTTGGCATCGCCCTCAACGTTCAAGGTGATGCCTGCGGGCAGGAAGGCGCCAAAGCTCTGGCCAGCCGACCCATCGCAGTCGATGGTGATGGAACCCGCGGGCAGGCCGTCCGGATGAGCGGAGGTGACCGCATGGCCCAGCATGGTGCCCACGCAGCGGTTGATGTTGGCGATGTCCGCATGGAAGCGAACCGGGCGCAGGTGCTCGCGCGCCTCCGCGGTGTGGGGGATGAAGAGGGTTGCGTCAAGCGTGCGCTCGAGCTGGGAGTCCGCCGCCATCTCGGGCAGGTAGTGGCATGCGTCGGCGCCGGGCAGGTGACGGCCGAAGCTGCAGACGGCCGGTGCCAGCACGGCGGACAGGTCGATGAGGTTCGCCTTGTCGTTGCCCTCTACCTCTACCTGGTGCAGGCACTCCACGTGGCCAACCATCTCGTCCACCGTGGCGAACCCAAGGCGCGCCATGACCTCGCGCAGCTGCTCGGCAACAAAGAGCATGAAGCGCTCGACGTGCTCGGGCTTGCCGGCAAATCCGTGGCGCAGGCGGCAGTTCTGCGTGGCGATGCCCGCGGGGCAGGTGTCCTGCTGGCAGTCGCGCTGCATGAGGCAGCCCATGGCGATGAGCGGCATGGTGGCGAAGCCGAACTCCTCGGCGCCAAGCAGGCAGGCGACGGCGACGTCGGTGCCGTCCATAAGCTTGCCGTCCGCCTCCAGCACCACGCGGGAGCGCAGGCCGTTTTGCACCAGCGTCTGCTGGGCCTCGGCCAGGCCGAGCTCAAGAGGCAGGCCCGCATGCCAAATGGAGTCGCGCGGCGCGGCGCCGGAGCCTCCGTTGTGGCCGCTGATCAAGATCTTGTTGGCAGCGCCCTTGGCCACGCCGGTAGCGATGGTGCCCACGCCCGCCTCGCTGACCAGCTTGACGCTGATGCGCGCGCCGGGGTTGGCGCACTTGAGGTCAAAGATAAGCTCCGCCAGGTCCTCGATGGAGTAGATGTCGTGATGGGGCGGGGGAGAGATGAGGCCGATGCCGGGGGTCGAACGGCGCACCTCGGCAATCCAGGGGTACACCTTCTTGCCAGGCAGGTGGCCGCCCTCTCCGGGCTTGGCGCCCTGCGCCATCTTGATCTGGATCTCGGTGGCGCTTGCCAGGTAGCGGCTGGTGACGCCAAAGCGTCCGCTCGCCACCTGCTTGATGGCGGAGTTCTTGGAATCGCCGTTGGCTAGCGGCGTCTCGCGGCGCGGATCTTCACCGCCCTCGCCGGAGTTGGAGCGTCCGTGCAAACGGTTCATGGCGATGGCCATGCATTCGTGGGCTTCTTGGCTGATAGAGCCGTAGCTCATGGCACCGGTGTTGAAACGGGTGACGATGCTGCGGGCGCTCTCCACCTGGTCAAGCGGCAGGGGTTTGCGGCCGGCTGCGTTGAAGTCCAAAAGGTCGCGCAAGCGAACGCAGCGACCCGGGCGATGCAGGCGCGCGCTGTAGGCGGCAAAGTCCTCGGCGCTGTCCGTGCGGACGGCGCGCTGCAGCAGGTAGATGGTCTGCGGGTCGATGAGATGGTCCTCGCCGTCCAGCGGACGCCAGGTGGTAAGGCCCAGGGTTCGCAGCTCGTCCGATGCGGGAGAGCGGGTGATCGCCTGCGCCGCGTCGTAGCGGCGCTCCATCTCGTCTTGGATCTGGGGCAGGTCAAGTCCGCCAACGCGGCTTACGGTGCCGGTGAAGTGGCGGTTGATGAGGCCGTCCGCAAGACCGACCGCCTCGAAGATCTGGGCGGAATGGTAGCTCTGCGCCGTGGAGATGCCCATCTTGGACATGATGCCCACCATGCCTGCGACGGCGGCTCGGTTGTAGTTGGCGATGGCCTCCTGGGCGCTCAGCGCGCGGCCGGATGCGTCTGCAAGGTCGCCCTCCTGCGCCATTGCCGCGATCTGGGCATGGGCTTCATAAGGGAAGATGCCGCTGGCAGAGTAGCCAACCAGGGCGGAGAAGTCGTGCGAGGACAGCGCGTCGCCGCATTCCACAATCATGTCTGCAAAGGTGCGAAGGCCGCGCCTAATGAGGTGGTTGTGGACGGAGGACACGGCTAGAAGCGACGGAATGGGCAGTTCGTCCGCGCCGGCGCGATCGGATAGGGCGATGATGCTTGCGCCATCTCGCACGGCGGCCTCAACCTGGGCGCCTAGCTGTTCCAAGGCCTCTTCAAGCGCGCCATCGCCGCCATCGTGCTTGAACACGGCGCGGAAGCGGGCGCTCTTGAAGCCGGTGCGCTTGATGGAGACGATGCTATCGAACTGCTCTTGCGTTAGCAGCGGCGCATCCAAGCGGATGAGCTGGCAGGTGTTGCGGCAGTCCTCAAGCAGGTTGCCGTGGTTGCCCAGGTAGAGCACCGTGGAGGTGACGTGGGCCTCGCGCAGCGCATCGATGGGCGGATTGGTGACCTGGGCGAAGAGCTGATAGAAGTAGTCGAAGAACGAGCGCGTCTTGCCAGAGAGGCAGGCAAGGGGCGCGTCGATGCCCATGGAGGCAAGCGGTGCTTTACCGGTGGTCGCCATGGGCCGCAGGATTTCGTCCACGTCATCCCAGTGTATGCCCAGCTTGGTGGCGCGCACCGCGCGGGAAACGCCTTCATCCTCTGTGCTGGCAGTCTGCTGGGAATCGCGGTCGCGCTGCTCTTGCACAAGGGTGTCCAGGGTGATGGTCTCCTCGTCAATCCAATCGCGGAACGGCTTGAGCTTTGCCATCTGGTCGCGCAGCTGGTCGTTGTAGCGCACGCGGCCCGCCTGCATGTCGACCTCGAGCATCTCGCCCGGCCCCAAACATCCGCTGGTCAGCACGTTGGCGGGGTCGATTTCGATGGTGCCCACCTCGGAGGAGAGCAGGAAGCGGTCGTCGCGGGTGACGTAGTAGCGCGCGGGGCGCAGGCCGTTGCGGTCCAGGGCGGCGCCCAGGGTGCGGCCGTCCGTGAAGGCGATCGCGGCGGGGCCGTCCCAGGGTTCCATCAGCATGGATTGGTAGGCGTCGTAGGCACGGCGCTCGGGTGAGAGAGCGTCGTTGTTGTCCCAGGGTTCCGGCACAAGTAGCGAGACGGCGCGCGTCATGGGACGGCCGTTCATGACCAAGAACTCAAGTACGTTGTCCAGGATCGCGGAGTCGGAGCCTTCGCGGTTGATGATGGGCAGCACGCGGTCCAGGTCGCCTTGCAGTACGGGGGAGTACAGGTTTGGTTCGCGGGCGCGAATCCAGTTGACGTTGCCCTTAAGCGTGTTGATCTCGCCGTTGTGGATGATGAAGCGATTGGGGTGCGCGCGCTCCCAGCTAGGGGTGGTGTTGGTGGAGTAGCGCGAGTGGACCAGGGCCACGGCGGTCTTGACCGCGGCATCGTTGAGGTCCGTATAGAAACGGCGCATCTGGGTTGCTACCAACATTCCCTTGTAGACGATGGTACGGCTGGACATGGAGCACGCATAGAAGATCTTGCCCTCGAGTGCGGGGCAGGCGTCGGCGCGCTTCTCGATGGTGCGGCGACATATATACAGGGCGCGTTCAAAGTCGTCGCCCGCCTCCACGCCGTCGGGCCTGCCCAAGAACGCTTGCATGATGGTGGGCATGCAGGCCTGCGCGGTGGAACCCAGGTCATGCGGGTCGACCGGTACCTGGCGCCAGAACAGCAGGGGCACGCCGCATGCGGCGCAGCCCTCCTCAAAGACGCGCTTGGCATCTTTTACGCCCTGGGCATCTTGCGGCAAAAAGAGCATGGCGACGCCGTAGTCGCCTTCTTTCGGCAGGATCTGGCCGCATTTTTGAGCCTCTTTACGGAAGAAGCGATGCGGAACCTGGAACAAGATGCCCGCGCCGTCACCGGTGTTGCGCTCCAGCCCGACGCCGCCTCGATGCTCAAGGTTGACAAGCACCGAGAGTGCATCGTCCAAAATCTGGTGGCTTTTGTGGCCATTGATGTTTGCCAGCGCGCCGATGCCGCAGGCGTCGTGCTCAAATTCAGGTCGCCAAAGCGTCTTCACATGGGAACTTCGCTGCGCGGGGTCTTTGGAATCCGTAGCGTCCATAGAGTGCTCCAATCGATGTCTCGTTTCTCAATCGTTCGGCTGAACATGCTATGGGCGGGTTTTTTCCATTCGTTTGCGCTCTTGTTGCCCGCACGTTTCGAAACACACATGCAACGAATTCTGCTTAGTCTGCCAAAGTGTCATCCGCAAGAGACGCCGTGGCGATGCCGCGGTGCGACAGGAAGGAGCGAGTCATGTCCAACCTTACCGAACGGTTCGGCACCAAGGTCTTCTCCGAAGACGTCATGAAGCGCTGGCTGCCCAAGGACGTGTACAAGAAGCTCGCGGCTACCATCGAGGAGGGGGAGCCCCTGGACCTGGACGTGGCGAACGCCGTCGCCCATGCCATGAAGGAGTGGGCCCTACTCAACGGGGCCACGCACTATGCCCATTGGTTCCAGCCGCTCTCCGGCATCACGTCCGAGAAGCACGACAGCTTCCTGGAACCCAACCACGATGGTACGGCGATTACCAAATTTACCGGCAAAGCCCTGATCAAGGGCGAGCCGGACGCCTCGAGCTTCCCCAACGGCGGCCTGCGCGCCACCTTCGAGGCCCGCGGCTACACCGCTTGGGACGCCACCAGCCCCGCCTTTATCAAGGACGAGGTGCTGTGCATCCCCACCGCCTTCTGTTCCTACACCGGCGAGGCGCTGGACAAGAAGACGCCCCTTTTGCGCTCCATGACGGCGCTCGACCGCGAGGCCAAGCGCGTACTCGCCTTCTTTGGCAAAGCTCCCAAGAAGGTTGTCCCCAGCGTGGGTGACGAGCAGGAGTACTTCCTCATCAAGAAGGACGCCTACCGCCGTCGCCGTGACCTGGTCATCACCGGCCGCACCCTCTTTGGCGCCGCCCCTGCTAAGGGCCAGGAGCTGGAGGAGCACTACTTCGGTGCCATCCGCCCCACGGTTTCCGCCTACATGAAGGATCTGGACGATGAGCTGTGGGCGCTGGGTATCCCCGCGAAGACCAAGCACAACGAGGTCGCGCCCTGCCAGCACGAGCTCGCGCCGGTCTACACCGAGCTGAACGAGGCTGTTGACAACAACCTTCTTACGATGGAGAAGATGAAGCTCATCGCCAGCCGCCACGACCTGGTGTGCCTGCTCCACGAGAAGCCGTTCGAGGGCATCAACGGATCCGGTAAGCACAACAACTGGTCGATTGGCACGGCGGACGAGAACCTGCTTGATCCGGGCGACACCCCGCTTGAGAACCTGCAGTTTGTGGTGTTCTTGACCGCGGTGATCGAGGCCGTCGACAAGTACCAGGACCTGCTGCGCGCCAGCGTGGCCAGCTGCGGTAACGACCACCGCCTTGGCGCTAACGAGGCTCCCCCGGCGATCATGTCGATCTTCCTGGGCGACCAGCTCACCGAGGCAGTCGAGCTGATCATGGACGGCAAGGCGTCGGTCCACGCCACCACCGGCGTCATCGACTTGGGCGCTGTGGTGCTCCCCGACCTTGAGCAGGACAACACGGACCGTAACCGCACCAGCCCCTTCGCCTTTACCGGAAACAAGTTCGAGTTCCGCGCCGTGGGCTCGGAGGCCAACGTATCCGATGCCAACATGGTGCTCGATTGCGCCGTGGCCGAGGCGCTGCGTGACTTCGCCGACGCGCTCGAGGGCACCCCTGCCGATGAGTTCCAGGAGAAGGCCCTTGCTTACTGTGCCGAGCACCTGCGTGCGCATCGTCGCATCCTGTTCTCGGGCGACGGCTACTCTGACGAGTGGCCTGTCGAGGCCGAGAAGCGCGGACTGTGCAACTTCCGTACCACTGCCGACGCTCTGCCCGCGTTTATCGCGCCGAAGAACCTTGAGCTGTTCGAGAGCATGGGCGTTCTGTCCCACGCCGAGGCCGTCTGCCGCTATGACTGCAAGCTCGAGAAGTACAACAAGCTCATGAACATCGAGGCGACCACCATGGTCCGCGAGGCGCGCCGAACCTATCGCCCCGTCATCACCGCGTACGCCACCAAGGTCGCCAAGGGCCTGGAGACCATCCGCGCCGCCGGCGCCGAGGCCGTGATGCAGTGCGAGCAGAACACGCTGAACAAGCTGTGCAGCGGCGTTACGGAGATCAACGAGTCCATCAAGGCGCTCGACGCCCTGCACCAGCAGGCCGAGGCTATCGAGGACGCTCAGCAGCAGGCCAACATGTACGCTCATGAAATCGCTCCCGCGATGGAGCGCCTGCGCGCTGCCGTGGACGCCATGGAGGAGATCGTGGCCGCCGACTACTGGCCCGTTCCCACCTACGACGACATCCTGTTCTACGTGTAGATTTCGCTAGCTAGCGGATAAAGGGCGGCGGGGGATGAACCCCGCCGCCCTCATGTTGATTCGCTGGCAGCTGCCTACGGGCGCAGGCCCATGCCGCCTTCAAGGGTGACGGTCTCGCCGTTCATGTACTTGAAGTCAGGTCCGCAAAGCTGGACGACAACGCGGCCGATCTCGGTCTCGACGTTGCCGTAGTGGCCCGCGGGAGGCATATGGACGTTTGCCTCGAAGGCTTCCGGATAGGCGTTCTGGAAGTTCTCGAGCTGCGCGGTCCAGGCAAGCGGGCAGACGATGTTGACGTTGATGCCATCCGGGCCCCATTCGTTGGCCGCGACGCGGGTGAGGCCGCGGACGCCCTCCTTGGCCGCGGCGTAGGAGCACTGGCCGAAGTTGCCAAAGAGGCCGGCGCCAGAGGCGAAGTTCACTACGGAGCCGCGGGTCTCCTTGAGGTGCGGGTAGCACTTCTGCATATAGAGGAAGGTGGCGTACAGGCCCGAGTAGATGGCTAGGTCGAACTGCTCCATGGAGTGGTCGGCGATGGTAACGCCGGAAGCAGAAGACTGGGCGTTGTTGACCAGGGCGTCGATGCGCCCAAATGCGGCGATTGTCTCGTCAACTACATGCTGAACAATGGCCTCGTTGTCCTGACCGGCAGAGATGTCTGCCTGGACGGGGAGGACCTTGACGCCGTACTCGGCCTCAAGGGATTCCTTGGCGGCCTCGAGTTTGGCGACGTTGCGGCCGGTAATTACCAGGTTGGCGCCCTCTTTGGCGAAAGCGATGTCGATGCCGTAGCCGATCGATCCCGCCGATCCATCCTTGAGGGTCGCCTTGCCGCCGCCGGTGACGATAACGGTTTTGCCGGTGAACAATCCCATGTCATAACTCCTTTCATAGCCGCGGAGCGTCCGCGAGTTGGATGTATATGCATGCCGGTACATGGCGCAAAGATACCCTACGGCTTACAGTTTCATTCGGCTTACTTCTGACGAGATAGGTGATAGGTTGAAACTTGAGGGCAAACGGTATGTTTGGTAGAAAAACAAATAGTTTGTTACAAATTGGTTCGATCCTTGTCTTGTCCCGCCTTTGTAGTCGTCATCTTTTTGTGCACTCTTTTACATCGCGGGAGTTCTGCTATACTTTCTACCGCTGTCCCCATCGTCTAGCGGCCAAGGACGCCACCCTTTCAAGGTGGATATCACGGGTTCGAATCCCGTTGGGGGCACCATTTGAAATGAAACGAGCCCGTCTGGTAGCTTCCAGGCGGGCTTTTTCTTCAAATGAAGGTGCCTTCAGGGCATGTCCGCACATTTGACATTCCTTTTCAAAGGCAGCTTGATAAAATGGACAAAGTGGGAATAATCAATACTGTTAATCATTTTAAAGTGCTTTTTGCTATCTCGAAGGGGGGCGGGGTTCGATGGTGAATTACGAGGAGGCCGCTCGGAAGCTAATTGTATATTCCGGTGGTCTGGCCAAGGGTTCGCTGGGAACTGCGCGTGCCGCTTCGGTGGGCGAGGAGCCGGTGCTGCAATATCTTGTGGATAATGACGCCGAGATGAACCCCTCGGTTTTAGCGGATACGTTGGGCTACACCCGCCCTCGCATGACGCGCATTCTGGATTCTTTGGTGGCAAAGGGCTATGTAGAGCGAAAGAACGATTCCAACGATCGTCGCAAGGTCCTTGTAGCTGCAACTGAAGCGGGTAGGGAACACACTGAGAGCACATCGGGCGGCGGCGTCGCCGCGGTCGCAAGCCAGTTGAGCGCCCTGGGTGATCAAAACGTGTTGGAGCTTCTCAACGTCCTGGAAAAGGCGTACAGCATTACGTATAATCGCGAGCCCGAAATCAATAAAGAGAAAAAGACAAAACGTCGAAAGCGCTCTAGTGAATAGGGCATCGGTTAAAGGAATCGTTTGTAAGCGGGGTCGTGCACCCCGTTTTTTATTTGCAGGCTAGTGTAAATCGCTCCATTCGTAGTCATGTGACCCCAAACTCGTTACTACGAAATAGTTAACACCATTAATCCTCCTAAACCTACCGTTCACGAAATAATTGTCATGAACAAATAGTTAATAGTAATAATTACTTTCGAAGGGCGACGGCACGGGCCGGAGCAATCGAGGAGGGGAGCGATATGCGCTATCTGGTACTTGTGAGCCATGGCACGCTCGCAGAAGGAATGCACAGCGTCCTAAAAATGCTTGGAGGGGATTCCCCCGCGGTCAGGCATTGCTGTTTGGAAGACGGCATGGGTGCTGAAGCGTTCGTCGAGAATTTCAAGAAGACCATTGAGGATATGAGCGCCGAAGACGAAATCGTGCTCATGGGCGACATCCAGGGCGGCTCGCCTTTGACCAACGCCATGAACGAGATCGCTTCCGCCGGTATGCTGCCTTCGACCATCGTCTTTGCAGGAATGAATCTACCCATGGCGATGACCGCGCTCATGAGCCTGGGCTCCGGCGATCTCCAGGAGCTTAGGTCGCGCTTGGTGGATGAGTCTCGCATGGGGATAACTGAAATCGTTCTCGCATATGATGAGGACGAGGAAGATTTGTAGCACGACGTTATCGAGTTGATAAGTTATCAGTCCTAATGGGCTTGAGAGGGAAGGACAGCATCATGATTTCTTTCGTTCGCATCGATGACCGCATGATCCACGGTCAGACCTGCACCCGCTGGGCAGTCGAGTATCCTTGCGACGGCTTGATCGCCGTTAACGATGCCGCTGCCGGCAACCCGGTCCTCAAGAGCGCGTACAAGAGCGCCGCTCCGGACAAGAAGACCTTTGTGTGGACCATGGAGCACTTCAAGGAGAAGGCTCAGGCAGTTCTGGACAGTAAGACCCGCTATTTCCTCATCACCAAAAACCCGCTGGACATGCGTGAGATCTTGGTTGAGATGGGCTTTGTTCCCAGCGACGTCAAGACCGTCATCGTGGGCCCGTGCAACGATCGCCCCAACACGGTGAAGCTGGGCAACAACCAGTCCATCACCCAGGAGGAGGCGCAGGCATTCGAGGACATCTCCAAGGCGGGCTACGAGGTCGACTTCCGTCTGCTTCCCGATAAGGGCATTGGCAAGTGGGAGAAGTTCCGCGATCAGTTTGGTTTCTAGGACCCAAGCTGCTTGAAATGAGCGCATTATTGCGGCCCCGTCCCAATGAGGGAGGTTGGGCGGGGAGCTGTCAGCGTATTAAAGCGCTGGAATAAGAAAGGTGGTACGTATGACAATCCAAATTTGGCAAGCCGCGCTGCTTGGCATCTTCGCCTGTTTGGCATCGATGCCCGGTCTGGGTGGCACCTCGGTAGGCAACTACACGCTTGGCCGTCCTCTGGTCGCAGGCTTGGTCGTTGGCCTTATCATGGGCGACGTTTCGCTGGGCATCATCGTCGGTACGGCTATCCAGGTGGTTTACATTGCCCTGGTCACCCCCGGCGGAACCGTTTCCGCTGACGTTCGCGCCGCTTGCTACATCGGCATCCCGCTGGCCATGATGGCCATCCAGGCTCAGCCCGATCTGGCGGCCAACCCCTCCGGTGCAGAGGCCGTCGCCGTCGCGACCGCTCTTGGTGCCACCTGCGGCACCATCGGCGCCATTCTCTTCTATGGCACCGCTACCATTAACCTGGTGTGGCAGTCCTACGGTTGGAAGGCCCTCGAGAAGGGCGATACCCACAAGCTCTACCTGGTCGACATGGTTCTGCCTTGGATCTCGCACATCATCTGCTCCTTCCTGCCTACGTTCTTCATCCTTATGGCGGGCCAGGGCGCCGTTGACTTCGTTATGACCAGCCTTCCCATGGACGGCCTGGCCATGAAGACCCTGTTCGCCGTCGGTTCGCTTCTGCCCTGCGTCGGTATCGCGATCCTGCTCAAGCAGGTCATCTCCAAGCCCACGGACTTCCTGACCTTCTTCTTTGGCTTCACCCTTGCCGCCGTCATGGGCTGCAACCTGATCGCCTGCTCTGTAATCGCGTGCTTCTTCGCGCTGATCAACTTCAACATGACCACCCTCAAGCAGAAGCTTGCTACGGCTGGCACCGCCGCCGCCATCGCTTCTGCCGACGATGAGGACGAGGAGGATATCTAATGGCTGAGAACACTGGCAAGAAGGTCTCCAAGAAGGCCCTCTCTAAGTCGTTCCACAACTGGTACTATGGAAACCTCACCTGCTTCTCCCAGGAGCACATGCAGACGTTCGGCTACCTGGTCTCCATGCTGCCGATCGTCGAGGACCTGTACGAGAAGAAGGAAGAGCAGTCGAAGGCGCTCAACACCTACACTGCGTTCTTCAACACCGAGCCGCAGATCGGCGCCATGATCGTCGGCGTGTCCGTCGGTCTTGAGGAGGCCCGTGCAAACGGCGAGGCGATTGACGACGAGACCATCAACGGCATTCGCGCCGGCCTGATGGGCCCGCTGGCAGGCATCGGCGACTCGCTGATCGTCGGCACCCTTATCCCCATCCTTCTGGGCATCGCCATGGGCCTGTCCGAGGGCGGTTCCCCTCTGGGCGCCATCTTCTACATCGTGGTGTGGAACCTGCTGGCGTACTTTGGTATGCGCTTTGCCTACTTCCGTGGTTACGACCTGGGCGGCGCTGCCGTTGAGGCGCTGGTGGGACCCAACGCCACCGCTCTTCGTGAGTCCATCGTCATGATCGGTACCATGGTCATCGGTGCTGTTGCGGCTACTTGGGTAAACATCACTACCGCTCTTACCCTTCCCGGCGGAGGCACCCTTCAGGGCACGCTCGACGGCATCTTCCCCAAGCTTCTGCCCATGGGCTTCACCATCCTTTGCTGGTGGCTCATGGCCAAGAAGAAGGTTAGCCCCATCGTCACCATGCTGATCCTTCTGGTCGTCGCCTTCATCGGCGCTGCAGTTGGCTTCTTCGGCGCCGCCACCATCGCCGCGCCGGTCGCGTAACCGTTTTCGTGGTTTAGCATTACAAGCTGATACAACCGTATGCGTGCCGCGAGCATATTGCCGCGGCCCGCAGCTTAAGTGCCTTTTGGAGGATGACAGCCATGCCCAGGCCCGTGAACACGGAGAATTGGAGCCGTGCCGACCTTGTCAAGGAGGCGAGGATGCAGACCGATGCGATTCAGCACCTTAAGGTCTGGCTGCGCCTGGCCTACTCGCTGGTCGCTGTCGGAGCCATTCTGCTGATATGGTCTTCCAGCTCTGCCAACGGCGTCGCCACGGCAGTCGGTGCGGTGTGCCTGGTTCTCGGTATTCCGGCGGCGATCGTGCTTCGCGTGGGGATCACGCGGGCGACAGCTAACGTTCAGGGAATCTTGTCCCAGGCAGGCGTTGATATCGACAAGGCTCCATCGTCCAAAAAGGCATGATGCAACTGTACATACACACCTCAGACGGGACGAAATGCGCGCGATAGGGAGAAGCGGCCATTATTGTCCTGGCTGCTGCTCGAGGGGAGCGAATCTATATGGCAACCGATCATGTCGCTGCATTCGATATCGTCTTCACCGATGTCGATGGGACGCTGCTCGACGCCGAACACCGCGTGATCGCGTGTTCTCGTCCTGTGATTCAGGGCTTAGCGCCTCTGGGCATACCGTTTGTGTTGGTGTCTGCACGCATGCCGGAGGGACTCTATACCATTCAAAACGAGATTGGCTTTAAGGGTCCGTTGGTGTGCTATAGCGGCGCGTACGTGTTGGACGATCAGGGGAATGAATTGCTGAGCAAGCCCATTGCCCTGGACGAGGCGCTTGATTTCAAGTCGTTCCTCGATGCGGAGCTGCCGGATATCTGCTGCTCTGAATATGGTTTCCACACATGGGCGTGCGATGACGACACCGATCCGCGCATTATGAACGAGGAGCGCATCACCACGCTCAAGGCAACCCGCGCTCCGCTGAGCGAAGCGTTTGACGAACGGGGAATCCACAAGTTCCTCCTGATGGGCGATCCCGACCAAATCGCCGCTGCTCAGGAGCGGATTTCCGCTGCTTACTCCAACCTCACGGCGGTCCGCTCGTCTGAGACGCTGTGCGAGGTCATGCGCGGGGATGTCACCAAGAGCGAGGGAGTTCACGTGGTTTGCGACCACCTTGGTTTCGATATCGATCGCGCGATCGCGTTCGGCGATGGTCGCAACGATATCGACATGCTGCGCGCGGTGCCTAGAAGCTATGCCATGGCGAACGCTCCCGCGGAGGTCAAGAGCTCCGCGGCGGGCGTCACCGAGCTCACCAACGACCAAAACGGCCTCGCCATGCAGCTTCAAAAGCTTCTTGGCGAGCGCTGATATTGCGAGCGCGACGGCTTGGAAGGCCAGCCGCATGCTCGCTCGAATCCATCTGTACCACGAAGGGCTCCGGCATCCGGGGCCCTTTTGCATTTCCTCGCTTTCAAAGTTGGGTGCTGAGCCGCACCTGCAGCGACGGTTCCCCGCTGTCCTGTGGCGCGCGCGAGCGGTTTGGAGTACCCTTTTTGTGCTCGTTGGGCTTTAAAGAGAGGACGTGCCTTCGCTATGAACGTTCGCCAGATTGCGCGCGCCGGCGTGTTTGTCGCGCTTCTAACCGTTGCATCGTGGGTGAGCGTCCCCCTGGGTCCCGTGCCCTTTACGCTGCAGACCATGGCGCTGGCGCTGCTTCCGGCGGTGCTGGATGCTACCACCGCGTGCGCTGCAGTGGGGGTGTATCTGCTGCTTGGCGCGCTGGGGCTGCCGGTCTTTGCCGGATTCGGCGGCGGCATCGTCGTTATCGCGGGTCCCACAGGTGGTTTTCTGTGGGGCTTTTTGCTTGGGGTCGCTGTTGCCGGGGTGATCGCGAGAGCGCTTGCGGGGCGGGTGCGTCCATTCGCGCGCGTCCTTCTTGCCGATATCGCGATGCTTGCGGTAGCGTATGCCTGCGGAACCGCTCAGCTCATGATAGTGGCCCAATTCGATTTGGTTCCGGCGCTGATGCTCGCGGTGCTCCCCTTCGTCATCCCGGATGCCATCAAGCTCGTCGTCGGTGCGCGCATAGGCTGTATGGTCGAGCGGTTGCTCAAGTTGGCTGCTAGGTAGGGTGGCTCGTCCAAATCCTCCCTATATTCTGGTGGCGACAAACGAGAACGAGGTTCGTTCTCCCCGGTAGGTGGAGATGGAGTATTCGGCGGCGTCTCTTTGCTGGTTGCGGCCGACGGTGTGCAGAATCAGCAGCGGATCCCCTTCCTCTATGCCCAGAATTGCCGCGGAATAGGCGTCGGCGCGTGCCCCCTCAAGGGAATACTCGGCATCGACAACGGGCCTGCCGGTTGCTTCCAGTACGTCGTAGAGGCGATTGGTCGTGAAATCGACGCCGTCTATCTCGGGATAGCGGCTACATGAGATATACGTTTCAGAGAGTACGTTGGGCTCTTGGTCCACGCGGCGGACGCGGACCAAGCGAAAGACATCATCGTGAACGGAAACCCCCAGTCGGCTGGCGACTTCCTCGTTTGCCTTGGTTCGCTTGAACAGCAAGACAACGGTTTCCACAGCGGATCCGGCGGTGTTCGCTTCATCCTCATAGCTGCGGATGCCAAGGCTGAATGCCTGGCGCACCTTGGGCCGACATACCACCGTGCCGCGTCTCTTTCGCTTCTCCAGGTACCCTTCGTTGACAAGCAGCTGTACGGCCTGGCGTATGGTTGGCCTGCTCACGTTGTACATGGTGGCGAGTTCCATCTCCGATGGGATGATCGTGCCTTCGCCGTAGGTGCCGTTTGTGATCTTGTTGAGGATATCCTCTTTGATGCGAATGTATAAAGCGGGCATATCCGGACCTTCCAAACTTGACATATTGCGCATCGTGCGGCGACGGGGGAGACGGGCATCTGCTCTGATAACGATCCAGAACATGATATATCGCCTTTTCGGTTCTAAGTCTCGCGATCGCCTATAGATATAGAATAAAAAGACAATATGTAAGGAATATGTTATATATACGGTCGAGGACGAGAAGAAGGGGGAAATCCATGTCCGATTCGACCTACACCTTGAGACCCGCCATCGATGTCCGATCGCACGGAACCGCGGTGGTCGGCTTCTCCTCCATTGCCGAGCAATTGCAGGAGGCAATGAGAAGGCGCTGTTCGGAAGCCGAGGGGAACGACGCGACGCTATCCCGGGTATTGGCTATCGAGTGCTATCCCGGCACGGACTATGAGGAATTGCGCGAGCAGCTGCTGCCCCGGCTTAATCCGTCGCTGGCGCTGTGCGCGGATGATTTCGCCTGGGATGCGCCGCGCGTGCAGGAGCGGATCAAGGACACGGTGACAGACGACCGCATCTTCGGTGTCATGTCGCACTACCGCGTACGGGATTTTTACGATGAGAGCGAGGTCGAGCGCGCCCGCGGGCTCATCGCCCATGCGCTCGACGCGGACGGCGAGGCCGCGCACGGTCCCGTGGTCGTCTACGGCGTGGGCGCCTCGCTGATCGCGCCGGGCGCGCTGCTGGTCTACTCCGACCTCACGCGCTGGGAGATCACGCTGCGCTTCCGCGCGGGCATGCGGAACTGGAAAACCGATAACGCCGACGAGGACCCGCTGCGCAAGATCAAGCGCGGTTACTTCTTCGAGTGGCGCATCGCCGACCGCCTCAAGCGCGATCTGCACCGGCGCATCGACTTCTTGATGGAGACCAACGTGCCCGGGGAGCCCAGGATGGTCGACGGCGACGCGTACCGCGCCGGATTGGCCGCGGCGGCCAGGCGCCCCTTCCGTCTGGTGCCGTATTTTGACGAGAGCGTGTGGGGCGGTCAGTGGATGAAGGAGCGCTTCAACCTCGATCCTGCTAAGCCCAACTACGGGTGGTCGTTTGACGGCGTGCCGGAGGAGAACAGCATCATCCTCTCCTATGGGGGTGCCGAAGTTGAGATTCCTGCCATCAACATGGTGCTCAACGAGCCCGATTCGCTGCTTGGCGCCATGGTGCGTGCTCGCTACGGCACGGAGTTTCCCATCCGCTTCGACTTCCTTGACACCGTTGGCGGCGGAAATCTGAGTCTGCAGGTGCACCCCCGCACGGAGTACATCCAGGACGCCTTCGGCATGCCCTACACCCAGGACGAGAGCTACTACATCTTGGATGCCACGGACGAGTCCTGCGTGTACCTGGGCGTTCGGGATGACACGACCAAGGAGGCCCTGCTCGCGGACCTTGGGGCGGCGCAGCGCGGCGAAGCCCCGTTCCCGGCGGAGCGGCACGTCAACGTGTTCCCGGTAAAGAAGCACGACCATGTGCTTATTCCCGCGGGCACCATTCACTGCTCGGGGGCGGGTACCGTTGTTTTGGAGATCAGCGCGACCCCGTACAACTTTACCTTCAAGCTATGGGATTGGGGTCGTATGGGCCTGGACGGCAGGCCGCGCCCCATCAACATCGCTCACGGCGCGCCCAATATCATGATGGACCGCGATACAGGGTTCTGCGAGCGCGAGCTGCTGACGCGCGTGGACGATGAACGCGAGAACCTGTCCAATCAACCGGGCGTCTTCACCGAGAGCACCGGCCTGCACGGGCTGGAGCCCATTGAGACGCGCCGTCACTGGTTCGATGACAGGGTCGCGGTCGAGTGCCACGGCAGCGTTAACATGCTCAATCTGGTCGAGGGCGAGGAGGTCGAGGTGCGGAGCCTCGACGGATCGTTTGATCCTATGACGGTGCATTACGCCGAGACCTTCATTGTGCCGGAGAGCGTGGGGCGCTACCTGTTGGTGAACAAGCGCCCTGGTGGGCGCGTCGCGGTGCTTCAAGCGTACGTGCGCGGTGCCAGGGCATAGGCGACGAAACGCGCCCCGCTAGCGCTGGGACGTTGCTGCAACGTAGCGCATCTCGCAGCGCTCTGCCGGGGCGATGCGAACGCGGGGCGAATAAATCACGTGCGTGCGGCAAAACGAGGTGCACAGGTCGCATCCGGCGCAGGCGTCCGCATCGACGGTATAAGCGGGCGGAGCGAAGACAAGGGCGGGGCACCCGGTAATCTGCTTGCAGCGGTGGCAGCCCACGCAGGCGATGCGGTCGATATCCACCGGCTCGGGAGCGCGGTCGCCTTGCAGCTGGACGCAGGGTGAGCAGAAGGCGACGGCGTGGACGCCGGGGCGCGCGAGCATGTCGCGCAAGATATCGGTGCAGGCCAGCGTATCGAGCGGATCGACGGCGACCACGTCATCGATGCGAAGGTCTTCGACCATATGCTGGCACAATCCCTCGATGGCCTCTGCGCCAAGGAAGGTGCGGCTGGAAACCATAACAGCGAGGATCGTGACGGCGCCCTCCGCGGCAAGCCCGGCGAAGCGTCGGGGCGCATCGTCCGCGGCAACCTCGGTATCCAGGGCGAAATGGATGCAAGCCTCGACGGCGGGTTGGTCTACGGCGCCGCCACTGGGAACCTCTTGCTTGTAGCGGGGCAGCAAGGCGTCTTCGCCGCCGGTGCAGGTGGTTGCCGCCGGGTGCATGTATCCCGTCGCGGCGCAACCGGCGTTACCGCAGATCACCTTGTTCTTGCCTCGACCAAGGGCTTCCTTGCAGGCGATGTAGGCGGCGCGATGCGGGCAGCCCGCGCACGATACGCCGCGTTCGACCTTATGCATGGGAGGCACCCTCGTCCTGGGATGCGGCGTCGCCGGGGTTATACGGCTCGCGGCTCAAGAGCTCAAGCTCAAAGTTGAGGCTGCAGCCTGCCATGGGGTGATTGAAGTCAAACACGGTCATGCCGTCGTCCTCAACCTTGACCACACGGGCTAGCTGCTGGTGGCCTGTCTCGTTCATTAGGTAGATCATCTCGCCCACAACAAGGTCGTCGTAGTTGGGGATCTCGATGGTGGGCATTTGGTATAGCAGCTCCATGCGACGCTCGCCATATGCGTCGCGCGGTTCAAGGTGGACCTTTTTGGTCTCGCCCGGCTTCATGGAGAGCACGGCCATCTCAAACCCGGGAACAACTTCATGGTTGCCCTCTATATAGGTAAGCGGCGTGCGACCGCGCGTGGTGTCGAACACCTCGCCATCGTCGAAGCTGCCGGTGTAGTGGACGCAAACCTTGTGCTTAAGAGAGAAGTCTGACAATGCAAGACCCTTTCAATTGCGAATAACGGTGCTGGGGGGCGCGTGCACGCCCACCCTAGTACTGTAGCCGCTTGCGCCCCGCGTGCGCAACCATATGTGAGAGGCGTCCGCTTGCATGGAGCGCGTGGGACCGGAAAGGCGCTTAGAAGCCGTAGCGGCGCGCGAAGGCCTCGGATTCCTCTTGGATGCCGTCGATAGACATGGCCCAACCGGTGAAGTCCGGCGTGTCCGCAATGATGCCATCAGCCTCCCAAACGGCTTGGTGCGTGAGGTTCCAGGCTTCTTTAACGGGCGGGCGCACCGGCAGGTACGGTGCGAGGTACGTGGGGTTTAGTAAGAAGAACGCACCGCCTTCGCAGCGGAAGGCAAAGTCCTTGAGCGCACGGCGGGCATTTTTGCGGCGGCTCAGCTTGTAGAGCAGCAAAGCGCGCCCTAGCAGGTACCAGGGCGAGTCTTGCAAGGCGGCGGCAGGGTTTGACTGCGCGGCGGCAAAGAACCCTTCCTCGTCCTCAAGGCGGGCGAGCGCGAGCATAAGGGTGCCCACGGCAAAGTTGGGGTAGCCCTGCGCGCGCATAATTATGCGGGCATAGCGGGCGGCAGCCTTGTAGCGTGCGGTCACCATGCAGCCCTGCGCAAGGCATTCAACGGTGTGCAGCCATCCAACCACCTCGGGGTCGGTGCCGGTGAGGTAGGCTGCGGCAAGCACGCGGTCGTCTGCATTGGCTGCGGATTCGGCTGCGTGGTTGGGCGCGCCCGAGAAACCGGGCGCAGAGTTTGCAGCTAGCGGCAGGTTGTTGCCAACGGTGGAGAGTAGGGGGTCGCTCTGCGCAGCATCAAGGGCGGCGTCGCTCCAAAACATGGGGGCTGCGGATAAGAACCCTCGTCCGCTTTCTTCAAGGGTGCCACGTGCCTCTAGCTCAAGGCGCATAAGGTCGTTGATGCAGTCATCCAAGGGCACGTTGGCGAGCAGGATGTCGACCAAGCGCGCATCGATGCAGGCGGGATCCGTTTTGGCGATTTTGAAAAGGTTCAGGCGCGTTTGCTCAAACAACCGGGAGCGCTGGCTCTCATACTCCTCGTCCGACAACTCTTCCATGCGCGAGAGGCCGGAATGCAGGTTGGCATGGACGCGAGCGTAAGACAGGCATGCCTGCGCATGGACCTCTGTGGCATAGGTCTCGGGGTGCAGGGCAATTTCATCGCGCACCAGCTCAATTGCCGCGGGCGTTAGGTCTGGATGCTCGCGGGCGTAGGTGCGGGCCAGAAATGCGGGAACATACAGGGAGGGCTCCATTAGTTCTCACCCCCGGTGGCGCCGCCAAAATGGGGCGCAAGCTGAGCGTCCTGTTGGTCAAGCGCGTCTTGAACGGCATCGTTTTGCGAGATCCATGTAGAGAACGAGGAAGCCTCCGGTGCCCCCATGCCCTCTTGGAGCAGCGGCGTGGCCTCGCTGATGGCCAGCACCAGCTCGTCCTCGCTGCCGGGCATCACGTTGACGCGGCCAAACACGCCCTCCGGGAACTCCGCTTGGTAGAACAGGGCGTGCGCTGCATGGGGGCTTCGCTTGAGCAGCAGCCGCAGCAGACGCGAGGCGCCGTCATAGTCAAGCTCGCGGTACTCGACGCTCATCTGCGCTAAAAGAGACCAGGGGTCCAGGTCCTTCTCAGCGGGGTGGGGGCGACGGTTGCGGGGAGAGGGCAGCGCGTAGCTTACCGCGTGGCGGCGACGGTAGTCGGCGAGCTCTTTGCGGGTTGCCTCGAGTTTTGCCAGGGCGAACATGCCGGTGTGCCGGACATCGCCGGGGTCGTCCGGGGCGTAGGAGAGGCTCTCTTCCGCCGTGCGCAAAGCAAGGCGGTATTGCCCGCAGATAAGCGCCTGGGATGAGATGGCCGCCAGCCAGCGCAGGTACGGGTTGCGCCCTATGCCCGCGGCGAATTCGCGGCTGTAGGGGTCTTGGGCGGAGGCGACCATAAGGGCGCAATCATGCTCGACCTCTTCACGCGCGTCGAGCAGGTAGCTCACGTACTCGTCGTTTGATTGCGCAACCAGGGCGCTCAGCATGCGCCGGGCGTCCCAGTTGGAAGGGTCGAGCTCCGCCGCCTCGCGCAACATGCCCTCGGCCTCGTCGCTCATGCGATCGATTTCCGCCTCGTCCGTTACGAAGGGAATGCGGTAATCGACCATCTCGGCGGCGCGCGTGGTTAGATGAAACGAGCGGTCCTCGTCCGTTTTAATGAGGCGTGCGGGGTCTTGGCTGTATACGTCCATGTCGCGTTCGATGAACGCGGGGTTCTCAAGGGGAAAGACGCGCTTGCGGCGCATGTCTTGGAGTATGAGGCGCAGGCAGTCTTCCTGTATGGGATCGAATGACACGGGCGCCTCCTTTCTAATAGCTGGTAATTGCAACAGTGTAACGTTGTTTACCGGCGTGCAAGGTGCGTGAAGGCCCTAAAATCCCGCGCATCTACACCAGTTTGGAGGCCATATCCTCGTCCTGTACAATTTCGACTACCAAACCATGCGGCAGGCAGACAATCTGCTCGCCCGCCTGGCTAATGGGATCGTGGTTGACGCAGACTTGGTTGGAGCAGTTGGACGAGATCACGTCGACTTCACCGTTTTTTATACGGATGGTGTTCTTGCCGTTCTCGGCGCTGCTCTTTATGGCGTCGGCGGTGGTGTCGACCGTGTATTCGGCGTTGGACGAGAGCGGGTCGGCGCGGTAGAAACCGCTTTTGGTTTGGCAGACCACCATGGCGCCGGAGCCTCCTTGGGACTGCTGGCCGTCCCGTCCTCCAAGGGTGCGCGCGCCGAACGCGAGAGCGCATATTATGACCGTTATGGCGAGAATAGCAAGCAGAATTCGGTCACCGGTTTTAAGGGTTTTGCCCATGGGAAAGACCTCGCAGGTACGTGGTGTGAGCGTGCGATTGTTCGCGAAAGATGAAACATGTTCACCTAATTATATGGAATGAAAAAATAGCAGGACGGTAAAATAACGTTGAGCCGTGCAGATCGCATGCACGACCCCCGGGAAGCAACGGGGCCGTTTGGGTGCCCCGTTATTTTGGGCAGATCCACGCCTGGATCTGTAGAGTGGAGGCAATCCTATGGGACGTTTTACCAATCCTCGCGACCTGTATTTTGGTGAGGGCGCTCGTCATGAGGTGAAGAACCTCAAGGGCTCCCGCGCCATGATCGTCACCGGTGGCGGCTCCATGCGCCGCGGCGGCTTCCTGCAGGACGTCGAGGCGGACCTCAAGGAGGCCGGCTTCGAGGTAGAGATCTTCGAGGGCGTCGAGTCCGATCCTTCCGTTGACACCGTCATGAAGGGTGCCAAGGCCATGGAGGACTTCCAGCCCGACTGGATCATCGGCATCGGCGGCGGCTCGCCCATCGACGCCGCTAAGGCCATGTGGCTGTTCTACGAGTATCCCGAGGAGACCTTCGAGCAGGCCGTCGTGCCCTTCTCCTTCCCGGAGCTCCGCACCAAGGCCAAGTTCTGCGCCATCGCCTCTACGTCCGGCACCGCTACCGAGGTCACCGCATTCTCCGTCATCACCGACTACGAGAAGGGCATCAAGTACCCGCTGGCAGACTTCAACATCACCCCTGATGTCGCCATCGTCGACCCCGAGCTCACCTACACCATGCCCGCCAAGCTGTGCGCCCACACCGGCATGGACGCCCTGACCCACGCCATCGAGGCGTACGTCTCCACCGCCGGCTCCATGTACACCGACGGCAACGCCCTGCATGCCATCCGCGAGATCGTCGAGTGGCTGCCCAAGTCCTACCAGGGCGACCATGAGGCGCGCGCCCATATGCACGACGCCCAGTGCATCGCCGGCATCGCCTTCTCGTCCGGCCTGCTGGGCATCGTCCACTCCATGGCCCACAAGACCGGCGCCGCATTTACCGGCGACCACATCATCCACGGCTGCGCCAACGCCATGTATTTGGGCAAGGTCATCCAGTTCAACGCCAAGGACGAGCGCGCCAAGAGCCGTTACGCCTTCATCGCCAAGGACATCCTGCATCTTGAGGGCGAGACCGAGGACGAGCTGGTTGCCGCTCTGGTCCAGAAGATCCGCGACCTCAACGACGCTCTGGACATTCCGCAGGGCATCAAGAACTACGGCAAGGGCGGCGTGAAGGCCGACGAGTCCATCATCGACTACGAGGAGTTCGAGGCCAAGAAGCACGACGTCGCCGCGAACGCCATCCTGGACGCCTGCACCGGCTCCAACCCGCGCCAGCCCTCTCAGGAGGAGATGGAGCAGCTGCTGGAGTGCGTCTACAACGACACCCCGGTTGAGTTCTAATTCATCTTTCAGATGATTGCGAGGGGCCAGGTGGCAAGAAGCTGCCTGGCCCCTCTTTTTGCGTTCAACCGCATATGCGTCGCGTTCATGGGGCTGGTGCCTTATTATGGCTTGCTAGGTCATGCGGACGATGATGCGGGGGATGCAGGTGGCAAGAAAAGATGTTATGGGTGTTTTCCTCGCGGTCGCCCGCGTGCTTTTGCTCTTGGCGATTTCCTGGCCCGTCGCGGTCCTACTTGTGTTTGGTACCTCTATGTTCGATACCGGGTGGGCGCGCGCCCAGCCCGCGGAGCTCTATGCCAACGCCGGCGCGTTGACCTTTGCCATAGCGGCGATCATCCTGCTATGCGAATGGCTGCTACGTCGCCTTTGCCATCATACCGATCGATTCCCGCGACTGCTTGATATCCTGGCGCCCCAGCTGGGCGTAAAGAGCGTGCTTGCCCATGCGCTTGTATTGTTTGCGCTGTGGAGCTTTTGGCTTGTGGCGTTTTGCCCGGGCTCCATGCTGTATGACACCTACTACCAGATATGCCAGTCCTACCCAGAGGACAGCTCGGTATATTTTGGCGTGTGGAACGTCCCCGGGGTAGAGCTTGACGCCCACTACTCTGATCATCATCCCATTCTCGATACGCTGATCTACGGCTTTGCCGCGCAGGCAAGCGAGGCCCAGACGGCATCATGGAATACCGGCTTGTTCACGCTTGTCACGGTGCAGGTGCTTGTGACCGCGCTCTGCTTCTCGTACGCCTTGGCCACGGCACGTGACCTGGGCGCCCCGCGAACCCTGTGCGCCGCGGTGTTTCTCTTGGTGGGGCTGGTGCCCGTGTTTGGGCACTACTCGTCGCTCAACATGAAAGACTCCATCTTCTCGCCTATCTACCTTTTTTGGTTCACGCTTGTCGCGCGCCTGGTCAACAGCAAAGGAGGCCTTGCGCGCTCGCCCGGGTTCTATATCGCCCTGCTGGTCTCTGGCGTACTGTGCGCGCTGACCAAGAAAACGGGCGTGTACGTGGTTGTGCCAACCTTGGCAGCTTTGGCCCTTATCTATTGGCGCGCGTGGTGGAGGCTTGGCATGCAGGCCCTTGCCGTGGGCGGCGTGATGTGGGTTGTGCTGCCCCAGGTGGTGTTTCCCGCGCTCGACGTGGCGCCGGGCGGCAAGCAGGAGATGCTGGGCCCTATATTTCAGCAGACCGCGCGCTACGTGGTCGAGCATGGGGACAAGATCGACAAGGACCAGCGCGAGGCCATCGATGACGTGCTTCGCTATGACACGCTCGCGGAGCGCTACGAGCCCGCATGGGCGGACCCCGTGAAGTACAAGTATGTATACAACGCGACCCAAAAGGCATGGGATGCGTATTTTGCCGTGTGGGCCCAGCAGGGGATGGATGACCCGCAGGTCTATTTTGAAGCCCTGGTTGCACCCATTGCAGGGTTTGTATCGCCCAAGGGTGCGGCGCAGCTCAAAGACGCGCTGTGGGATAAGCAGCGCGGCGGAACAGAGCTGCTGACCCGTCCCGCCAACCTAAGGGGCATGCGCCAGGCGGCAACGGAGGTGTTCGAGGCGGCGACTGAGACTCCCGTCATCAACGTGCTCATGATGAGCGCGCTCTACGCGATTTGGATTCCCGCATTGTGTCTTTGGGTATGCGTGAGAAGGTCGCCTCGCTGGATCCCGTTGTTTATCCCCGTGGCCCTCACCGTGGGGGCGGTGCTGATGTCGCCCATGTACGATACGCGCTACGCGCTGCCCATGATTTACACCGCCCCCGTTCTTCTATGTTTCTGTGCGGCCAGCGTCGCATCAAAGGCAAAGGTAGGGCATGAGGGCGTGGACGATGAAGCCGTGGACGATAGCGTCGTGAGTGCCGGTGTGCCCTGCTAGCGGGTTTAACCCGGGAGGGACCCCAAGCCTTTCCTCGTCCAAATGTGAATCTGTATTAACAGTCATTAAATTTGCGTCCAATCAGGTATTAGAGTGCTAATCTCTCGAACTACTAAATATTCAAGCGCGTTGCATGCGATTTAGTGCATACAAGGCGTGTCCGATGGCTGCCAAAAGGATGGGGCTGCGGGCGCGCCGGGCGATAGGGAGACGTTAGCGTCGGGAGGGCGAAAGACGATGGGTATTCAAGTTGGCGTTATGGGGGCTGCCGGTTACGCGGGGGCAGAGCTGGTGCGATTGGTGCTTGGCCACCCCGATATGGAGCTTGCTGCCGTGACGTCCAACGCGGACGCCGGCGTTGCGCTCGCCGATGTATACCCTGCCTTTGCCGGCGCCACGGATCTGGCGTTTACCACGCATGATGACCCGATCCTGCTTGATTTGGACGCCGTGTTCCTGGCGGTGCCGCATACAGCTGCCATGGCGGCGGTGCCTAAGCTGCTTGAGCACGGCGTCTCTGTATTCGACCTGTCCGCGGACTATCGCCTTAAGGACGCCGGTGTGTACCAGGCGTGGTACGACACCGAGCACACATCGCCCGAATTGCTTGAAACGCGCGCCTTTGGCCTACCCGAGCTGTTTGCGGGCGATCTTGCAAGCGCTGCCGCGACACATGCTGCGGGCGACCCCGTGCTGGTTGCATGCGCGGGCTGCTATCCCACCGCTACGTCGCTGGCCGCGCTGCCGGCTATCAAGCAGGGCTGGGTTGCCGATGCCGGCGCCATTGTGGTCGATGCCATTTCCGGTGTGACCGGGGCCGGCAAGGGCGCCAACCAGCGCACGCACTTCTGCAGCGCGGACGAGAACCTGGAGGCCTACGGCGTGGGCAAGCATCGTCATACGCCTGAGATCGAACAGATTCTGGACGCGAAGGACCGCGTGGTGTTTACCCCGCATCTGGCTCCGCTTAAGCGCGGCCTGCTTTCCACCGTCACGCTGCCGCTCGCTGCGGACTTTGCGGGCGATGACGGGTTGAATGCGGATGAGGTTGTGGCCGCGTATCGCGAGTTTTACAAGGATTCACCTATGGTGCGCGTGCTCGATGCGGGGCAGATGCCCAAGACCTCGAGCGTGGTTGGAACCTGCGGATGCCATATCGGCCTTGCGCTCAACCGGCGTGCGGGCGTGCTTGTAGCGGTCGCCGCCATCGACAACCTGTGCAAGGGCGCCGCCGGCCAAGCGGTACAGTGCGCGAATATTGTGTACGGCTGGGACCAGCGACGAGGACTCCCCATGGTCGCGATGCCCGTTTAGCCAGCGGGCGAGCTTGCGCCGCGATGTGTCGCGGCCAACGGCTACACTGAGAACAACGAACCACCGCCCGTCTTCGCGTGGGCGGTTCTTGTGGGGAGACAGCTGATTATGAATATCGACCACTTTGAAACATGCATTCGCACCGTGCCGGCGGGAGGCGTTACCAGTCCCAAGGGCTTTAAGGCCGCGGGCATCCATGCGGGCTTTCGCAAGAACCCGCAGCGCCTCGATATGGCCTGCGTGACGGCTGACGAGCTCGCCTCGTGCGCGGGCGTCTTCACCACCAACCGCTTCTGCGCGGCGCCCGTGCAGGTGAGCCGCCAGAACCTGGGCGGTGCGGAAAAGGGCTACGGTCTGGTAAAGGGCATTGTCATCAACTCCGGTAACGCCAATGCCGCCACGGGCGAGCAGGGTCGCGCGGTTGCTGCCGAGACGTGCGAGATCGCCTCGCAGATCTTGGGCTGCGAGAGCGAACAGGTGCTGGTTGCCTCTACCGGCGTGATTGGCCAGACGCTGGGCATCGAGTTGTTCGAGACGGGACTGCCCGCGGCGATCGATGCGCTCTGCGTTTCCGGCGGTGCGGACGCAGCGCGCGCAATCATGACCACGGACACGCATTCCAAGGAATATGCGATTTCCTATACTAGCCAGACGCTGCAGTATGCCGACTGCACCTTTACCGTAGGCGGTATGTGCAAGGGCTCCGGCATGATCATGCCCAACATGGCGACCATGATCGCCGTGATCACCACCGACGCCCCGGTGGAGCCGCGAGTGCTGCATTCGATCTTGAAGCAGACGGTGGACGTGACCTTCAACAAGGTGACCGTCGACTCGGATTCCTCGACCAACGATACCTGCATCATGCTCGCCTCCGGTGCCGCCGGCGCGGACGCCGCTCCCATCGAGAAAGGAAGCGATGCCTACAACGAGCTGCTCTACGCCGTGCATGAGGTGTGCGAAACGCTCGCCCGCACCATCGCGTCCGACGGCGAGGGCGCGTCGCGACTGGTGACCGTCAACGTGACCGGTGCCGCAACGGACGAAGATGCCGATACGGCGGCGCGCGCCGTGGCCAACTCGCCGCTGGTCAAGACCGCCATCGCCGGCCATGACTGCAACTGGGGCCGTATCGCCATGGCGTTGGGTAAGTGCGGCGTCGCCTTTAACCAAGAGGATGTCTCAATCGATATCATGGGCATGCCCGTATGCCGCGGAGGCCTTACCGTTGCGTTTGATGAGGACGAGGCGCTGCGACGCTTCGAGGCGCCCGAGATCGTGATCTCGTGCGATTTGGGCGCGGGCGAGCATACCACCACGGTGTGGACCTGCGACCTCACCCATGACTACGTCACCATCAACGGAGACTACCGCACGTAGGCCGTGCCTGCGGGTCCGTAAGGGGCCCCGGTTCGTACGATGGGAGACGTTCATAAGGGGAGAGCTATGAAGTACGCAAGGGATTCTCGTCCCGGAATATCGCATGAAAAGACCGCGCAGCTGCTGTTTGAGGCGCTGCCGTGGATTAAAAACCTAACCGGCAAGACCATTGTTATCAAGTACGGCGGGGCGGCCATGGTCGATCCCAAGCTGCGCGATGACGTGATGAGCGACATCGTCCTGCTCAAGATCATCGGCGTGAACCCGGTGATCGTGCACGGCGGCGGCGCGGACATCAACGCGGCGCTTAAGCACTACGACATTCCCGTCGAGTTCAAGGACGGTCAGCGCGTCACCTCGCCGGAGGCCATGGAGATTGTGCGCGAGGTGTTGGTGGGTAAGGTGAACCAGGAGCTGGTCGCCGCTATCAACCAGCACGGCAACCTGGCGGTGGGCGTGTCCGGTGCGGACGCGGGCACCATTATCGCCGAGCAGCTCGACCCGGATTTGGGCCGCGTGGGAAACATCGTGCGCGTAAACTCCGGCTACCTTGAGAGTATCATGGCCAACGACTACATCCCCGTGGTCGCAACGGTTGCCGCGGGCGAGGACGGCGGGTTCTTCAACATCAACGCCGACGTCGCCGCCGGCCATATCGCCGCGGCGGTTCACGCGCACAAGGCAATCTTCCTTACCGACGTCGACGGCCTGTACGAGGACTTCTCTGACAAGGACTCGCTCATCTCCAACCTCACTTTGGCGGAAACCCAGGATATGCTGGACAAAGGTGAAATCGACCGCGGTATGATTCCAAAGCTGCAAAGCTGCATCCACGCGTTGCGCGGCGGCGTGTTCCGCGCCCACATCATCAACGGCACCACGCCGCACTCGCTGTTGTTGGAGCTTTTGACCGATGCCGGCGTGGGCACCGTGATGCACTCGACCGAGGCGGCATATGAGAATGACACCCATCCCCATCCGCTTGGCGTCTTCGCCTCGCGCTTGGTGGAGAATCTGGACGAATAAGGAGGCGGCGATATGTCGCTAGGTTTGCAAAAAGCTCTGGAATCCAGCTATGTAATGAATACGTTCGCGCGCATGCCCGTGGAGTTTGTCGAAGGGCACGGCATGACGTTGGTGGGCGATGACGGAACGGAATATCGCGACTTCCTCGCTGGTATCGGCGTGTGCTCCCTGGGCCACTGCCATCCCGTGCTGGTAGAGGCTATCCAGCGTCAGGCGGAGCGCCTGCTGCACGTCTCCAACTACTACTACATCGAGCGGCGCGGCGAGCTGGCTGCGATTCTGTCCAAGTTGGCATCCGGCGATATGGACGGCGCTTTGATGATCGCCGATGCGGTGCGCGCCGGCGACGGGGCCGCCGCGGTCGCCTTGGGTTTGCCTACTGAGAACGACCAGGTATGGAAGACGTTCTTTGCCAATTCCGGCGCGGAGGCGAACGAGGGCGCAATGAAGCTCGCCCGCCTCTACGCCAAGCGGTCTGGCAACGGCGGCAACACCATAGTGGCCCTGCGCGGCAGCTTCCACGGCCGCACGCTGGAGACTATCGCCGCCACCATGCAGGACCGCCTGCAAGATGCCTTTAAGCCGCTGCCGCAAGATTTTCTTGCCTGCACGCCTAACGACGTGGACGAGCTCACCGCGCTCTTCGAGGAACACGGCAGCGAGATCTGCGCCGTTATGGTCGAGCCCATCCAGGGTGAGAGCGGCGTTCATCCGTTGACGCCCGAGTTCTTCAAGGCCGCGCATGACCTAGCCCATGCCCACGGCGCACTGCTTATCGCGGACGAGGTCCAAACGGGCGTCTTCCGTTCCGGCAAGCCCTTTGCGTTCCAGGCTTACGGCATCGAGCCAGATATCATGAGTCTTGCCAAGGGCATCGCCGGCGGCGTCCCCATGGGCGCGGTGATGGCGAAGGCATCCGTTGCCGATGCCTTCAACCCCGGTGACCACGGCACCACGTTTGGTGGCAGCGCCCTGGCCGTGGCGGCATCTTGCGCCGTGCTGTGCGAGCTTGTCCGCGGCGAGTACGATAAGCATGCCCAGGTGGTCGGCGATTACATGGCCGCGCGCCTGGCTGGTCTGCCCCATGTGATCGACGTGCGCGGATGCGGGCTCATGCTTGGCTGCGATTTGGACGATGCCGCCGGCGATGCGCATGACGTGGTCGGCGCTGCTCTTGCAAGCGGTTTCGTCATCAACGCGACGGGTGCTCACACCCTGCGCTTCCTGCCACCGCTAATTTGCGAACGCCAGGACGTCGACGCGCTTATCGATGCGCTCTCCGCGATTCTCGCGTAGCGTATCCTGGAGCAGCGTTTACGAGTAACGTTTAGATCGCATATCGCGCGGCGTCTCACGGGGCGCCGCGCGTTTTTTGCAGTCCCCGCACAATCACGAGTGCTGTCCGCGCGGGGCATCTGCTCCATTGTCATGCTGTGACAAAAAACGCTTTAGTGCGAGAAGAGCGGCGTGTCAAATAAAGGCTTAGTGCGGAGGTTTGGTCAAATAGTGCGTTAGTGCGGATTGGAGGCGGTCCGAATCGATGATTTTATACATCGAGCGATGTCGACCAATCTCTCTAACTCGTAATATAAGAATGCGTTATTCATAAGTTGCCTCGTCTATCTCTCGACCGGACCGCACTAAGCGACTATTTGTCTCAACCTCCGCACTAAGCGATTATTTGGCACATCCTGCATCTCGCGGCAACGCGCTATTTGGTCCCGACGCCCCCGCAAGTCAGGAAGCCCCCGCAAGTCGGGTCGCCCCTTAACACCGCGCCTCTCGACGGCAGCCATTTCAAATAAAAACGGCGCCTTCATGGCGCCGCTGGCAAATCGATGGTGGGCGATGAGGGATTCGAACCCCCAACCTTGTGCGTGTAAAGCACCTGCGCTAACCGTTGCGCCAATCGCCCATGGGCATCTAGTATATCCACAGCAAAGCAGTTCGGCAAGGCTACAATAGTAATAGTTTTTGGACGATGAGTTCCCGGTACGCGCCGCATCGCGCTGGCCGGGCGTTTTCCCCTCGGTCGCATCGGGTTTGCCGGGCCGCCCGCGGGGGCTTTCGGAGGCATCATGGCTACAACAGACGCCGCATCGCTCGATCCCGCATCGCTGCAGATACCGGGTACGCTTGAGCAATACATCGACGCGCTCGAGAGCGCGGGGGTCCTGGCGGGCGGTGCGGGCTCCACGTCTATCGAGGACGTGGCGGGCATTCCCATATCGCTGGTCAGCTATGATTCGCGAGCCGTGGGGCCGGACACGCTGTTCATCTGCAAAGGCGCTGCGTTCAAAGAGGATTACCTGGTGCAGGCGCAGCATGCCGGCGCCGTCGCCTACGTGTCAGAGTCAAACTATACGGATATCGATCTTCCATGCCTGCTTGTGGATGATATCCGCGCCGCTTTGGGCCCGTTGGCATCCCTTGCCTACGGGCAGCCTGCCAAGCACCTTCGCATCAGCACGTTTACGGGAACAAAGGGTAAGACTACCAGCGCGTTCTACCTCAAGGGCATTTTGGACAAGGAGGCGCGCGCGGACGAGTGCGAGCCGTGCGCCCTCATCTCCACCATCCTTATCGACAACGGTCGCCACCGCATCATGTCCAAGCTCACGTCGCCGGAGCCCCTGGAGCTCAACCTCTATCTGGCGAGCGCGTGGAAGCTTGGCTCCCGTGACGTGGTGATGGAATCATCTAGCCAAGCGCTAAAATATGGACGAGTGGCGGGCGTCGAGTTCGAGGTCGGTGCGTTCACCAACATCAGCGAGGACCACATCTCGCCTATCGAGCACCCCACCTTTGAGGATTACTTCTCCAGCAAGCTCACCTTGTTCCGCCAGTGCCGTCACGCCGTGGTCAATCTGGATATGGACATGGTCGATCGCGTGCTCGAGGCGGCTTCCGTCTGCGAGAGCGTGCTGACGTACTCCATGACCAACCCCGCAGCAGATGTTCACGCCGTGTCGTGGGAGCAGCGCGGTCACAAGACGGTTCTAACGGTTAAGACGCCGCGCTTCACCATAGACGTCATCGTCCCTACCATCGCGGACTTCAACCTGTCCAACGCGCTGGGCGCTATCGCCTGCGCGGAGGTCCTTGGGTGTAGCCGTGCCGCCATCGAGCACGGGCTTGAGGACGTGCGCGTGCCCGGCCGCATGGAGCGCATCGAGTCGCGCGATCCCAACATTGTGGGCTTGGTTGATTACGCTCACAACGAGGTCAGCATGCGCGCTTTGCTTGAGAACGTGCGTCGAAGCTATCCCGATCGAGAACTGTGCTGCGTCTTTGGATCAACGGGAGACAAGGGCGTCGAACGTCGCGAGGGCATGGGCCGCGTGGCGGGCGAGCTGGCGGACCGCATCATCATCACGGAGGATGACGCCGGCACCCAAAACGTGATGGATATATGCAAGACCATAGAGTCCTTCGCTCGCGATGCCGGGGCAACCAATATCCAAATCGAGCCAGACCGCGAGCAGGCGGCGCGCTCGGCGGTACGCGGTTGCACCGGTCCTGCCATTATCGTGATGGCGGGCAAGGGGCATGAGCGCCATATGATCCGCGCTCACGGAAGAGATCCCTACGAGGGCGATTCGTCCATGCTCGCCCGTGTCTTCGACCAAGAGGTGAAGGCGGTCGAATAGCCTGCTTGCATCCTCCATCCACGGTGCAGGGCGGCCCGCGTCCCAAGCGGATGGCGGACCGCCCTGTTTGTATTGGGCTTTAATTGCGCAGGCGCGCCGACGCGTTTGGCAGCCCTTTGGGCATGCGGGTATGATAGGTTCGTTAATCGCCCGCCGCCCTGCGGCGACAAGCTACGCGGAAGGACCTCCTCATGCCCAACACCGTTTTGCCCGCGAATCCCGCAGGCGAGCTCAAAGAGCGCCTCGCGCGCGTTCGCTACGTGTTCACAGACCTGGACGGCACCATGCTCGCTCCGGGTTCGTGCGTGCTGGCGGATAACGACGGCAATCCCAGCCTCGATTTGGTCGCCACGCTGCTGGACCTTAAGCGCGCCGGCGTGGAAGTCATCCCGTGCTCGGGCCGCAACCGCTCCATGCTGCATGAGGACGTGCGCGTGCTGGGTCTAAACTCCTACATTGGCGAGATGGGCGGCTTGCTCATGCTCGACCATAAACGCAATGATTGGCGTTACTTTACCGCTGACATGCCGTTTGACGAGGGGTCGGGCAAGACGCCGCACGAGTGCATCGAGGAAACCGGCGTTTTGGACGAGTTCATGAGCCGCTGGCCGGGTCTGCTCGAGTTCCATAACGACATGGCAAACGGCTACAAGTACCGCGAGGTCACGGTGGGCATGCGCGGCGAGGTGCCGGACGAGGAGGCGCTGGCCATCATCGAGGCTGCGGGCGCCCAACTCTCTTGGGGCGACAACGGCTTTCTCAACTACATCTCCGCACCTACCACGCTCAAGCTGCCGGAGGGCGTGCGAGGCCGCGCCTTCAACCTTATGCCGCTGGGCCTCAACAAGCGTCGCGGCGTGGAGCGCTTCTGCGAGCTGCGCGGCATCGATAGGGAAGAGACCCTGTCCATTGGCGACGCGTCTTCTGATTTCCTCATGGCGGACGCCACGGGCCTGTTCTTCTTGGTCGAGAATGGCTTGAAGGACCCCGGCGCGCAGGCGTTCCTGGAGAGCCACGAGAACGCGTACGTGACGGACGGCCGCATCGTTACCGGCTGGATCAACGCTATGAGGGCGCTGCTCGCCGCCAAACAGTAGGGGGTGCGCGCTGGATGAGAATCGCCGGCGCAGGCCCGTTCATCAGGCAGGGTCTTTAAGCTAACGGAAAGGTCGTGCAAGAACAGATGCATACATTGGATGTGAAGGACATCTCGCTCAACGCGTTGCCCATCGGCGTGTTCGACTCGGGCCTGGGCGGACTTACCGTTGCTCGCGCCATCGCTCAGGCGCTGCCGCACGAGTCTATCTACTACGTGGGCGACACCAAGCGCTGTCCGTATGGCACGCGTTCGGAAGACCAGGTACGCGCCTTCGCTATCCAGGCGGGGCGCTGGCTTGAGGCCCATGCGGTCAAGATCATGGTGATCGCCTGCAACACGGCGACCGCCGCCGCCCTGCCCCTTGCCCAGCAGCTGTTCAGCGTTCCGGTAATCGGCGTCATCGCGCCTGGCGCCCGCGCGGCCATCCATTCAACCCGCACGCGCAAGGTGGGCGTGCTGGCAACCGAGCTTACGGTGCGCTCCGGTGCCTACGCCAGGGCGATTCACGCATTGGACGCCGGCGTGGACGTGTACGGCTGCCCGGCTTCCAGCTTTGTCAACATTGTCGAGCGCGAGCTCGCCACGGGGGCGCACCTGCAAGAGCAGTGGCTTGAGAACGGCGATATCTTCGATACGCCAGAGACCCGAGCTGAGGTGGCTCGTACCATCAAGCCGCTGGAAGACGCCGCTATCGATACCGTGGTGCTTGGCTGCACGCATTTTCCTCTGCTGGCCGGTCCCATTCGCAATGCGCTGGGCCCCGGGGTGCGCGTGGTATCCTCGGCTGAGGAGACCACCTACGAGCTGGCGGACATCCTGCGTCGCCGCGATCAGCTGGCAACGGACGATGTGGTTCCAGAGCATCGCTTCGCCACCACGTCTGACAACATCGCGGAGTTCGCCGCCGCGGGCAGCTTCATCTTTGGCCAGCCCCTTCGCAGCATCGAGCATATTCCGCTGGAAGAGCTCGAGAGCCTGCCGGTTACCGCGGGCGCCGCCGGGAGGTCCTGCCAGGCGGGTTAGAAAAAACCGTCCCACGGTGCCCTGCGAGCGGGCGCACCGCGTCGCCTCCATCATCAACCACGTCTACGGCTATTGGAGCTATACCATGGAACATATCGAAGTCGTTCGATCCGGCGGCCGCGCCGCCAACCAAATGCGCCCGGTTCGCCTGGAGCGCGACGTTATGAAGAACGCGCTGGGCTCGTGCATGGTCGAGTTTGGAGACACGCGCGTGCTGTGCGCCGCCACCATCGAGGAGGGCCTGCCTGCGTGGCGTCGTGCCAGCCGTGCGGGCTGGGTGACCGCCGAGTACGCCATGCTGCCCGCTTCCACCAATCGCCGCACGCGTCGCGAGACCTCCGCGCGCAAGGGCCGCTCCATGGAGATCGAGCGCCTCATCGGGCGCAGCCTGCGCACCGTGGTGAACCTGCGCGCCCTGGGCGAGTACACGGTCACCGTGGACTGCGATGTCATCCAGGCAGATGGCGGCACTCGCACCGCCAGCATCACCGGCGCCTGGGTCGCCTTGCATGACGCCCTTATGGCGTGGGTCGACGCCGGAAAGATCGCTCGTCTGCCGCTCACCGGCCAGGTCGCCGCGGTGTCCATGGGCGTGGTCGATGGTGCCGAACTGCTCGACCTCGATTATTCCGAGGATTCCAATGCAGAGGTCGATATGAACCTGGTCGCCACGGACTCCGGCGAGATTGTGGAACTGCAGGGAACCGGTGAGCGCACCCCGTTCGACCGTACGCGTCTTAACAACCTGCTCGACTTGGGCGATCTTGGCATTCAGCACCTTATCGCCCTGCAAAACGAGGTCACTGCGTTTAGGGACGAGTAGCACCTGCCGCGATTACCAGAAGGGAGCACGACGTGCTCGAGAAGATCAACATCGGAGAGCTCGATCCCAAGCGGACCATTGTAGTCGCTACGGGCAACATGCATAAGCTGACCGAGATCGAGGCCATTCTTTCCGGCGTGCTGCCGGATGTTCGCTTTGTCGCGTTGGGTCAGCTAGGCGACTTCGAGGATCCGGAGGAGAACGGAACCACGTTCTTGGAAAACGCCATCATCAAGGCTCAGGCTGCTGTCGAGGTAACCGGCCTCGCCGCCATCGCGGACGATTCCGGCCTGGTGGTCGATGCGTTGAACGGCGAGCCGGGCGTCTACTCCGCCCGTTACGCTGGCGTGCATGGCGATGACGCCGCCAACAACGCCAAGCTGCTGGCGAATATGGACGGCGTGGCCGATGCCGACCGCACGGCGCGCTTCATGAGCGTGGTCGCGCTGATCGACGCCCAGGGCTTCGTGCTCACCGGCACCGGTTCGTGCGAGGGCGTGATAGGCCATGAGGGGCGTGGCGAGTTTGGTTTTGGCTATGACCCGCTCTTCCTGCCAAGCGATACTCCGGGCAAGACCATGGCGGAACTCGCGCCGGACGAGAAAAATGCTATCAGCCATAGGTTCCACGCGCTTTTGGACCTCTCGTCCAAACTCTCCGCGGAGGCTAAGTAGATGCGCGCCGTGGTGCAGCGCGTCTCGTCCGCATCGGTGGCTATAGACGGCGAGACGGTGGGCCAAATTGGCCGTGGATACCTGGTGCTGTTGGGCGTTGGCCACAACGATACCAGGGCGGACGCGGACAAGCTGTGGGGCAAGCTGGGCGGCCTTCGCATCAACGATGACGAGGACGGCAAGACCAACCTGTCGCTGGAGCAGGTGAAAGGCGAGGTCCTGGTGGTTTCGCAGTTCACGCTCTATGCGGATTGCCGTCGCGGCCGTCGCCCGTCCTTCACGGCGGCAGGCGCCCCGGAAGTCGCCAACGATCTCTACGAGTACTTTGTCTCGCTGGTGCGTGCGGACGTCACCCATGTGGCGTGCGGCCGCTTTGGCGCCGACATGAAGGTTTCGCTGGTCAACGACGGTCCCTTCACCATCATTCTCGACACCGACGAGCTCTAGCCTCGTTTCCAAGATACGCACTTCGCGGCGCTCCAGATTGTCCTCATTTGACGGATATCTGGGGCGCCTCTTCTATGCGTGACGCTCTGACGTGCAATTTTGTTAGCAGGCTGCTATACTGCTTCCGTTTGAACCTAAGTTGGGCGCATTATGCCCTTGTGGAGGCTAACAAGATGGAAGAGCTTGAAGTTAATCACGTGGACGAGATTCACCAGAAGCTGATCAACATGGTGGGGGAGCGAATCCGCGTCAAGGCCAATATGGGCCGCACCCGCGTGGTCGAGCGCATGGGCACCATCAAGACGGTTCATCCGTCTGTGTTCATTGTCGAGGTGGACGAGCGCCGTGGCCGCAAGTCCCGCCAGTCCTACCAGTACGTCGACGTGCTAACCGGTACCGTCGAGCTGTTTGATCCGGAGTCCGGCGAGCATATCTTTGTTCCCCTGGGAAACCAGCTGGAGGAGTAGGGCTATGGCTCCTCAGTTCATCCTGATTACCGCGCCGGGCAAGATTAACCTATACCTTGGCGTTCATCCCCATGGGACGGATGCAAAGGCGGAGGAGTCCGGTTACCATCGCGTGGATACGGTTATGACCGCGATCGACCTGGCGGATACCGTCGCCATGGCGCCTCATGACGAGCTGCTGGTTCGCATGGTGCCCGAGGCGGATTTTCCCATGGAGCAGAACTCCGCCTACAAGGCGGCCATCGCCATGGGCGAGGCGTTTGGTCGCGACCCCAATTTCGCGATCTTGATCGATAAGCACATTCCCGTGCGCGCCGGCCTGGGCGGGCCGTCTGCGGACGCCGCCGCGGTCATCATGGGTCTGTGCTACTTCTGGAAGATCGACGCCACAGATCCGCGTATCGATGCCGTCGCGCGCTCCATTGGCTCTGATGTGGCGTTCTTCCTGTATGGCCCGCCGGCGTACCTATCCGGCAGGGGCGACGCGATGCAGGAAATGTACCGGCCGCTCACGGGAACGCCGCTGGCGCTGGTAAAGCCCATGAACGGCGGGGTGAGCGCGGCGGACGCCTACGCTGAGTTCGATACGGATCCGGTTGCGCCCACGGATATAGAGCCCATGCTCCAGGCTATGCGCGACCATCGCGAGCAGGATATCTTTGCGAACATCCACAACAACCTGGGTGCGGCGGCGCTCAAGCTCTCGCCCGAGATGGCGGACATTCTCGAGTGGCTCCGTGCGCAGGACAACGTCCGCGCCGTGGATGTATGCGGTTCGGGCTCGTGCCTCTTTGCGGTATGCAACACGCAGATGGCGGCCGAGAAGATCGCGCTGTCCGCACTCAAGGACCACGGTTGGTGGGCCCAGGCCGCCAAGATGGAGAAGAGCGGTCCTTTTATCGCCGTCGGCTAAGCTGTACCCAGGTCCAGGGTTTGGAATAGGCAGCGTGATGATGTGGACGAAAAATATCTCTGGTATTTCTCGTCCGCCTTTGGTACTATAGTCGAGCTAACGGGTTGTGGCTCAGTTTGGTAGAGCACTGCGTTCGGGACGCAGGGGTCGCTGGTTCAAATCCAGTCAACCCGACCATTGCATGATAAAGGGGTCAAGGCATTAGGCTTTGGCCCCTTTTGCTATGTAGGTGAACTGATGCACGGCTTACCAAATGCTGATATTGATGCCCGTCAAGCGTGTAAAATATGGCGGTGTTGTCATTCGCAGTACAGGCGCGGTATACTCAATCGAACTTTACAGGCACGGCCAGCGTTGGCCGGATCGCGCAAAGGCGGCGATTTTCCGATGCGCCTCGCATCGACTCTACGTATTTGGAGGAAGTAACATGCGACTTGGTCCTATGGAGCTCGTAGTCATCCTGGTTGTGGTCCTGCTTATCTTTGGTCCCAAGAACCTTCCAAAGCTCGGCAAGGCTTTTGGCTCTACCGTCAAGAACATCCGTGAGGGCATGGAGGGTGACGACAAGGCCGAGGAGGTCGAGTCCGAGACCGTGGTCGAGGATGAGGACGATGCGGAGATTCGCGAGCTTGAGGCAAAGCTTGCCGCCGCTAAGGCCAAGAAGGAAGATAGCGCTCAGCACGCTGAGTAAACGCTTCTCTCACAAGGGGAGAGCGGCGACCGGTTTCCCCTGGTAGGGTCGACCGGTCGCTTTTGTTGTTTGGAGTACCGTTGGCGAAAGGCTCGCTGCACCGCAGCGCCGCCGACAGATGTAGCAAGGAGTTCTGCGCATGGACGCAAGCCAGATCGTACTGACCGCAGAGGGCCGCAAGAAGCTCATGGATGAGCTTGCGTGGCGCGAGGGCGAGAAGAGCCGTGAGATCGTCGAGCACATCAAGGAGGCGCGCGCATTCGGCGACCTTTCCGAGAATGCTGAGTACGACGCCGCCAAGGAAGAGCAGGCCAAGAACGCTGCTCGCATCGCCGAGATCCAGGCTATCCTCGCAAACGCCAAGGATGCCGAGAGCGGCGAGTTCGGTCTGACCGTTTCCATTGGCAGCACCGTTTCCCTGGTTGATGGCGACGGCGTCGCTACCGAGGTCACCCTGGTCGGTACCACCGAGACCAACTCTCTCGAGCACAAGATCTCCAACGAGTCCCCGGTCGGCCGCGCCATCATCGGTCACGGCGAGGGCGAGACCGTTGAGATCATCACCCCGGCTGGCAAGCGCCGCGTCTACACCATCACCAAGATCACGCGCTAGGCTTTCGGTCCCGCGCACAGGTAACAGTTCGCTCCCTGGGACCGTCAGGCCTCAGGGAGCGTTTTATTGTAAAAGGAGAGAACATGGCTGAGAACCAGTCCGTCGATGCGGCAGCACAGGGCGCTTCGACGCTGAATGACGAGCGCGCCCGCCGCCTCGCCGATCGCGCCGCGCTGTACGCCGCCGGTAAGAATCCCTATCCCGAGCATTCCGACGTCACCGACCATGCCGCCGACCTGCTTGAGCGCTATGCCGGCTTGGCAAACGAGGAAGAGGGCGCCGAGACCGTCACCGTGGGCGGCCGTATCGTCGCCAAGCGCGGCCAGGGCAAGATCATGTTCCTGGTTCTTCGCGACCCCTCCGCTGACATCCAGCTGTTCTGCCGCGTGAACGATGTCGAGGAAGCTTCCTGGGAGGTCTTGAAGGAGCTCGACCTGGGCGATATCGTCCAGGCGACCGGCGTTGTGGTCCGCACCAAGCGCGGCGAGCTCTCCGTTGCCCCCCGTACGGCCAAACTGCTTTCCAAGGCGGTTCGCCCGCTTCCCGAGAAGTTCCACGGCCTCTCCGACAAGGAGACCCGTTATCGTCAGCGCTATGTCGACCTTATCGTGAACGAGGACGTTCGCGAGACCTTCCGCAAGCGCTCCGCGATCATCTCCACCTTCCGCCGCTACATGGAGGATAACGGCTACATGGAGGTCGAGACCCCTATCCTGCAGACCATTCAGGGCGGCGCCACCGCTAAGCCGTTCATCACCCACTTTAACGCGCTCAATCAGGAGAACTACCTGCGCATCGCCACCGAGCTGCACCTCAAGCGCCTGCTTGTGGGCGGCTACGAGCGCGTCTTCGAGATCGGCCGCATCTTCCGTAACGAGGGCATGGACCTCACCCATAACCCCGAGTTCACCACGATGGAGGCCTACCGCGCCTACTCCGATCTCGAGGGCATGAAGGAGCTCGCCGAGGGCGTTATCAAGGCCGCTGCGCACGCCGTCGGCCTGGAGGGCGTCATCGAGTACCAGGGTCAGCAGATCGATTTGTTCTCCAACTGGGAAAGCCGTCCCATGACCTCCATCGTCTCCGACGTCCTGGGTCGCGAGGTCACGCTCGACACCCCGGTCGAGGAGCTGCGCGCCGCCTGCGCCGAGCGCGGTATCGAGACCAAGCCCGAGTGGACCGCCGGCAAGCTGGTCGCCGAGCTCTATGACGAGCTGGGCGAGGACACCATCGTGAATCCCACCTTTGTATGCGACTACCCCGTCGAGGTGTCGCCTTTGGCCAAGCGCAACGAGGACGACCCGCGTCTGACCCATCGCTTCGAGCTGGTGATCGCCGGCCACGAGTACGCTAACGCGTTCTCCGAGCTCAACGATCCGGTCGATCAGGCCGAGCGCTTCGCTGCCCAGATGGTCGAGAAGGCCGGCGGCGATGATGAGGCCATGGAGTACGATGAGGACTACGTGCGCGCCCTCGAGTACGGCATGCCTCCGGCGGGCGGCATCGGCATCGGCATCGACCGCGTGGTCATGCTGCTTACCAACTCCACGTCCATCCGCGATGTCCTTCTGTTCCCGCACATGAAGCCGGAGAAGGGCTCCAAGAACGGCGCCGCCGCCGCTAAGGCAGCTCAGGATGCCGAGGCTGTTGCCTCCTCTCCCTTTGTTGCCCCCAAGAAGCCCACGCTCGATTACGGCAAGCTCGCCATCGAGCCGCTGTTCGCAGACTTCGTCGATTTCGATACGTTTGCCAAGAGCGATTTCCGCGCCGTCAAGGTCAAGGCGTGCGAGCCCGTGAAGAAGAGCAAGAAGCTGCTGAACTTCACGCTGGACGACGGCACGGGCACCGACCGCATCATCCTCTCCGGCATCCATGATTACTACGAGCCCGAGGACCTGGTCGGCAAGACGCTGATCGCCATCACCAACCTGCCCCCGCGCAAGATGATGGGTATCGATTCGTGCGGCATGATCATCTCCGCGGTGCACGCCGAGAACGTCGCCGAGGGCGAGGAGCCCGAGGAGCGCCTGAACGTGCTGATCGTGGATGATTCCATCCCCGCGGGCGCCAAGCTGTACTAACGGCAGCTTTGCGGCGGAAGGCTCTATGGTCCTTGCGCGTACATCAAAATGAGAACGGCGGGCCACTCCGAGAGGGTGGCTCGCCGTTTTGCTGTTATGAGGCAGCGCAGCAAGTTGTTGGACTTGCTTATCGCCCCTTTATGGCATCGAGCATTTCGTCATACATATCATCGCGAAGCTCGCTCCAGGTTTTGCCTTCAAGAAGGTTGTCCGTTGGGCCTGTATAGCCGCATTGCTGGGCAACGGAGATGACGAGTCTGGCGCCATGCTCTATGAGGGCCAGTTTGCGCGCCGTTTCTTTGGACGAAAGACCCGGGTGAGCGGTCGTTTGGATCGCAGTTTCCACTGGAGTCTCCTTGCCATATCGTATGTAGCTTTCTGTACCCAGTGATTTAAATGGCACCACGTCTATAGATTATGGAACGGGTGTACTGCAGAATCAAACATGAATAGAATCATCGTCCAAAGGCATATCAAAGTGCCGTTCCCTGCTGTTTTTGGAACTGCCAGCGTATTGACACGGCTCGTCTCTAGGATCTTTGGGAATATATAGCGTGTATGCAAAAGGCAGTTCCACAATGCGCCAAGGAGGACAGCACATGGAATACAAGATCGCTGGATACAAGCCCGAGAAACTGTTTCATTTCTTTGAGGACATCGCCGCCATTCCGCGCGAATCCCGTGATGAGAAGGCCATCAGCGACTTTTTGGTAGCTTTTGCCAAGGAGCGTGGCCTGTGGGTGTACCAGGACGATGTATATAACGTCATCATCAAGAAGCCCGCGAGCGCCGGCGCCGAGGGTGCCCCCGCCGTCATGATGCAGGGCCACATCGATATGGTCTGCGATAAGCTGGCGGGCGTTGAGCACGATTTCAAGACCCAGGGTATCGACCTGGTAGTGAAGGACGGCGTGCTGAGCGCCAACGGCACCACTCTGGGCGCGGATAACGGCGTCGCCGTGGCGCTGATGCTCACTATTTTGGACGATGACTCGCTGGCTCACCCCGCCCTTGAGTGCGTGTTCACCACGGATGAGGAGACCGGCCTGGTTGGAGCCGAGACCCTGGACAAGTCCCAGATCGACGCGCGCATCATGATTAACCTGGACTCTGAGGAAGAGGGCGTGGCGACCGTTAGCTGCGCCGGCGGCGTTGTGGCCACCTATACGCGCCCCGTCACCCGCGAGCACAAGGCCGGCAGCACCCTTACCCTTGAGATCTCCGGTCTTTTGGGTGGGCACTCCGGCGCGGACATCCACTTGGAGCGCGGCAACGGCAACCTGCTGATGGGCCGCATGGTCGAGCGCCTTATGGCTGCCGGCGATCCCGCGCTGGTGACCTTCAACGGCGGTACCAAGGACAACGCCATCAACCGCGAGTGCAAGGCCGTCTTGGTTTACCCCGACCACGCCGCCGCGGAGGCGGGCGCCGCCATCGCAGTCAGCATTGTTGAAGACATTAAGGTTGAGCTGGAAGTGTTTGACCCGGGCTTCGCCTGCGCTATCGCGGTCGAGGACGGTGTTGAGGTCGACGCTATGAGCAAGGACGATGCCCTTGCGCTGGTTCGCGCTCTGCGCCTTGCCCCCAACGGCGTGATGCGTCGCAACGTCGCGGCGGACGGCTCCGTCGAGGTTTCCTCCAACATCGGCGTGGTCGCCGTCACCGATGACCAGATCAAGATTTTGCTGTCGCCCCGCTCGTCCATCAAATCATTGCAGGACGATGTGAAGGACCGCATCGCCACGCTGGCGGAGGTTCTGGGCTTTGACGTGATCTTTGAGTACGAGTATCCGGGTTGGAGCTACGTGGAGCACTCGCCCGTGCGCGAGGTCTTCCAGGAGAGCTACCGCGAGCTGTTTGGCACCGAGCTGCGTATCGAGTCCATCCATGCCGGCCTTGAGTGCGGCCTGTTCGCCGATGCGTTGCCCGGCCTGGATGCCATCGCCGTGGGCCCGCAGCTCTATGACGTCCACACGCCCGACGAGCATATGGAGTTGGCATCTTTCGAGCGCTTCTACGTGCTGCTGGTCGATGCGCTGCGCCGCCTGGCACAGTAGGGGACTTATCGGGTTTTCACTTTATAGCTCTTGAGAAAGGCGCTGCCGCGATGTGCGACGGCGCCTTTTTCACGCTATGGCAGCGCATGCGAAGTGCAAAAGATGCTGACAAAATGGCTTGCACGGCAATGTAAAAGCATCTATCAGGTATGATGTTGAATCTTATAGGGTAAAGACCAAAACTGATACGTTTGAGATAGCACGTAAGAGGTACCCGTATGCTTGATAGATTCACTGATCGCGCCCGCCGCGTCATGTCGCTGGCGAAGGAGGAGGCGCTTGGACTTAAGTCGCAAAAGGTTGGCACCGAGCATCTGCTCCTAGCGCTTGCCAAGGAGGATTCCGGCATAGCGTCCGAGGCCCTTCGCGACCTCGAGATAACCCATGAGGATATTCTGACGCAGCTTGAAGAGATGGCGACCACCGTCTCTGCCGCCGCGCCGGAAGAGCAGGCAAAAAGCGACGATGCTGATCTGGACGAGAAAGCCGCTGCGGACAACGCTGCCGGCAAGCTCGCCTTCACCCCCAGCGTGATCGCCGTCATGGAGAAGGGCTTTCGCCTGGCGCGCGAGAACAGCCAGACCTATGTCTCCACCGAGCATCTGCTGCTCGCCATCGTCGAGGTGGGACAGGGCAAGGCGACGGACATCAAGGCGATGGACATCCTGCAGCGCCTGGGCGTCTCCGCCGCTTCGGTGCGCGCCGCCATCGACAAGCTCACCAGCAGGGACAAGGGAAAGAAGCGCCCCATGGCCGGTTCCGCATCCGGTCGCCCCGGCGCGGGTTTGCCGTTCTTCTCCGGCGAGGCCGGCCAGGGCCAGGGCCAGCAGGAGAGCACGCTAAAGCAGTTCGGCACCAACCTCACCGACCAGGCACGCGCCGGCAAGCTCGATCCCGTTATCGGACGTGAGAAAGAGATCTCGCGCATGATGGAGATCTTGTCCCGCCGCACCAAGAACAACCCGTTGATCTTGGGCGATCCGGGCGTCGGCAAGACCGCCATCGTCGAGGGGCTGGCGCAGGAGATCGCCGCCGGCAACGTGCCGGAGAACCTCATGAACCAGAACATCTGGACGCTGGACCTTCCCGGCCTGGTGGCCGGAGCCAAGTACCGCGGCGAGTTCGAGGAGCGACTCAAGAACGTTATCGCCGAGGCAACGGAGGCCGATGACATCATCCTGTTCATCGATGAGATGCACACGCTGATCGGCGCGGGCTCCGCAGAGGGTTCCATCGACGCGAGCTCCATGCTCAAGCCCGTGCTGGCTCGCGGCGCCTTCCAGATCATCGGCGCCACCACGGCCGAGGAGTTCCGCAAGCACCTGCAGAAGGATCCCGCGTTCGAGCGCCGCTTCCAGTCGATCGACGTCGAGGAGCCCAGCATTCCGGATACCATCAAGATCCTGAACGCGCTCGCTCCCCGCTACGCCGAGCACCACCACGTGACCTACACGCCCGCCGCCATCGAGGCCGCGGCCAACCTGTCTTCGCGCTACATCCAGGACCGCTTTTTGCCGGACAAGGCCATCGACCTTATGGACGAGGCCGGTGCCCGCGCCCGCATCGCCGCCAATAAGGCCCCTCAGTCCGTTCGCGACGCGGAAGCACGTATCGCCGAGCTCAAGGCCGCGATCGATGAGGCGGCGGCGGGCGACGACATGAACCGCGCCGCGGAGATCAAAGAGGACGAGAAGGCCGCCGAGCAGGAGCTCGCCAAGGCTCGTGAGGACTGGACGGCCGAGATGGACGCCCATCCGCTCGTCATCGACACCCAGCAGATCGCCGACATCGTCTCCATCGCCTCCGGCGTGCCCGTCTCCTCGCTGACCGAGGACGAGAGCCGCCGCCTGCTGCAGTGCGAGAGCGTTCTCAAGACCCGCATCATCGGACAGGACGAGGCGGTTCAGGCCGTGGCCAAGGCTATCCGCCGCAGCCGCTCGCCGCTCAAGGACCCGCGTCGTCCCGGCGGCTCGTTCATCTTCCTCGGTCCCACCGGCACGGGTAAGACCGAGCTCGCCAAGACCCTGGCGGAGTACCTGTTCGGCAGCAAGGACGCGCTCATCAGCTTCGACATGTCGGAGTTCTCCAGCGAGTACGAGGTCTCCAAGCTCATCGGTAGCCCTCCGGGATACGTGGGCCACGAGGAGGGCGGCCAGCTCACCAAGGCGGTCCGCCGCCACCCGTACTCCGTGGTGCTGTTCGACGAGATCGAGAAGGCCCACCCGGATATCTTCAACATCCTTCTGCAGGTTCTGGACGAGGGACGCTTGACGGATGGCCAGGGCAAGACGGTAGACTTCCGCAACACCGTGATCATCATGACGTCCAACGTGGGCGCCCGCGAGATCGCCCAGGATGCAACCGTGGGCTTTGGCACCACCGGCGAGCAGGGCCTTACCGCAGACGAGATCCGCGGTCGCGCGATGGGCGAGCTCAAGCGCCTGTTCCGCCCCGAGTTCTTGAACCGCATCGATGACATCGTGGTGTTCAAGAAGCTCGCCGGCGAGTCGCTGGCATCCATCGCCAAGCTGTTGGTGGACGACCTGCGCCAGCGCCTGATCGCCAACGGCATGAACATCGTCCTCACCGACGCCGCAGTCGAGAAGATCGTCTCCGAGGGTACGGACCTTACCAACGGCGCACGCCCCTTGCGCCGCGCCATCCAGCGCCTCATCGAGGACCCGCTCTCCGAGGAGCTGCTGGCGGGCGAGTGGCACGAGGGCGATACCGTGGAGTGCGACGTGGTCGACGGTTCCTTCGTGTTCACCCACGGCGCCGGCGAGATCCCCGCTCCCCGCGAGGCCGGCGCCCTTGGGGCGTCCTTCGATTCCGCTCCGCGCAACGGCTATGCGGCCCCCTCGCTTTCAGCGGCGGGCGGCGGTGCTCAGATGGGTGCCGGCGCGCGCTAGCGCTGTTCTGGGTTTTACCTTATACGCGTCGTCAACGGCGCCCCGCGACCAAAACGGTTGCGGGGCGCCGTTCGCTGTATGCGCGGTGATGCGGTCGGTGGTCGCGGAGCCCTTGCGTCCAGCCGCCCTATTGCGGGTCTTTTTCTATAAACAAATGCCCGCCCATCGCTTTTAGCGCTGCGTATATGCGAGAATGGCAACTATGAACGTACGGGACGGGGGTAGTGTTTTGGATAAAACGGATACTCAGAAGCGCATGCAAGAGGCCATTCGGCTCACGGCGCCCGGGCAGCCCATTCGCACGGCGCTCGACATGATCATCGCCGGCCACATCGGCGCGCTCATCTGCGTGGGCGATACCGAGCACGTGCTGGCATCGGGCAACGACGGTTTCCCTTTGAGCATCTCGTTCACTTCCAACCGACTGTTCGAGCTGTGCAAGATGGACGGCGCCATCGTCATCGACGAGGACCTCACCCAGATCCTGCGCGCCAACTTCCACCTCAACCCGGACCCCTCGCTGGCGACCAGCGAGACGGGCATGCGCCACCGCACCGCCGCGCGCATGAGCGTGCTCACCGACGCCATCGTCATCTCCGTCTCCGAGCGCCGCGGCGTGGTCAACGTCTACGTCAACGGCCGCTCCTACCAGATCAAGCCGGTGGGCGAGATCATGAGCTCCGTCAACCAGCTGGTGGCGACGCTGCAGACCACGCGCACCTCGCTTGACCGTTCCCTGCTGCGCCTGACCGCGCTGGAGCTGGACGATTACGTGACCCTGGCAGACATCACCAGCATCTTCTCCAGCTTCGAGATCATGCAGCAGGCAAAGATCGAGCTCGAGGTCTGCATCGAGGAGCTGGGTACCCAGGGCAAGCTGGTCCGCATGCAGCTGGAGCAGCTCGCTGGCAGCAATATGGACGATGAATACAACCTCATGATTCGCGATTACGCGGCCGACTCCTCCCATGAGAACGCGGCGCGCATCCGCGAGCGCTTCGGCAACATGCCGGCTCAGGACCTCACCAACCCCAAGCGCGTGGCGGAAGCCCTGGGCTATGACAATCTGGACGAGGACTCCGTCCTCACCCCGCTGGGTCTTCGCACCCTTTCTCGTGTATCCGTTGTGCGCGACGGCGTGGCGGAGAAGATCGTGGACGAGTACGGCTCGCTGCAGGACCTTATGGACGATATTCGCCGCGATCCCGAGCGCCTGGGCGACTTCGGCGTCAACAACCCGGCGATCCTTGCGGACTCCCTGTACCGTATGCAGGGCAAGCGCGGTGGGGGTGCGGCCTAATCCATGCGTGCTCCCGTTGTGTGCGCAGTCGTGGTTGCCGGCGGCTGCGGTTCTCGTTTTGGCAATCCCGGCGGCAAGCAGCTGGTCAACGTGGCCGGCCGCCCCATGCTCACCTGGTCCATCATGGCGTTCGACCGCTCTATGTACGTGGGCCACATCGTGGTGGTCTGCCCGCCGGAGCGCCGCGATGAGATGCGCCGCCTGGCCATCGATCCCTTCGAGTTCCAAACCCCTATCACCTTTACGGATGCGGGTGAGACGCGGCAGGATTCCACCCGCGCGGGCATCGAAGCGGTGCCGACGGGGTTCGATTACGTCTCCATCCATGATGGGGCCCGCCCGCTCATCACCACCGAGGCGATCAACATCGCCATCGCGTCCCTTCTGGGCGACGCGAGCGTGGACGGCGTGGTCTGCGGGCAGCCGGCGATCGACACCTTGAAGATCGTCGACGGCAACCGCATTGTGGAGACTCCTCCGCGAAGCATGTATTGGGCCGCGCAAACGCCGCAGATCTTCAAGCTCGACGTGGTACGCCGTGCGCACGAGGAGGCTATTCGGCAGGGCTTTGTGGGCACGGACGATTCATCGCTGGTGGAGCGCATGGGCGGCTGCGTCATGTGCGTCGAGAGCCCGCGCGACAATCTCAAGGTCACGCTGCCTGAGGACCTGCGCCCCGTGACCGCGATTCTGCTGGGTCGTATGAGCGACGCCGAGTCCGCTCAGGACACCGGTATCATCGCGCGCAGCCCGCTGAGGTAGCCTGGGGTAAGATTAACCATCCACGGCATGCGTCCGCTCGCCGTGCCGTAAGCACGAGCCGCCGGTATCAACCTAATGGTCAAAGGGGAGCATATGGCATCTAACCTGCGTATAGGACACGGCTACGATGTCCACCGCCTGGTCGAGGGGCGCCGCTGCATCATCGGCGGCGTGGATATTCCACATGAGAAGGGCCTGCTGGGTCATTCTGACGCGGACGTTTTGACGCATGCGCTTGCCGACGCCATCTTGGGCGCGGTGCGCGGGGGCGACATAGGCAAGCTGTTCCCGGAGACCGACCCCGCCTACAAAGACGCGGACTCGCTCAAGCTGCTGGCAGCCGTTATGGATTTTGCTCGCGAACGTGGTTTCGAGTTAGTGGACGCAGATTGCACCATCGCCTGCGAGCAGCCAAAAATTGGCCCGCATCGCGAAGCCATGCGCGCGAACCTCGCGGCCGCGCTCGGCGTGGATGCATCGTGTGTTGGCGTGAAGGCCACCACTACCGAGCGCCTGGGCTGGGAGGGCGAGGGCCGGGGCATAGGTGCTTGGGCCGTGTGTCTTATGGAGCGATGTCGCGACTAGCCGTCTCATCCTATAACTCCCTTAGTCATTTCAGCCAAAACTCGTCCAAAAACGCGGGCAGAAGATAACGAAAGAGGTTTATTCATGCGCATCTACAATTCGCAGACCCATAGCAAGCAGGAATTCACCCCCATCGAGGAGGGCAAGGTCCGCATGTACGTGTGCGGCCCCACGGTGTATGACAACATCCACATTGGCAATGCGCGCACGTTCATCAGCTTCGACGTGATCCGCCGCTGGCTTATCTCGAGAGGCTTCGAGGTAACCTTTGCGCAGAACCTTACCGATGTGGACGACAAGATCATCAACCGCGCCAACGACCAGGGCCGCAGCGCCCAGGAGGTGGCAGAGGAGTTCTCCAATAAGTTCATCGACGTTATGCGCCGCGCCAACGTGCTCGATCCGGATGTTCGTCCCCGCGCCACCAAGGAGATCGGCCCCATGATCGCCATGATCAAGACTCTGATCGAGCAGGGGCACGCCTATGCCGCGGATAACGGCGACGTCTACTTTGCCGTTCGCAGCGACCCGTCCTATGGCGAGGTCTCCGGTCGCAAGATCGATGACCTTATGGTGGGCGCGCGCATCGAGGAGAACGAGGACAAGCGAGATCCTTTGGACTTTGCCCTGTGGAAGGCCGCCAAGCCCGGCGAGCCCAGCTGGCCGTCGCCCTGGGGCCAGGGCCGTCCCGGTTGGCACACGGAGTGCGCGGCCATGGTCCATCGCTACCTGGGCACCCCCATCGACATCCACGGCGGCGGCTCGGACCTCGCCTTCCCGCATCATGAGAACGAGTGCGCCCAGGCCACCTGCGCCTGGCACCAGGGCTTTGCCAACACCTGGATGCACACCGGCATGCTGTTGGTAAACGGCGAGAAGATGTCCAAGAGCCTGGGCAACTTCTTTACGCTGGACGAGGTTTTGCAGAAGCATTCCGCCGCGGCCCTGCGTCTTCTCATGCTGCAGACCCACTATCGCAGCCCGCTGGACTTCTCTTGGGAGCGCTTGGAGGGCGCGGAGAACTCGCTGGCTCGCATCGCCGGCACCTGCCGCAACCTCAAGTGGGCCGCCGACCATGCGGAAGGCGAGCCGGACGCCGCGCTGGCAGACGAGCTTACCGCCGCTATGGAAAAGGCGGGCCGCGAGTTCGAAGCGTGCATGGACGATGACTTCAACACCGCAGGCGCCGTCGCTGCCTACTTTGAGCTGGTCACCCAGGCCAACAAGTACCTTGAGCAGGCTGCGGGTGCCGTGGACGAGACCGTAGCGCGCGTGTGCGCCGGGGCCATCTCTGGTACGCTGGCCATGCTGGGCGTAAAGCTGCCCGTGATCGAGGAACCGCTGCCCGTGGGCCTTCTGGGCGTTGCCGCCGGTCTGGTGGGCTACACCGGCGATGATGTGGATGAGGCTGCCGAGAAGATCTTGGAGGCCCGTGCCGCCGCCCGCGCCGCCAAGGACTGGGCTACCGCAGACGCCGTGCGCGACCAGCTGCGCGACATGGGGCTTATGATCGAGGACACCGCTGCCGGCAGTCGTATCAAGCACATCGCTTCCTAGGGCGCTCCACCTTACCCTTCAATCGTCGATCGGCGCCCTTAGGCGTCCTCCCTCCTCTTTCAGGGCAATTTGGGGCACCCTGGAAACCGATGATCGACGTCTAGGGCGACCTACTTGGCATCTTTACCGCTGGCTTCTTGCTTGACGAGCGTTTTGCACCGTACGTGGAATCTCCCGCGTGCGGTGCATTTTTTGTTGCGAATGATGGTGGCGGCGCATTTGGATGTGACAATGGTGCGGAAAGAACCGTACCGAGGAGGGGCCGCGATGGCTGAGAAGAAGCGCGTGCAAAAGCGCGACGGTGCGCAGGGCAAGGCCAGGCGCACGGCAGAGAACCGTTCTAAGACAGGGGCGGGCAGGGGCCAAAAGCCCCAGGCCCAGCAGCAGCGCTCCCAGCGTTCCGCTGCGCGCCCGTCTTTGGCCCGCGCTTCGCAGGAGCCGCAGCGCCGCGATACCCAAGCGCCGACGGGTAACTTCATCGAGGGCCGCCGCGCCGCGTTCGAGGCGTTGCGCACGGGCTTTCCCATCAAGCGCGCGCTGATAGCCCAGGGTGTCGAGGGCGAGCCGGCTATCCGCGATCTGGTCGCGGGCCTTGTCGATGCCGGGGTTGCGGTCAAGCAAGTGCCCCGCGCGCAGCTCGATGCCCTTTCAAGCCACGGTGCCCACCAGGGCATCGCGCTGGAGGTGGACCGCTTTCCGTACGCGGACCTTGCCGACATCATCGAGCGCGCGGGCGAGGGCCCCGCGTTGGTGCTGGTCTTGGACCACGTGACGGATGCGGGAAACTTCGGCGCTATCGTTCGCTCCGCAGAGGTTGTGGGTGCTGCGGGCGTGGTGATCGCCAACAAGCGCGCCGCCGAGGTGACGGTTGCCACCTATAAGACCTCTGCCGGTGCGGTCATGCACCTTCCCATCGCCCAGGTCCCCAACATCGCCCGCGCATTGGACGATCTTAAAGCCGCCGGCTTTTGGGTGGGCGGCGCCTCCGAGCATGCGGACGATATCTGCTGGGATGCCCCCTTTGAGGGCCGCGTTGCGCTGGTGATGGGGTCCGAGGGTGACGGCATAAGCCGCCTGGTGCTGGACAAGTGCGATTTCCTTACCAAGCTGCCGCAGCTGGGCGCAACCGAGAGCCTCAACGTCGCCCAGGCCGCGACCTCTTTGTGCTTTGAGTGGCTCCGTCGCAATTACGCCGCCGTTGCCGACCGCGCCGCCGGTGCCACGACGGGGGAGTAACGCATGACCAAGAAGAACCGAGCCAAGTCCAAGGCAAAGCGCTTTGGCGAATCGTCCGTGCGCGAAACGGTGCAGAGCTCTACTTATGGCGTAGGTGGCGTTTACGGTGCGCCTGGATCCTATTCGCCCGGCAACGCCTTTGGCGGCCCCGGCGTACCCCCGCGCGGCGTCAACGCTATGGGCAAGAAGGAGCTGTTGGTTGTTGACGGGTACAACATCATCCATGCCACTCCCAAGTACGAGCGCCTCATCTACGATCGCTCGGATGAACCCTATACCAGTGACGTGTTCGATTCCGCCCGTATGGCCCTAATCGCTGATGTCGCCGCCTTCGCCCAGGGTAGCTACGAGGCGGTCATCGTGTTCGACGGCGCCGGCAACGTATCGCCCGATCGCCCCAACATTTCGCAGGCGGGCATCCGGATAGAGTTTTCACCCACGGGGGTTTCTGCCGATACCGTGGTGCAGCAGCTGTGTAATGAGGCTCGCGAGGAGGGGCGGGCGTGCTCGGTAGTCACCAGTGACGGAACCATCCAGGCAACCGTTATGGGTAAGGGCGTTACCAGGATCTCGGCGCGCATGCTGGTGGAGGAGATCGACACCATCGAACGTGAGTTTCAGGCGATGCGCGATGAAGAGCCCGCTATGAAGCTGACGCTTGGCAGCAGGTTGTCGCCCGAGACGCGCGCCAAGCTTGATAAGCTGCGGGGTCGCGTAAGGTAGCTAACGCGTAGCTGGTCCTCGTCCAAAGGTATTAAGCGCGGACGAGTATGGTGGGGGTGCGCTGAGTTGGGGCTACCGCGTTGATCCATGCGTGATTTGCGAAGCTTTGACGCTTCGCTCTTGCTCGATAGCTCGGCATTGAGTATCCTAAATGAGCTTTGCGCGATAAGCCCAGAGCGCCAGCGTGGCTCAACGGTAGAGCAACTGATTTGTAATCAGTGGGTTGCGGGTTCGATTCCTGTCGCTGGCTCCATAGAAATTAGCAGGTCAGAGTGTATTTGCGCTCTGGCCTGTTTGTTTTTAGGCGGAGAACGCCAAAAGCTGCGATATGGCCATGCTCAACATAAATGAGAGATGAAACCTGTTTGCCCACCGGCAAGAGGGCGGAAATATCTTCTCTAATAGGGATTTTCCCATGGTGCATCAATATAGGAAAGAAGCGGAACCCACTTTGCAAAGATCAATAGAGGTAAATCCTGGTTGATTCGGCAAGAATTCGAAGCGATTTGAGACTTTTTCAAATTGATAGCATCGGAAAAACTAAATGAAAGACTTTAGCTAAGCGAATCATATCATGCAAAATAAGAAAGAGATAGATACGCCCGGGCGCGTGTATTATAGATTTCTGGTTGACACTAAACCGTGATGCGGCGTAATATTCTCCCTGCTTGAAGACGACAAGCCGAACAGCAAGTCTGAAATCAAGCGTACGAACGCAAGGGAGTTTGCCCGAGTGGTTAATGGGGACGGGCTGTAAACCCGTTGGCTATGCCTACATAGGTTCGAATCCTATAGCTCCCACCCGTTCGTCTGCCTGTATAGCTCAGTCGGTAGAGCACTTCGTTGGTAACGAAGAGGTCACCAGTTCAAGTCTGGTTGCAGGCTCCAGTCGGCGGTGTAGCTCAGCTGGTTAGAGCACACGGTTCATACCCGTGGCGTCACTGGTTCGAATCCAGTCACCGCTACCAGGTAACTAGAGTGGCTCATTCGGGAAACCGGGCGGGCCACTTAGGGTTAAGAAGGCATAGTCCCATCCGGGGACCACCTTTAAGGAGGAGGCTTTATGGCCAAGGAAAAGTTTGAGCGTACTAAGCCGCATGTTAACATCGGCACCATCGGCCACGTCGACCACGGCAAGACTACGCTGACGGCAGCCATCACCAAGGTTCTCTCCGAGACCGAGGGCTGCAAGGCTGACTTCACCGCGTTCGAGAACATCGACAAGGCTCCCGAGGAGCGCGAGCGTGGCATCACGATCTCCGTCTCCCACGTTGAGTACGAGACCGCTTCTCGCCACTACGCTCATGTTGACTGCCCCGGCCACGCCGACTACGTCAAGAACATGATCTCCGGTGCTGCCCAGATGGACGGCGCTATCCTGGTTATCGCTGCTACCGACGGCCCCATGGCTCAGACCCGCGAGCACATCCTGCTCGCCCGTCAGGTCGGCGTTCCCTACATCGTCGTCTTCCTGAACAAGTGCGACATGGTTGACGATGACGAGCTCATCGACCTCGTTGAGATGGAGACCCGCGAGCTCCTCTCCGAGTACGATTTCCCGGGCGACGACATCCCCGTCATCCGTGGTTCCGCTCTCGGCGCTCTCAACGGCGAGGAGAAGTGGATGGACGCCATCCGCGAGCTCATGAACTCCGTTGACGAGTACATCCCCGCTCCCGCTCGTGACAACGAGAAGCCGTTCCTGATGGCTGTCGAGGACGTCATGACCATCTCCGGCCGTGGTACCGTTGCTACCGGTCGTGTCGAGCGCGGCGAGCTCAATCTCAACGACCCCGTTGAGATCGTCGGTATCAAGGATACCCAGTCCACCGTTGCTACCGGCATCGAGATGTTCCGCAAGATGATGGACAAGTGTGAGGCTGGCGACAACGTCGGTATCCTGCTCCGTGGTATCAAGCGTGAGGAGATTCAGCGCGGCCAGGTTCTCTGCAAGCCCGGTTCCGTTACCCCTCACACCAAGTTCACCGGTGAGATCTACGTTCTGACCAAGGAGGAGGGCGGCCGTCACACCCCGTTCTTCGATGGTTATCGTCCGCAGTTCTACTTCCGTACCACAGACGTGACCGGAAACTGCGAACTGCCGGAAGGCGTTGAAATGGTAATGCCG
>NZ_DCJT01000002.1:0-4250 GCF_002320115.1 Collinsella sp. UBA1693
TTGGTGATGCCGATGGCGGCGATGCTGTCGGAGTGGATGCCGCTCTTAAACTGGACCTCCATCATGACGGCAATCTGCGAAGCAAGGATCTCCATGGGATCTTGCTCCACCCAGCCGGGCTGGGGGTATGTTGTGCTTATTGCGCGCGAAGCCTGCGCCACGATGCAGTCGTACTCGTCCACGATGATGGCACGAACCGACGTGGTACCCGAATCGAGCGCCATGATATAGCTACCGCCGTGAGGCAGGTACATTTGGTCGACCAAGCCCAGGTCTTTTAACGAGAACGCCATAGCGGCACCTTTCTTGAGCACAAAAAGCAACCAGGTTGCACACCCGGTGAATTTACATCGAATTGTCTGTTGTTGCAGCATTGTGTCACATCGCCCATGCGCACCCTGTGATGGTTTTATAGCCACCCGACAAGCGGGTTGAATGGTCGGTTAACGACAAAAGCGACCCTTCGCGCAGGGTCGCTTGCACCAATAGGCGCCAACAACGGGGCGATGCGTCCATTATCGCCCGCGTCTGAGCACCATGTCTCCATATTGCTGTTGCACGCGCGGCCTACGCGAGCGCCGCCCGGATCTCACCGGCAGAGATTGCCCCCTCACGCAGAATCACGGGCTCGCCGTCGCGCACGGCAACGATGGTCGATGCATCACGGCACGTTGTCCGCCCCGCGTCCACCGCAACGTCCACGCCCGCCACGATACGCTCCTCCGCCGCCGCAAACGAATCTGGCGCTGGCGCACCATGCGTGTTGGCAGATGTCACCGCCAGCGGGGATCCGCAAGCGCGCACCAGATACTGAATGACCGGAGAGGCGGAGGCGCGCAGCGCCACGGTATTGTCCGCCGCCCGCATAAACGAGGGAACCAACGGCGACGCCTTCACCACAACCGTCAGCGCGCCTGGCCAAAAAGCGGATGCCAGCGCGCGAATCTGAGGCGCGACATCCCGCCCAAAGCGATCAAGGTCCTTAGGTCCAGCCACCAGCCACGGCACGGTTTGGGCGACGTCGCGATGCTTCAGCGTAAAGATTCTGCCGTATCCCGTTTGGGGTCCCGGCGTCTCCCCGCATGCGCTGTAGGCGCCCACGCACACGCCCACACCATACACGGTTTCGGTGGGCAGCAGGGCAAGGGCGCCAGCCCTGAGCGCATCCGCAACCCCATCAAGACCGTCTGTGCAACCAGGACCAACTGCAACAACCTTAGTCATTAAGCCTCTCCAACCGTCGCCAAGATGATACGGGGGCGGCGCGCAAGGTCTTCGATTATCCTAACGTCCTTGAACCCTGCCGCAGTGCAGATAGCCGCCGCATCCTGAAGCGACTCCTCGTGCAGCTCGCATGCAAGCAAGCCTCCGGGTCGCAGCATCCTAGGCGCCGCGGCGACTAAGCGGCGGAAGATGTCGAGCCCGTCTTCTCCGCCCTCAAGAGCTAAATGGGGTTCATAATCGGTCACCTCTAAGGGAAGAACCTCCATCACCTTGCGCGGAATGTACGGCGGGTTTGACACCAGCACATCAAACGCCCCGGCCTCATCCGAGCGCACCGGCGACACCAAGTCGCCCAAGCGAAACGCCACCGTCTCCTCGTCCATATGAAGCGCATCGCGATTAGCGATCGCAAGCTCCACGGCTTTGGGATTGATGTCCGTGGAGACGCAGCGCACCTTCCCCACTCGCTCCGCGGCGATTGAGAGCGCTATGCATCCGGTTCCGCAGCCAACCTCAAGAACTCGTGCCACGCGCGGCCCATCTTGCGCACCGGATTGCCCGGACTCCGCATCCGACTCAGCTGAGACGTCGGCGGAAATGTCCTCGGCCACTAGAGCCGTCTCGCCAGCCGCCTCGGTGCCCTCCTCTTCAGCCCGCTTCGCGGCAGCAGCCTCCTCTGCTCGTCGAGCCTCCTCAACCTGGGCGTTCCAGGGCAGCTCGACGCGCGCTCTACCAGAGGCGGGGCCCGCCCCCAGCACGCTGCGGTCAAGGTAGTCCAGCACCTCGCCCACCAATACCTCGGTTTCTGGACGAGGAATCAGCACCCCCGGGGCACATTTGATCTCAAGCGTCCTAAACCCGGTTGTCCCCGTAATGTACTGCACGGGCTCACCCTTGGCGCGTCGCACCACCGCTTGATGCATGCGATCGAGCTCGACGGGAGACATGGGCTTATCAAGCCCCATATAAAGGTCGATGCGCTTCATACCGGTCACGCTGGTCAAAAGCAACTCGGCCGTATAGCGGGCATGCTCGTCACCTTTCTTGTCCAGGTAATCGCGCGTCCAGTCCAGGCAGCGGCCGATAGTCCATACCTCGTTCGCCATAGCCCAACCCTTCCTCTCGCTCGCCTCGCAAACCGCCAAGGGCGTGAAGGCGCTTCGTGTTTCGCAAGCGATTCTACTTCATGAACAATCACACAAGGCGAAAACCAGCGCTTTTGCATGACTAGGAGCCGTTTTTTCTTGGCAGCATGTCCCATGTGCGCACAATCTATCAGAAAACTCGTCCGCATCTTCAAACGTGCGCCGCTTGTACTACTATGTGCACGCAGTGTCGAGCCGCACCCCATCAGCCTTCCGCCCCAAAGGAGATGACCGCGAATGTCGGGCACCAGCCCCCTCGAGAACATCAAGCACCTTGGTCGCTACATCTTTGTCCGCCGTGTTGTCACCCTGCTTTGCGTTCTAGCCTCCGCCCTGCTTCAAACCTACGTGATCCAAGCGTTTGTCAACCCTGCCAACCTGCTTTCCGGCGGCTTCACCGGCATCGCGCTGCTTATCGACCGCGTCACGTCGCTGGTAGGCGTTAGCTTTCCCACGTCATTGGGCGTGCTGGCGCTCAACGCCCCCGTCGCCCTCTTCTGCTGGCGCAGCATCAGCAAGCGCTTCGTCATCTTCTCCATGATTCAGGTAGCGCTGCTCAGCCTCTTCCTGCGCATCTTCTCGTTCCAGCCCATTCTGGGCGAAACCCTGCTCAACGTCATCTTCGGCGGCGTGCTCAACGGCATCGCCATCGCCATCGCGCTCAAAAGCGGTGCGTCGACCGCGGGCGCGGACTTTATCGCGCTGTACGTCTCCAATAAGACGGGCAAGACCATCTGGCCCTACGTCTTCGCCGGCAATTGCTGCGTGCTGGGCATCTTTGGCGCCATCTTTGGGTGGGAGCACGCCGCGTACTCCATAGTCTTCCAGTTCATCTCCACCAAGGCGATCGATGGCTTCTATCACCGTTACAACCGCTCGACGCTCATCATCACAACCAAGCGCCCCAAAGAGGTGGCGGACATCTACACGGCCACGTTCCACCACGGCGCCAGCATCATCGACGGCACCGGTGCGTATAGCGGCGAGGCCGTTGGCATTATCCACACGGTCCTATCCTCCTATGAAGTGGGCGATGCCATCAAGACCATCCGCTCCGTCGATCCGCGCGCCGTCATCAACGTGCTCAAAACCGATGACTTTGTAGGCAACTTCCACCGCGCCGGCGTAGACGAACCCCTGCCCAGCGAAGTGCTGTCCACCCCCGACGACGATCCTGTGCTAGAAATCGCCCAGCACATCCGCGCCGGCGCCGATCTTGCCAAGACGCCGCGCAAACCCTGGATGCGCCCCCGCGAGTAACGTCCGCGAAGCNNCCGTAAGGCCGCTTCCCCCAAATAAAGAGAGCCGGAGCTCCCACACGGACGCCCCGGCTCTCTTCATTGCTATCATTGCGCGCAGCGCGACTAAAACGCCTTAGACGGCGGCGGCGAGCTTCTCTGCGCGATCAGCGGCGGCGAGCGCCTCAATCACGGTCGACAGTTGGTCGCCCAGCAAAACGCCGTTGTAGGTGGAGTTGAATCCGATGCGGTGATCGGTCACGCGGTCCTGCGGCTGGTTATAGGTACGGATCTTCTCGGAGCGGTTGCCGTGGCCAATCTGGCTGGAGCGCTCGGCACCCAGCTCTGCCTGCTGGCGCTCAAGCTCCATCTCGTACAGGCGGGCGCGCAGCATCTGCATGCAGACCTCGCGGTTCTGGATCTGAGAGCGCTGCTCCTGGGACTGCACCACGGTGTTGGTGGGCAGGTGGGTGATGCGCACCGCCGAATAGGTGGTGTTAACGCACTGACCGCCGGGGCCGGAAGCGCAGTAGGTGTCGATGCGCAGGTCGGACTGGTTAATCTGAACATCGATCTCCTCCGCCTCGGGCAGCACGGCAACGGTCGCGGTAGAGGTCTGGATGCGGCCCTGGCTCTCGGTCTT
>NZ_DCJT01000002.1:4336-7677 GCF_002320115.1 Collinsella sp. UBA1693
GCCGGCCTCGCTGGGGCTGGAGTCAAGCACGGTCATCTTCCACTTCTTGGTCTCAAAGAAGCGCTGGTACATCTTGAACAGGTCACCAGCGAAAATCGCAGCCTCGTCGCCACCGGCGGCGGAGCGAATCTCGACAATGGTGTTCTTCTCATCGTTAGGGTCGCTGGGGATGAGCATGAACTTGATGTCTTCCTCCAGCTGGGGCAGCTTGGCCTCGTTCTCGGAGATGTCCATCTNNCATCTGGAGCATCTCCTTCTCGTCCGCATCGCTGGCCTCGCGCAGCATCTCCTTGGCAGCCTCGATGTCATCCAGCGCAGAGATGTACTCGCGTGCAGCGTTCACCAGGTCGGTCTGATGCGCGTACTCCTTGTTGAGGCGCGTGAACTCCTTGATGTTGCCGGCAACGGACGGATCGGAAAGCTTCTTCTCAAGCTCCTGGTAGGCGATGATGATCTTCTCGAGCTTATCGCGCATAGCTGATCTCCTTATTTACATGTGTGGGTCGACTAAGGGCGGCCGCACGGGGCGGCACATCATATAGCAACTCGGCGTATGGACATGACGGGGCGCTCGCGCGGCCACGGCGCGAGAAAAACCTACCTAGCTAGAGCATGTCGAATGCAAAACGCACGAATAATCCCCTTTCAACGGCTGCTATGATACCCAACCTCAGGGCGCCTGGGCAACATCGAGCGCGTCTTTGCAGCTAAAGCGGGGTGTATAACGCAAAACGCCCACAGATGGCAGGCCTCTATCAGGCATCGTGCACCAAACACCGTAGATAGCAAGAAGGCCTCCCCTTCCTCTCCCGGGAGAGGAAGGGGAGGCCCCACCTACTTATATATATTGGTGCGCTAATGAACCGTCATCGAGAACGAGCGCTCGTCCACATCGCCCGGAGCCAGAATGATGATGTTGTCGCGATGCTCCAGCACATCGTCCTCATCCGGCATGCCGGCGTGGCCCGTCCAGGGCTCAACGGCAACAAACGGAGCATCCGGTTTGGCAGACCAAATGCCCACAAAGTCAAAGCCGGGGAAGTCCAGGCGCACGCCACGGCCGGAGACCTTGCTTGCCAGGTCGATGGTATTGTTGGGCACGCTGCGCAGCACCACGGTGTCAAAGTCGAACAGACCGCGATTGACGGCGATGGCGTCGCTGTCCTGCAGAATATGGATGGGATCGTCATAGGAGATCATGCCGCCGTCGACAATCTTGGGGGAGTCGCCCGTCCAGGGCTCGCAAAAGCGCAGCTCGTAATTGTCAAAAGACTCATCCGCGGTGCCGGGCATGGGCACGTTGAACGCAGGGTGGCCGCCCACGGCAAAGGGCATGGCGACGTCGCTGTTGTTGGTCACCTTGAAGGTTTGGGTAAGCGTGGCGTCGCCGGTGATGGCGTAGGTCATGTTGAGGGTGAAGTTGTAGGGGTACACGGTCAGCGTCTCTTCGCTTTGGGTAAGCTCGAAGGTGACGGAAGACTCGTCCTGGGCGACCACCTTGTGCTCGAAGTCGCGCGCGAAGCCGTGGCGCGGCATGTGGCACACGCCGGCAGAGCACTGCAGCTCCTTGGCGCCGGGTTCGCCCACCTGGGGGAACAGAACAGGAGAGGTCTTGGCCCACCATGCGGGGTCTGCCTGCCACAGGTACTCGTCACCGTTGAGCGCCAGCCCCATAAGCTGCGCGCCCTTGGTGTCAACGCGTGCGACCAGGCCGCCGCGCGAAAGCGTGATGATGGACATTGCTCCTCCTAAAAGCCGTGCTTGCGCATAGATTCCAGCTGCAGAGCCGGGTGCGGTCGCGCAACACGCGCGGGCACCCGGCATTCTTTCTCCATTCTACCGCGATGCGGAAGCCCACCGGGTGCACACGCGCCCGCACGCGATGGCTAAACTGGTTAGGATGAGGGCAGCAAGCTCCTATAATGAAGTGCTTGACGACGCAGGTGAAAGGCATGGCGACATAATGAACGCGCAGGTACAGAACACTTCCGCACATGAAGTTCGAGCGACATGGATCGAGGCGGCTCGGCTGCGCACCCTACCGCTGGCGGCATCGGGTTCGCTCATCGCCGCAGGACTGGCGGCGGCGCGCGGGGCCTTTAGGGTCGAGGTCTTTATCCTCATGCTTGTTGTCTCCGTGCTGCTGCAGGTTATTGCCAACTTTGCGGACGATTACGGTGACCTTGCGCACGGCTTGGACGATGAGACCCGTGTTGGCCCTAAGCGCGGCATGCAGAGAGGCATTATCACGCCACGGCAGATGAAGCGCGCGCTCTTTGGCGCCTGCGCCCTTACCTTTGCGCTGGGGTGCCTGTTGATTTGGGTGTCTTTCCTGCGCGGGCCCGCGCTTGACGGAAACGCCGTCGCCGCGATGGGCGTCTTTCTGGCATTCGGCGTCGCCGCCATTGCCGCCGCGGTCTTCTACACCGTAGGGCCGCACCCCTATGGTTACATGGGACTGGGCGACATTATGAGCTTTATCTTCTTTGGCCTAGTCGCCGTATGCGCCGGAAGCTTTCTCTACCTGCATCGTTTTGATGCTGCATCGCTAGTCGCGGGCGTGGCGCTGGGCCTGCCGGTAGCCGCGGTGATGAACATCAACAACATGCGCGATTCGCTGGACGATGCCTCCAAGGGCAAGCGCACCATCGCCAACAGGCTCTATGAGCTGGGCGAGGGCTGCAGCGCAACCGTGCGTGGACAGCGCGTAAACGGAGAGCAGGCCATGCGGATGTACCACACGGCCCTGCTCTACCTGTCACTTATCTTGTTTGTCGCCTTCATCTTTGTTGTGAAGGGGTTCTCGCTGCGCACCTTTGTTGCGGGCGCTGCAATCTGCCTGAGCTTTCAACCCCTTATGAGCGCGCTGGCAGGCATTGTGCAGGAGCCTGACCACACCAAACTCGACCGCTTTATGGCGCCCACCAGCCTGGGCACCGTGGCCGTCGCCATCATGGTAACCATCTGCCTGGTGGTCGCGTAACGGCCGCACGCACCGCAGCGAGGCCGCGGCAACGTGGAGCCTGCAGCCAAAACATCCGCAGGCTCCACAGGCACGGCGGCCGTGCGGACGAGAATTACGCCCTCACCGCGTCGGCATCGTCCAAATAACGCTTAAGAAACTCGCGAGTACGGACATGCTGCGGGTTGCCAAAGATCTGCGCGGGAGCGCCTTGCTCTGCGATCACGCCCTTGTCCATAAAGACCACGCGATCGGAAACCGTGCGCGCAAAGGCCATCTCATGCGTGACCACCACCATGGTCATACCCTCTGCCGCCAGCCTGCGCATAACCTCAAGCACCTCGCCCACAATCTCGGGGTCAAGGGCGCTGGTAGGCTC
>NZ_DCJT01000002.1:7687-7849 GCF_002320115.1 Collinsella sp. UBA1693
GGCGATGGCGACGCGCTGCTTTTGGCCGCCGGACAGCTTGGCCACGGCGGCGTGGGCAAAATCTGCCAGACCAACGGACTCCAAATGGTGCATGGCGGTTTGCTCGGCCTCTTGCTTGGTGGCTTTTTTCAGCGTGACCGGCGCCAGGGTGCAGTTGTCCAG
>NZ_DCJT01000002.1:7865-14031 GCF_002320115.1 Collinsella sp. UBA1693
GTTGAACAGGTTGAATCCCTGGAACACCATACCAATGTCCTCGCGCAGCTTATTCACGTCCACATGGTCGGCGGTGAGGTCGGACCCCTGGAACCACACGTGGCCAGCGTCCGGCGTTTCAAGCAAATTGATGCAGCGCAAAAGGGTCGATTTGCCCGAGCCCGATGCGCCGATGATGGTGACTACCTCGCCCGGCATAATGTCCAGGTTCACATCGCGCAAGACCTCGAGATCGCCAAAGGATTTACGCAACCCCTCGATGCGCACCATGGGCTTAGCGCTTGCGCCGTCTACTGTGGTATTGATCTGTGCCATGGTTTATTTCTCCTCCACGTTAATGGGCTGGTCCGACGTGCTGCCAACCTTGACCGCGGCCACTTCCAGGCGGCGCGCCAAGCGGTTGAGCAACCACGAGGCAAGCATGGTGAGGCACAGGTAGATGATGCTGGTAATAAGCGCGGCATCAAACTGGCGATAGTAGGTGCCACCCACCGTGGTAGTGGCGAACATGAGGTCAAACGTGCCGATGACGGAGAGTACTGACGAGTCTTTGATATTGATGATCAGCTCGTTAGACAGGCCCGGGATGGCAAATTTGACGCCCTGGGGAAACACAACTTTGCGCATGGCCTGCCACTGGGAGAGGCCCAGCGAGCGCGCGGCCTCCGTCTGGCCCATATCCACGGATTCGATGCCGCCGCGCAGCACCTCCATCATGTAGGCGGTTGAGTTGAGCGTAATGGTCACCAAGCCCGCAGCAAACGTGCTCCAAATGCCGTTGATCTGCGTGGTGGTGAGATTGGTCATCTTAAAGAGGCCAAACATGCCAAAGAAGATGATCATGGCCTGGACCATCATAGGCGTACCGCGCACCACGGTGCTGTAAACCTTGGCAAAGCCGGATCCAACCACTTTGAGAAAACGGACAAAGTCGTTATCGGAACGGTCGACAACCTGAATGCGCAGGAACACAAGAAGCAACGCCAGGAAAAACGCGATGCTGGTACCAAAGACCGCCAACAGCACGGTGGTCTTAAAGCCCTCGTAAAACGTGCCGCGACCCTTGTACAAAACGTAGAGCATGCGCTCCAGTGTGGTCTCGGGCATAGACGTGGCAGTAGATGCAACCGCCCACGCGGACGCCAGGCCCATGCCAATGCGGTCCACCACCAGTACGGCGACAATAAGCCACACCACATAGGAAACATAACGCAGGAGGCGTGCCACAGCGGGCTTGGTAAACAAAGACTCGTCCGCATAGGTACGCCACTTGGCAAGCTTGAACACCAAGGCAACAGCGCTTAGCACCAGCCAGGCGATCAAGATGTAGTACATGACCACCTCGACCATGTAGGCGTTTGCCATAAAGCTCATTGCGGGACGAGGGCTACTGGAAAGCATCGCGCCCAGGGCGGCGACGGCACTGGTAGCCAGCAATACGTAGCGGTGGTCAGACAATATAAACGTTGCTAGACGGCCGCGGCTGCTTGCGCCTGCCGTCTGCGATTGATTGGAGCCCATGTCTTCTCCTATACCTCAATCAGTACTGTTGTTTTTGTTCTTGCAAATTGCCGCAAGACGCACGCCGGCCAATGTTCAACCGACGCGCGTCTGCGCAGTGCTTCTATGTTGCAAATGCACCCGGCCAAAACTTCGTCCGGCCAAGGGGCTGCCATCCAAACGTAGCGACCGGAGCTCGCCGCCCCAAGCGCCACGCCGCATCTATTTACATAGGCTGACGATCCATGCAGGCAGACCACATGGCCTGACGGTCATCCTCGCTGATGCCCGCGATGATCTCGTTGATCTGGTCCAGTACCGCATCCTGCCCCTTGGCGATGGCGGCGTTGTCCGGCATGACGGAACCCTCGAACTTATCGGTCATCTCAAGCTCGACAAAGTCCGGGTAGGTCTCAAGCAACTTGGGAACAGAAAGCATGGAATAGGTGACAATGTCGCAGGTACCGTTGTTGAGGTTCTCGACAACCATGGGCACGGTCTCCGCCGGCATCATATGGTTGATGTTGGGAATCTGGTCGATAACGTCATCGTACATGGTCGCGGCCTGACCCAGGATCGATGCGCCCTCGAGCTCGGCAAACGTGGTGGCTCCAGCGAAAGCGGAATCCTTCTTGGTAATCATGACAATGTCATCGTCCACGTAGGAGTCAGAGAACGCCGCGGCAGACTCGCGCTCGGGCGTGACGGACATACCGGCGCACACAATGTCGATCTGACCGTTGTTAACGGCGTCGATCAAACCTGCAAAGTCAAGTTTGACGGCGACGGGCTCAAGGCCCAGCTCCTCGGCGATGATCTTGGCAACCTGGACGTCATAACCGTCCGCATAGGCGCCCTTGACGTTCTCGATGGGAATGGTGAAATCGGACTCTTCGGTGACCTGCCAGTTGTAGGGTGCGTAAGCCGCCTCCATACCAACTCGCAGGGTCTTGCCATCACCAAGGGTAGCCTTCTTATCGCTCTCCTCCGCGGAACCCTTGTCCGCATCGCTCTCAGGCGCGGCGGGGCCGCAGCCGGTGAGAATCAGCATTCCGCCCATACCCAGGGCGGTAACACCGGAAAGCTTGAGAAAATCTCGACGTGAGCACTGGCTAGTTGCAGCAACCATCTGCTGCTTTGCGTTCTTGGTCATGGCGGTTCCTTCCGTTTATGAGCGCAATATCCCCTTCCGTGCCCCGCAACCGGAGGGGACCCATTCCCCTCCCCCTTGCAACTTAATGCGAGAAAGTTACGTGCACAATCGCCAAGGATAGCGTGAATGCGCAGCAGACGCTAGCGCGCAATAAAGCGGCAACATTCACTTTTTGGCTCATTTGATGCGCTAACGGCGGCGCTCGCTCGCAACAAACAGCGGCGGCGCCCCGCCTCTCGCCGTTTTCTTCATCCAATACCGCTTACACATCGCTCGGTACACTTATAGTGCATTAATGCCTGTTATTCATTCATTGCATCTTTGGACGAATGCTGGCAGCATACATTTATATTCACTAAAAGTTGCTTATTGTCTATTATTTATACAATAGCATGCGAAAGCATCCCAACCGGCCCCACGGCATATGTGCCACACCCCATGGCGCCCGCGCCGCAGCCGGGCATTCAAAAAAGAACATGATTCGCACACCAACGCCGCCACAATTTGCGCACTAGGTCACGCCCTCTGTCGCCCCCCCCAGCGTCCCTGAGTCCTGCACCGCGCAACCGCTCCGCAAGCATCTCGAGCAGCGCCGTGCAGCCGTTGACCACGTCCGCGTACGTCGCGTCAAAATCACCCGTATACCAGGGATCTGCCACATCGCGCGATGAGCCCGCGAACGAGAGCAACTTTGCCAACTTGGCGCCGCCATCTGCCCGGCATGCAGCATTGGACGAGAATATCCTGGAAAGGCCGCGCATGTTCTCGCTATCCATACCAACAATGTAATCCCAGTCGCCATACTCGTCCCCACGCACCTGTCGGGCACGGTGCGGCACCACCGCGATGCCGGCGCGCTGCAAGCGCGAAACCGTGCCTCGATGCGGCGGGTTGCCAATCTCTTCCCTGCTGGTCGCTGCAGAATCGATACGAAACTCGTCCTCGCGACCCGCCTCTGCCACCAGGTGCGCCATCACGGACTGAGCCATGGTGCTCCTGCAGATGTTGCCGTGGCATACAAAGAGAATGCGGTACATGGGTCCTCCAGATTCGTCCGCGATGACGTTGCTACAAGCTAGCTTACCCGCAAACCGGCTTATCCACTGGAGTCGACAGGCCTTGGGTATTAAGAAGGACCGTTTTTCAATGCCTAAGTGGTCCGTTTTAATACCTCTGTGAAAATCGGTATTATCCTTTACCACTTTTCTACGATTTTTTGGTCATCTGTAATACCGATTTCCAAATCGGTATTACAGCGTGTCATTTTTAGCATTCAAAATGGCACGCTGTAATACCCATGCCACATGAAGCGCCCAAGTCAGTCTGCGGCCTCAATCATGGACGTAGGACCAGGGCGGTATCTTGGCCACAGCTGACGCTACTCCAAGCGAATCGCCTGTTCAAAGCTAAAGACGCCGTCTTCAAAATCGAACACCAAGACTAGACAGTTTCCCCAACCGCGGGAAAGCTCCTCTTTGGCGGCGGTGTGGACCGCGCGCAAGAAGTTGTAGTTCGCCCCGCCGTGACTCACGGCCAGCACGCACTCATGCCCCTCTTGGCTCATGACCTGGGTTAGGGTCTCCACCATGCGGTCGCGCACCCAATCCGACGAGTCGCCGCCAAACGGCAGGTAATAGCTCACGCACTCCTCGGGCGTTTTGGCGCACAGGTAATCTGGCAAGCCCTCTAGCTTGCCAAAGTTCATCTCCTTAAGACCGCGCAGACGCGTGTACGGCATGCTGGTCATAAGCTCAAGCGTATCGCTCGCACGCTCGGACGTTGAGCAGTACGCATGATCAAATGCGATGCCCCGCTCTTCAAAATACCTGCCTACCGTACGAGCCTGCTCTCGCCCGCGGGCGGTAAGGGGCGAGTCGCACCACCCCTGCACGCGATGCTCAACATTGAACTGCGTCTCACCGTGACGTACCAAATACAGTTTCTTGCCCATGCGTGCTCCTCCTCCGCATCGTGCCTTCACCGCAATCCAATCTTTGCGCCGCAGGCTTAGCGAGCCACCTTGATAAAGAACCTTACGCATGGTCTGGACACATGTCCAATACCTATATCTTATCCAATGACATGCATAGTTGTTATAAATACTGGTATGTAAAACAGGTGACCATATCTTTTAGAGGGGCAGGTCGCAATATTTAATTCGGTACCTTGACATCTATCGAGCGCGGATTATACTTGCCACGGCTATCAAAGGTAAGGAGAATTTTGTGAACGGTTCTGAAGTAGAGTGCAGAGAGGTGACGGCAAGCAACGCGATGCGCGGGCCAGTGTGCCCGGACCTGCTGGACGCCCCCGCCCTGGAGGAGGACCCCGTGATGGCTCGCGCCGCGCGCATCCTCACCAACCTGGGATTCTGCGGTCACTACATGCACTTTCATCGCGGCGGCAGATCGGGCCGGGCGCCCATTTTGTGCCTGCTGGAGAAAAACGGCGGCACCATGTCGCAGCAAGCGCTTGGAGCGTCCTTTGATCTTAAGGCCGGATCGCTTTCAGAAATCCTTTCAAAAATGGAGGGCGGCGGACTCATCACCCGTACGCGCGACCGGCAAGATCGCCGTCAGCTCACCGTCTGCTTAACCGAAGCCGGCGCAGAGGCGGCCCGCTTGGAGACCGAAGCGCGCATTCGCTTTAGAACCCGTGCGTTTTCAAATCTCACCCCAGAAGAACAAGACCAGCTGGCCGACCTGCTCGACCGCGTGAAGTCCCGTTGGGAGGAACTATGATCAAAACCCTTGCAGCATCGATCCGTGACTACATAAAGCCCACCATAGCCACGCCGCTACTGGTGCTCTGCGAGGTTGCCTGCGAGATGGCCATCCCCTTTGTGACGGCAAACCTCATCGACACCATTAAGGCCGGCGCCTCGGTGGAACAGATCCTGCCCACCGCCGGCATCTTGGTGCTCCTCGCCCTTGTCTCGTTGTTCTTTGGCGCCGCCGCTGGCATCACCTGCAGCCATGCCAGCTGTGGTTTTGCCAAAAACCTGCGCCACGACCTGTTCTACAAGATCCAGACCTTCTCGTTCGCCAACATCGATGCGTTCTCCAGCTCCTCGCTGGTCACGCGCCTCACCACCGACGTCACCAACGTGCAGCAGGCGTTCATGCTCATCATCCGTATCGCCGTGCGCGCGCCGCTGGTGCTGATCTTCGCCTTTGTCATGGCCTATGCCATGGGCGGCTCCATCTCCTTTGTCTACCTTGCCATGATTCCGCTGCTGGGTTTTGGCCTGGGCTTCATCATCCACAAGGTGGGACCCATCTTCACCCGCGTGTTCCATAAGTACGACGCGCTCAACGAATCGATAGAAGAGAACGTCACCGGCATGCGCGTGGTCAAGAGCTACGTGCGCGAGGACTACGAGAAGCAGAAATTCGCCGTCGCGGCGCAGGACGTCTGCGCCGACTTCACCCGTGCAGAGAAGTTGCTCGCCTTCAACAACCCCATGATGAACCTGTGCGTCAACGGCGCCTTTGTCCTCATCATCTACCTGGG
>NZ_DCJT01000002.1:14036-252498 GCF_002320115.1 Collinsella sp. UBA1693
TCCAAGCTCATCATCACCAGCCAAGCCACCGCCTTCGACGTGGGCCAGCTCTCCTCTACGTTTACGTACGGCTTCCAGATCCTGATGAGCCTCATGCAGCTCTCCATGATCTTTGTCATGGTCACCATGGCGGAGGAAAGCGCGCACCGCATCAACGAGGTCTTGCATGCAACTCCCACCATCGCTAACCCCGGCCAGCCCGTCACCCAGGTTGCCGACGGCTCCATCGATTTCGACAACGTGAGCTTTAAATACTCCAAGAATGCCGAGCGCCAGGCCCTTGATAGCATCGACCTGCACATCAAGAGCGGCGAGACCATCGGCATCATNNCATCATCGGCGGTACCGGCTCGGCAAAGTCCACGCTGGTCAACCTTATCGCCCGCCTTTATGACGCCACCTCCGGCACCGTCCGCGTAGGCGGCATCGACGTCCGCGACTACGACCTGGACGCCCTGCGCCATCAGGTAGCCATGGTGCTGCAAAAGAACGTGCTGTTCAGCGGCACCATCGCCGACAACCTGCGCTGGGGCGATGCGAATGCCACGGACGAAGAGATTCGCGAGGCGGCACATCTCGCCTGCGCGGACGAATTTGTCGACGGCTTCCCCAAGGGCTACGACACCTGGATCGAGCAGGGAGGTTCCAACGTCTCCGGCGGTCAGAAACAGCGCCTCTGCATCGCCCGCGCCCTGCTACGCCGACCCAAGATCTTGATCTTGGACGACTCCACCAGCGCCGTCGACACCAAGACCGATGCCAAGATCCGCGCCGGGCTGGCCACTTACCTGCCCCAGACCACCAAGATCATCATCGCCCAGCGCATCTCCAGCGTGCAGGACGCCGACCGCATCATCGTCATGGAAGGCGGACGCATCGCGCAGATCGGCACGCATGAAGAGCTGCTCGAGACCTCGAACATCTACCGCGAAACCTACACCTCGCAAAACAAGATGAGCGAAGAGGCGCAAGAGATCGAGGAGGCGGCCGCTGAAGCCGTTGCCGAGATGGCCCAGGACGCGCCCGTCGCAGGCCAGGCTCCAGTAGACAAGGCAACCACGTCGCAAGACATCGACCAGAAGGGAGGCGAGGCAAATGAGTAAGCCCGCTGCAAGCGCCAAATCCAGCATGCCCGGCACCATGGCGCGCCTTATCAAGATGCTGTTCTCGTTCTTCCCCGTGCTGCTGCCCTTGGTCATGGCCGGAGTCATCCTCTGCGGCCTGATCAACTCCATCGGCGCCGTGTTCCTGCAAAGCGCGCTGGAGGTCATCTCCACCTCTTGGCAGACCGGCGACTGGGCTGCCGCACAGCCCAAGATCTTGAAGATCGTCCTCACCCTGGGCGCCATCTACCTTGTGGGCAACCTCTCCTCGCTGTTCTGGAACCGCTACATGGCGGTCATCACCCAAGGCTCGCTTGAGAAGCTGCGCGAGAAGATGTTCAACCGCATGCAGGACCTGCCGATCCGCTACTTCGACACCAACCAGCGCGGCGATATCATGTCGCATTACACCAACGATATCGATACGCTGCGCCAGATGATCTCGCAGTCTCTGCCCAACCTGCTGCAGACCGTCATCGTCCTCACCACCGTGCTGTGCATCATGCTGTACTTCTCCGTATGGATGTGCCTGGTCATCATCACCGGCATCGCCTGCATGGTCGCGCTCACCAAGCTTTTGGGCTCCAACTCGGCGCGCTTCTTCATCGCGCAGCAGCGCGAGCTGGGCGTGGTCGAGGGCCACATCGAAGAGGTCATGAACGGCCAGAAGGTAGTCAAGGCGTTCTGCCACGAGGCCGCGGCCGAGGCGGATTTCGACGAGCGCAATGAGAAGCTCTTCGAGGTCTCGCAGAAGGCCAACATGTACGCCAACATCCTCATGCCCGTCCTCATGAACCTGGGCAATCTTATCTACGTGGTGGTCGCGCTGGCAGGCGGCATCTTCCTTGCGTTGAAGGTGCCCAACCTCTCCTTCTCCGGCATGCCGCTCACCATCGCCGTAGTGGTGCCCTTCCTCAACATGACCAAGCAGTTCTGCGGACAGATTGGCCAGGTCTCCCAGCAGATCAACGCCGTGGTCATGGGACTTGCCGGCGCCAGCCGCATCTTCGAGCTCCTCGACCAGGAGCCTGAGGCGGACGAGGGCTACGTCACCCTGGTGAACGCCCGCGTGAACCCCGACACCTGGGAGCTCGAGGAGACTGATGAGCGCACGGGCATGTGGGCCTGGAAGCATCCGCACAAGGCCGACGGCACCGTCACCTACGAGCCCCTGCGTGGAGACGTACGCATGGTAGACGTCGACTTTGGATACACGCCGGACCACGACGTCCTGCACGGCGTCTCCGTCTACGCCAAGCCCGGTCAGAAGGTCGCCTTCGTCGGAGCCACGGGTGCCGGCAAGACCACCATCACCAACCTCATCAACCGCTTCTACGACATCGCCGACGGCAAGATCCGCTACGACGGCATCAACGTCAATAAGATCAAGAAGGCGGACCTGCGCCGCTCGCTGGGCGTTGTCCTGCAAGATGTCAACTTGTTCACCGGCACCGTAATGGACAACATCCGCTACGGCAAGCTGGATGCCACGGACGAGGAGTGCATCAAGGCGGCCAAACTCGCCGGCGCGGACGACTTCATCTGCCGCCTGCCCGAAGGCTACAACACCATGCTCACCGGCAACGGATCGCAGCTCTCCCAGGGCCAGCGCCAGCTAATCTCCATCGCTCGCGCCGCCGTCGCGGACCCCCCGGCCATGATTCTGGACGAGGCGACCTCGAGCATCGACACCCGCACCGAGGCCATTGTCCAGCACGGCATGGACGCCCTCATGCAGGGCCGCACCACCTTTGTCATCGCGCACCGTCTGTCCACGGTCCGTAACTCCGACGTCATCATCTGCCTTGACCACGGACGCGTGATCGAGCGCGGCAACCACGATGAGCTCATCGCTAAGAAGGGGTACTACTATCAGCTCTACACGGGAGCGTTCGAGCTGGAGTAGGCACCTGGGCGCGAGACCCCGACCGATGTCCCCGCACGCGCGCTTCGCGGAGCTTTTCGGGAACATCGCCGGGGACCTCGATGCCGCAAAGCGCCCCCTCTCGAAGCGCTTTAGTTGATACCTTGATTGAAGAACCCCGCAGGATGGCTTGCACCAGCCGCCTGCGGGGTTCTTTTTGTTGGCCACGGCGAACAGAGCCTCTGGCCTTAAGCGTGATTCCAGAAATAATCTCCGTATTGGGAGATTTTTTCTCGAAACGATGCATCTCCCAGCGACTTCGACGGCAAAAACCACCGCAGCGCGCGCTTTCGCGGGGGCATGGCGGAGAACTACGTCATGCAGCAGCTAGTATCCACCGGCGCAAAGCCATACTACTGGGGCATGCAGAGCGTCCAGGAGGTCGAGTTTGTTCTCAAATTCCCCAACGGCATCGCTCCCATCGAGGTCAAATCTGGCAAACGCGTCTCAAGTCCAATCGCTAAAAAGTTTGCAGACAAATATAACTGCCCGCGCGTCATTCGCGTGACTGAGAAGAACTATGGAATGGACGAGGGAATCAAGAGCGTACCTCTATATGCTGCGCTACTCATTGGCGAGGAGGCCATAGGGCTAACCAGCTGACAAGAGGTAAAACGGATGAGTTGCAACCAATCCCCAGCAGACAGTGGATAGCGCCGAGTCGCGCTTTCTTCATCTTGAAAAAACTAGGCGGAACCGCTTGCGCGACCCCGCCTTACAAAACCCAAAGGTTATTCTGTCTGACTCCATTATGGAAGATCGGGGCCACTTGTCAAACAAGCCCACCACTACGGTCACCCCTCCTCGTCCACGCGCTAGATCAGTCCAAAGTGGCGCAGGGCCGCCGGAACGCCGTCCTCTTGGACCGAGGCCGTTACGTAGCTCGCAGCTTGCTTGACCGAATCCAACGCGTTGCCCATCGCCACGGGATGGTCCACCACGCGCATCATGGGCAGATCGTTCTCGGAGTCGCCAAACGCAAAGGTGCGGTACGCCGCATCTGCAGCGGCATCCGTGCCATCCAGCTTCGCTAACGCCTCGAGCGCATGGTGAATGCCGGATCCCTTATCGGTGCCGATCACGCTCATCTCGCCCACGCCTACGCCCAAATCGCAGATGGTGTAGTGCTTGCCCAGAAAATCCCACGCGCTCCGCAGCGCCGGGACCTCGCTGTTCATGAACGAGATCTTGTCGAACACCTCATCGCCCGCCAACGCATAGAAATCCTCGACGGTGTGCACGGTCGCCACGCCGGGAAAATCATCATAGGGCACGCCCGCGGGCACAAGGCTCACGCACAGGTTCGCGCCTTCATACATCACGCCCGCGCCCGCCTCGAAGATCGCCCTGAGGGTTTGGTCCAACAACTCGCGCGCGATGCCGTTTTGGTAGACGATCTTTCCATCTATAACAATAGTTGCCCCCGCGCCGGTGATAAGGCCCGCGGGCTTAAGGTCGAGCAGATCCTGTGCCACCAGGCTCAACGGGCGCCCCGTACAGATAAACGCCTTGTGCCCGTTGTCCGCCAGCGCGTGAAACGCCTTGTATACCTCGGCCGACGGAGGATTGCTAACGATGTTCTCGCCCGTCGCGGCATCCGGATCATGCCACACCAACGTACCATCCACATCAAAGAACAGCGCCGCCGGCATAGCCAGGTCGGCAGGTTTTGATCCAAACGCGGTCATGTAGCCCCCCTTATAACGCAGTTATCCTCCCATATTGTAGCGGTCAGGTGGGGGCGAGCTGCCCCGCGCGCCACTATGCGATAATGGCACCTTGAACACGTACGCGCCCGCGCCGATGCCATCGAGCAGACCTCGCAGCATCTGCATCATCGCGGCGCCCTTATGAAAGGCAGCACCATGAACGAAGCAACGCAAGCCGCGCTCACCGCGACATACCTGGAGTTCTACGCCAGCTGCCCGGAGGGGTTCGAAAGCGCGCTTGACGCGGAGCTGCGCGCCATGGGCCTGCGCAAGACCCGCCGCCTTAAGGGCCGCGTCACCTTTACCGGTACGGTTGCCGACGCCTACCGCGCCTGCCTGTGGTCGCGCCTGGCCAGCCGCGTCTTTGTGGTCCTTGGCCGCTTTGATTGCTGGGACGCCAACGCCCTGTATGACGGCGCCTACGACATGCCCTGGGAATCTATCCTGGTCCGAGGCGCCAGCATCGCCGTGACCGCCCGTGGCTCCAACAAAGAACTGCGCAACTCGCACTACGCCGCGCTGTGCGTGAAAGACGCTATCTGCGACCGCCTGGCAGACGAGGCCGGCGCCCGCGCCAACGTCGACACCGAGCATCCGGACGCGCGCATCGCCCTCTCCATCCGCGGCGAACGCGCCAGCATCCACCTCGACCTCTCCGGCGAGCCCCTTTTCAAGCGCCTGCCGCGCGAAGCCACCCGATCCGGCGCCAAGGCGCACGTGCTCCGCCCGGACTACGCCGCCCTTATGCTCGCCCAAACCGGCTGGTCGCAGACGGTGTCATCGCTTGATAGGGATCAGGACTCCCCCGCGGCGCCCGCCCTGGTGGACCTCTCCTGCGCCGGCGGCGGGCTGGAGCTCGAAGCCATCAGCCAGCTTATCGACCGCGCACCCGGCTTATTGCGCCAACAATGGGGCTTCACCGGTTGGCAGCGCCATGACGAGGGCGCATGGAACGCGCTTATCGCGGAGGCGGACGGGCGCGCAGAGGCGGGCAGAAACCGTCGAGCCGTTATAATCGCCACGGATGCAGACCCGGCGTCCGTAAGCTACGCCGCCCGCGTGCTGCGCTCCGCCGGCATGGCCAAGCACGCCACCCTGGTCGCCGCCCGGGCGGAAGACGTGCTCGCCGCCCTAAAAAGCGAGGACGCCGACGCCATCTCGCTGCTCGCCGACACCACCGAGGCCCCCTTCACCCAAACAGCGGGCATCCTCTCCCTTATCACCAAGGTCCGTGCCGCATGCGGTTGCTCTCAGCTGGTCGCGCTCACCCGCGACGATTTCCTTTCGCGCAGCCTCAACCTTGAGCCCAGTGCGTCCATTTTGGTGAAGCCCAACAATGAAGAGGCCCACATCACCGTATTCTCGTCCGCAGAATCATTGGACGAGGAGGGGGCGAACGAAAAGCTTGTCCAACCCGTCACGCATACCGTAGATTTGGGCGATGGCAAGCAAGTCGCCGTTTTGGTGCCCGAATCCGACCAATTCGCCGCGCGCCTGAAAAAGGTTGCCAGGCTGCGCCGCAAATGGGCCAAGCGCGCCGGCGTCACCTGCTACCGCGTCTACGACGCAGACCTTCCGGATTACGCCGCGGCAATCGACCTGTACCAGGGCAGCGACGCCACGCCCGGCCGATGGCTGGTAATCGCCGAGTACGCCGCGCCCAAAACGGTAGACCCCTCGCTGGCCCGCGCGCGTCTGCTCGATATCCTCACCATCGCTCCTATCGTCCTAGACGTTGACCCCGACCACGTCTACGCCAAGGCGCGCACGCGCTCGCGCGGCGGCTCGCAATATGCCGACGCCGGCCGCAGCTCCATGTCTCGAAGCGGTCGCGGGCCGCAAGATGCCGTCGACGAGGGCCCGCGTCGCAGGCTGCCCCGCATCCAGGAGGGCGGCCTTACGTTCCTGGTCAACTTTGACGACTACTTGGATACGGGCATTTTCTTGGACCACCGCGTCACGCGCGACCTGGTGCGCGAGCACGCTCGCGGCAAGAAGCGCTTCCTCAACCTATTCGCCTACACCGGCACCGCCACCTGCTATGCAGCGGACGGAGGCGTTGAGGAAACGGTTACCGTCGACCTCTCCAACACGTATCTTGATTGGGCCGACCGCAACATGCGGCTCAACGGCTTTACGGGCCGCAACCATGAATTTGTCCGCGCGGACGTGCGCCGCTGGATCTCGGAGCAGCGGGAGACCCGCAACCGCTGGGACCTCATCTTCTGCGACCCGCCCACGTTCTCCAACTCGTCCAAGATGGGCAACCGCACCTTCGACGTGCAGCGCGACCACACCGAGCTCATCATCGGCCTGTCGCGCCTGCTCACCCGCCAAGGCGAGGCGATCTTCTCGTGCAACCTCCGCACCTTCAAGCCCGATATCGAGGGCCTGGCGCGCGCAGGCGTGGTCTTGACGGATATCACCGCGCAGACGATCCCAGAGGACTTTGCCCGCAACCCGCGCATCCACAAGTGCTACCTGGTCAAGCGCTACACGGTTGAAGAGGCCATGCAACGCGCGGGCATCGAGGCGGACCCCCGCTAAGCGCTCTGACCACGACCGCCAGACGGAAGGCTTCGCCCGTCGATATAAACCCATCCAACGCCGCTGCCCGCCCTTTTCCATGTGCGGGCAGCGGCGTTTTTCATACCGCATGGCAAGGCGCAATTAACCTGCATAGCATCGGCATCCAATGAATGGCGAACTACTTCCAATAAGGCTATAATCTCGTGCCACCAAGGCGTGCAACCCACGACGCGCGACCTTGGTATCGATTCGCCCCACGTCCAACCGGACGGGGCCCGTTTCATCAAGGAGCATAGAACCGATGACGCAATCGACTGCCTCCGATCAAAAGGAGCAAACGAGCGGCACGCAGGGCACGCGCAAGCCCGATGACCACGGCGCAGCCGCAATTAAAAGAAAATCTAAAAATGAATCAAAACACGGGGATGGGGATGACAAAAGCCACAACATTCCGGTAAGCATCGCCGCCATGTTGGTAACGCTGGGCGTCGTTTACGGCGATATCGGCACCTCGCCCATGTACGTCACCAAGGCGCTGCTCGCCGGCCAGGGTGGCATCATGCAGGTTACCGAGGAGTTCATCCTGGGAGCCTTGTCGCTGGTTATCTGGACGGTCACCCTGCTGACCACGGTAAAGTACGTGTTGATCTCGCTCAAAGCCGGAAACCATGGCGAGGGCGGCATCTTCGCTCTGTACAGCATCGTCCGAAAATATGGAAAATGGCTCATCATCCCTGCGATGCTGGGCGGCTCCGCGCTGTTGGCTGACGGCATTCTCACTCCCGCCGTCACCATCACCACGGCCGTCGAGGGCCTGAGGACCATTCCCGCCATGCGGTCGTTGATCGGCGATGGGCAGACCAACGTGGTCATCATCACCCTTATCATCGTCAGCCTGCTGTTCGCCGTGCAGCGCGCGGGCACCAGCAAGATCGGCCGCGCCTTCGGCCCCGTCATGACCTTCTGGTTCTTGTTCCTGGGCGCTAACGGCTTGGTCTACGTACTGGGCAACCCCGCTATCCTGCTGGCTTTCAACCCGCTGCGCGGTATCGCGTTTTTGCTCTCGCCCAACAACCACGCCGGCGTCATGATCTTGGGCAGCTGCTTCCTCGCCACCACCGGCGCGGAAGCCCTGTATTCCGACATGGGCCACGTTGGCCGCGGCAACATCTACGCCACCTGGCCGTTCGTCAAGATCTGCCTGCTTTTGTCCTATCTGGGCCAGGGCGCTTGGCTGCTCGCCAACGCCGGCAACCCCGAGCTTGCCGCCATTCAGGACCTCAACCCGTTCTTTGAGATGCTGGGAGAGGGCATGCGACCGTTCGCCGTCGGACTGTCCACTTGCGCGGCCATCATCGCCTCTCAGGCGCTTGTTACCGGAGCCTTCTCGCTGGTCTCCGAGGCGAGCCGCCTGGACCTCATGCCCCATATGCAGATCTTCTATCCCGCCGAGACCAAGGGCCAGCTCTATATCCCCATGGTGAACAACGTCATGTGGGTTGGCTGCATCGCCGTCGTCCTGCTGTTCCAGTCCTCCGCGCACATGGAGGCGGCGTACGGCCTGGCGATCACCATCACCATGATCTGCACATCGATCCTGTTGTTCTTCTTCCTGCATAACATTCGCAAGCGCAAGATCGCAGCCTGGATCTTCGTCATCTTCTTCGTCGCTCTGGAAGGCTTCTTCTTTGGTGCATCGCTCACCAAGTTCTTCCACGGCGGCTACTTCACCATCCTCATGGCTGCCCTCATCATGGGCATCATGGTCAGCTGGTACAACGGCACCTCCGTCGAGCGCCGTCAGGCAACCTTGCTGCCCATCCGCTCCTATCTGGGCCAACTTGACAGTCTTCGCAACGACGAGACCTATGAGCTCATGAGCGACAACCTGGTGTACCTCACCAACGAGACCAACACCAACTACCTTGACCGCGACATCCTCTACTCCATCTTGGACAAGCACCCCAAGCGTGCCCGCGCCTATTGGTTCCTAAACGTAGAGGTAATGGACGAGCCGCACACGTTCTCCTACTCGGTCGAGACCTTTGGTACCGACTACGTCTTCCGCGTCCATCTCTACCTTGGTTACAAGGTTAACCAGCGCGTGAACGCCTACCTGCGCCAGGTGGTCTCCGACCTGTCCGCCTCCGGCGAGCTGCCGCCGCAGACGCATGAGTACTCCGTGTACAAGAAGCCCGGCCCCATCGGCTCGTTCCGCTTCTGCATGCTCCGCAAGATGCTGGCGCCCGAGAGCGACGTGGACAGCCGCGAGCGTTCCGCCATCGCCCTCAAGTACACCATCCGCCGCTTTGCCGGCTCTCCGGCTCGCTGGTTTGGCCTTGAGAGCTCCAGCGTGTTCTACGAGTACGTGCCCTTGTTCACCAAGTTCAAGGAAGTCGACCGCATGATGCGCATCGACCCCAACACGCGTCCGTAGCGCTTGCTTCTATCGCGCTTCTATCGCGCTTCCAGCAACCCGGCGCAACGCGCGCGTTCGTGAGCCACTCCGGGTTGCATCCTGCGCCAGGGCTGCACCTTGCGTATAGCCTTGCCGCCCACAAGCTGGCGGCGCAAAAAGACCCGTCGATCTGCAAGAGATCGGCGGGTTTTTGCTTACCAAACGTGCCGCACGCACCACGTGCCCACCGCGCACCTGCCGTTCGCAGGCCGCGTGGGCGCCTCTCAAGACCCCGCGCGCGGACGATGTCAAAAAGAGCCTTAGTGCGGAAGGCGAGCTGGGACAAATATCGAGTTAGTGCGGAAGTCAGGTCAAATAATGCCTTAGTGCGGTCCCTAGAGTGTCAAATAGTGCGTTAGTGCGGAACGAGAAGAGGATAGTAAGGGTACCTTGTGAATAAAGTATTCTCTTAACGCATGGTAGAAGACTTAAGTGATTACGCTCGATGCATAAAGATACGCAACCAAAGCGCCTCCAAACCGCACTAACGCACTATTTGTCCTAACCTCCGCACTAAGGTGTTTTTTGACACGCGCGAGCCTGTCGTCCTTTTCGCAGCGGCTCTATATTTGCCCCGCGGGCGCGTAACTACGTGACCGCCAAGCCCATCTACGAGAAATCACCGTGAAGAACCCTTCGAAGGGCCTTCACGGCAATTGAGCGAGGCGCAATCTGCAAAGAAAGAAGAGCCGCCCCCTACAGAGCAACTTAAGCAAACGCCAGTATCAAGCATGAATGAGGAGCGAGGGCTACGCCTTCTCCTCAGCGCTCCAATTGGCAAACCACTGTTCCATAGAGCGATTCATCTCAGCCATAAAATCGCTTGTATGTTTACGAGTGTAGATATCGACCACGCGCGCGCCCGCCTCAGTTGCGTGCGGACGGAACATGGCATCCATTTCCGCTATCTGGGCATCCATAATCGCGGCGTCCGCACGGCGATAGCGCTCGCTCATGACCAGGTTCTCAACCGGATGCGGCGTGGCAGGGCGCTCCTTGTGCGGCACGCCAAAAACCAGCATGCTGAGGGGCATGGTGTGCGCGGGCAACCCCAGCAACTCGCCAACCTCTTCAGCGTTCTCCACAATGTCGCCGATATAGCAGCTGCCCAGACCCACGGCCTCCGCGGCTATCACAGCGGTCTGCGCCGCGATAACGGCATCCTGTGCAGCGATCGCAAAGTCGCCAAGACCGCACGTGCGACGGGCAGGGCGGCCCGTCTTCTGTACAAACTCGTCCGCGAAGCATCCCGCGTGCTCAAAAAGATCGATCCACTTGCAATAATCGACCACAAAAACAAGGGACCATTTGGCCTTGGCAATGAAGGGCTGATTATCGCAGAGCACAGATAGGCGATCGAGGGTCTCCTGCCTCTGGATATCGATAATCGAATACATCATCATGGCGCCGGCAGATGGGGCTCGCGTGGCGGCATGGAGCACCGCAGCGCGCTGTTCATCGATGATGGCCACGTCGGCGAATTTGCGTGTGGACGAGCGCCGATCGATAAGGTCGAGAACGGATTCGGGCGCGGCGGCAGCGATTTCAGCCATAGAAAAACCCTCCTACGGGATGTCTCGGGTACACCGAGCATCTTACCGCAGGAGGGCTGATGCTTTACGTGTCTTGCCGCCAAGCGGACACGCGGATACCGGACCCATTGCCCCGGCTCGCGAGTAGGACAAGCCTGACCGGCGCGCGGTGACGGAACTACTTGATCTGCGTTGTGCCGGGCGCCAGGTTGGGGTCGGTCTCGTTCGCGGCGGATTGATACATCTTGGTGTAAATGTCCTTGCCATCGCGGAACAGCTCGTAGTACTGCATCTTAGCGTAATCGCTGCGAGCCTGGACGGCATCCGCCGCCGCGCTCCCCGCGGGATATCCGTCGTACGTCGCGGCGCTAGAGAGGTACCATTGCAGGCTCTTGTCCTCATAGCCGGTGGCGTTGATGGCGGGCAGGGCCTCACGCAGGGTAATATGCGCCTTCTGGTAGCTGGTCAGCGGCGCACCGATGAGATCCATCAAGACGCTGCTGAGGTAGTTGACGGAGAGATCGTCTTGAACGCTTTCCTGGTCGCGGCCGGCGACGTCGTAGTTGGCCCAGATGAAGTAGTCGGTCTGCCACAGGCGCTCATTATGGACCGCATCGCTCTCGCCTGTAAACCAGGCGTCGTTGAACTCGTCCGGGAAGAACGGCTGATGATCGCCAAAGAAGACCAGGATCACCTTGCGGTCGAGCTTGCGCAGCTGGTTCACAAAGTCTTCCAGCGCACGGTCGGACTCCTCGATTAGGGCCAGGTACTCATTGACCTCCGGATCACTCACGCCATCGATAACGTAGTTGACTTGCTTATCGACGGGAATCAAGCCGGTGTCGTAACCGGAATGGTTCTGCATGGTCACGTCGAAGATGAACTGCGGATTGGAATTCTCGTCCAGCATCTGCAGGATCTTGTCATAGGTCGCTGCGTCCGTCACCATGCCGCGAAGCTTCTCGGCGTCCTGGAAGTCCTGGATGGTAAGGAAGTTGTCAAAGCCAAACGCGCTGTAGACGTTCTCGCGGTTCCAGTTAGTGCCATGGTTGGGATGGATGGCCGTGGTGTCGTAACCAAGGTCCTTGAACTGCTGGGACAGGGTCTCGGTGCGGGTGAGGTCGTAGATGGTGTACGGATAGGTGCCCGTGCCCAAGAACGCCATGGAGTTTCCGGTGAGGTATTCGAATTCGGTGTTGCAGGTGCCGCCGCCAAACGCGGAAACGTAGAGCACGCCGCGCTGCAGAGTGTCGGACAGATTCTTGAAGAACTGCGGGCCCTGATAGTTCGCATGCAGGTTCTGGTAGATGGAGAGATCCGAGAAGGTCTCGTTCATGATGGTGATGACCGTGGGCTTTTCCTCATCAAACTGCGCGGCGGCCTGCGTGCGCTCAACGCTTGCAGCCTGGTTGGCATCATACTGGTCCGCGTAGTCAGAAATGAGCTCCTTAGCCTGGTCCATGTCATAATCCTCGGGCACGGGAGGCTTGATGGTCTGGGCGCCAGAGATAAAGCTGGGCAAGAAACCCTGACGGTAGTAGCTCTCAAGCGGGCGCCAGGTATAAACCTGAATGCTAAGCGTGTTGTAATAATCGACCAGCGTCACGTGGGCACCCACGCCCGCCAAGCATGCGATGCCCACCATAAGGTTGATGAGCAGCGCGCGGCGATTGCCGCGATCGCGCTGGGGACGAAGCATAGCGGCCATGCGACACAGCTGCACGGAGACGGACATAAACGCCATGCCATACAGACAGAAGGGCGACAGGATGTAGGAGTAGCCAGTGCCGGCAACGGCCATCGCGGTAGACAGGGCGGAAATGTCACCCGGAGCGATGGGCATGGACTTGAAAGTGATGATGAAATACTCGACGATGCCCAAAATGCTCATGAGCACGGCGACGACCGCGGGCGGGGTATGACGGCGCTGGGAGATGAAGAACACGCCAGCCATGATAGCGGTGATAATCGCCCACTCGAGCAGCAGGCAGAGCGGATACATCCACAGCAAGTTGTGGTTGCTGGGAATCTCCAGGCCCAGTGTGGCGCCCACGCCCGCCAAAAACAACAGGATCACGCACGCGATGAGCGGATGGGCGAAGCGGCCGGCAGGACCCGCGATCTTAAGCAGGCGCTCGCGCACCAGATCGCGCTCAAGATTAAGCCAGGCGCAACCCGTAAGAACCGCGTTGAGGACAAGCGGCGACAACACGTCGTTGGCGACGCCGCCCATTGCCGCGTAGAGCCCTACAGCAAGCTGCAGCACGGCGAAAAACACAACCGAAAGCACGGTCGATCGCCGTGCGGAGCGCGCGTCCTGGTCCAAGGTGCGTACCTTGCGGATGGTCAAGGCGACCGTTGCCGCAAAGGCAACAAGGGAGATGATGGCTACGAGCATACGGATCCTTCTTTACTTGGGATGCCGCGAGCGGCTGCTTGCGGGCGATCTCTGTTAAGAACCTGTTAGGTTTGCCCTATAGGTTTGCAGCCCACCATACTAGCGCCCGATTATCGAGTTTTTGTCAATGTGTGGAGACGGACCGCATGTAGCGAGCCTAATCCAACGAATGTACACAAGGGGAAACATTTGTGTGACACCCAAGCGTCGCACCACGGGAGCCCGCGGCGCCTAACGTTATGCTTGCACACCACTTACGCGGGCATGATGTCCCGGCGCGCACGGCGTCTGTAGCAGCGCCGCAGCCCGCTCCCAACCCGGTCTAAAGCCCTTCGCCACGCAGCTTTGCGGTAAGGCGGTCGAGAAGGGCGGGATCGCACCCCGCATAATCCTTCAGATACTCGCGCGCGGTGCCATAACGAGCATGCAGATGCTCAAGCGTGCGCTCCATCTCTACGGGGGCAGACTCGAACAGGCAGCGAGGCGCCTTTTTGAGCAGCAGAATCGAGACGCCGGCACGCTGGGCTCGCAGGCCGCGACCCATGTAGTCCTGCGTCACACGATAGTCCGCAACTATAAATTCATCGTCCACGCCCGCCAGGCCAAGCAAAAGCATGGCGATCACACCGGTGCGGTCTTTGCCTGCACGGCAATGGAACAGCGAGCAGCCGGGGCCGTCGAGCGCTTCCATAACGGAGCGGATGCTGGAGGCGTCGTTATCCAAAAGCGACTGGTAGACGTCGAACATGCAGGCGGGCAGCGCGCCGCGAAAGCCGCTTGAGTTGAGCTGATCGAGCATGGGGATATGCGTGTAGGAGACGCCTTCTTCCGGACGCTTGGCGTACGGATCTGGCCAATGCTTGAGTTCGAAGTTGCTGCGCAGGTCTATGACGCGGCGCAGGCCGTAGCACCGCAGCGCCTCGCGGTCGCCCAAAGTGAGCCTGCCCAGCGTGCCCGAGCGCAAGAAGGCGCCAAACGCCGTGGTTCCGCACTCGCCCGCTTGGCGCGTATATGGATATCCTCCAAGATCGCGCACGTTATGGGCCCCCTTGAGGGGCAACGGAATCGATGCAAAGGGTTTGTCGCCTGCCATAAAGCCTCACCGAACAGGGCGCGGCACGAGTAACGCCGCGCGTGAAAACAAAAGCGCCCCGGCGCCATGCCGGAACGCTCTTACTATAGTCGAATTGATTTTGCGTGTGCCTCCCCCGCTACGCGGGCTTACCGTCCCTTTACGCGAACGGTCATCTGGACGAGGACGGGGCGGCTGCGGATCCATCAAAGGCCCGGCGGGAACAGACCGAGCGAGCGCGGGGCGCAGCAACTCAAAGGCACCGCGAAAGCCGTAATCGAGCGGCTGGGGCCTACAGGTCGCGACGAGCGTAGATACGCATAGAGACCGCAGCGCTGACGAAAAGGATGAGCACGGCGACCGCAGCCATCACCACGGCGCACGTGGCAACGCCAGCCGGGGTCTCGACCCACGCGAGGAACTGGGAGAGCATGGGCACCACATCGATGCGGTCCGACATCTGAGCAAAAATGAAGATGACCAAAGCGTAGAGAAGCATCACCGCCATCGGCAGGAACTGCGTCGCCTTGGTATTGCCGAATTTAAAGTAGAAGGGAATGGCAAGCGAGGCCGCGGTCATGCCCATCAACAAGCAGAAGAACACTCCAAATATGCTTGCAAGGACATCATCGGGAGACATGACGAACATGCCGCCGATTTCAGACGGTAAGATGCCAAGGGCACCCACCGTTGCCGCCAGCAGCTGTACCAGCGCGCCCATCGCGATGCCGAGGACACCCATAACCACCACGGCGGCGTAGCGGCCAAGCACCACGTCGCGGCGGGACAAAGGTAGCGTAAGGCGATAGGCACCCCAGTTGCTCGCGTCATCGTACGCGCTGGCAGCCATCGATCCCATCATGCAGAACATGCATACAAAGATACCGGCGAGCGCGACCGTGGTGCCCATGCCCGCCGCAACGAAAACGCCCGTAATCGCCGCAATAGGCAAAAGCTGCTTGATGTAACCGGTGAGCACCGTCAGCTCGACCAAAAAAGCCTTTTTCATAGTGAGTCCCTTCAAAAGGAAGCGAGAGCGGACAAGGACATCGTCCAAAGAAGCGCAGATAAGAAGCCGCAAGCACAACGTGGCTAGTAGTAGCGCTCGCCCTTGATCATGAGCACCATGTACTCGTCGATGCCCATGCGGTCGCACGGGATGGACGGAAAGCTTTCCGCAAACGCGAAGCGATCGGGCACCAACAGGTCGATGCCGTAATCCTGCCGCATGATGCGCATGGCCCCAGGGGCGATGACACCGGAACGAGCGATCTGCTCAAGTTCCGCGGCGCGGCAGCGGGCGACGCCCATGAGGTCGCAGACCTCGTCCTTAGCGATGTTGAAGACGGGACGCCCGGCGTCGATGCAAAGCACCGTGTCCGCAATCTTATCCAGGTCGCTGGTGATATGGCTGGACATGAGGATGCCGTTCACGGGGTTGCCCTGGGCATCCTCGACCGCCACGAAATCGCGCAGTGCATCGAGCACCTCATCGCGTGCCATGGGATCAAGGCCCGCCGTCGCCTCGTCCAAAATGAGCAGGCGAGGGTTGTGCGACAGCGCGCAGGCAAGAGAGAGCTTCATGCCCATGCCGCGGGATAGGTCCTTGACGGCTTTTTTGGGGTCGAGGTCCGCGGCGCGAAGGCGCTGCTGAAAGCCGGCGGCATCCCAGGTTGAATACGCGCGGGCCATAAGCTTGCCCACCTCTTCGATTTTAAGGTGACCCGGCAGGGAGATGGTGTCGAACACCACACCCACCTGCTCTTTCGCCCTGGCAGATGCCGTGTTCGCAAGATCGCGGGGCGAGTAGCCCAGGACGCTTGCCTGGCCGGCGTCCAGCGAGATGAGGCCCAACAGGGCTTTGATGGTGGTCGACTTGCCGGAGCCGTTCTTGCCGACAAAGCCCACCACCTGGCCGGGCTCGACCGTGACGTTGACGCCCGCGAGCGAGAAGCCGGGATAGTGCTTGGTAAGGCCGCTTGCCTGGATAAGGGGCGCGGCAGCAGTTACTTGGTTCATGGTCTCCATCCTTGGTATGGCTGGATTACGTGTTGGTTTGGCTTGGACAAGGTGGACGAGGTGGGCTTGCGCTCACAGCGAGGGCTACTCGTCCTGATCGAGCAGGAGGTCGAGCATCTCGCGCAGCTCCACCGGCTCAAGGCCCAGGTCGCGCCCGGCTTCGACCGCGCGGGAGAGATACCCCTCGATCTCGCGCAGATGCTCCTCGCGGATGAGCTCTTTGTTGCCACCGGCGACAAAGCTGCCTTTGCCCTGAACGGTCTCGATGAAGCCCTGGCTTTCCAGGTCCGCATAGGCACGCTTGGTGGTGATGGCGCTCACCCGTAGGCTGTTTGCCAGCGCGCGGATAGACGGAAGCTGCTCGCCCTCCGCCAGCTGGCCCGCGATGACCTGCGCCTTGATCTGGCTGGTGATCTGCTCGTAGATGGGCTTGCTGCTGGAGTTTGAAATGATGAGTTCCACGTTGTTGGTCCCTTTCCCTACATACCGCCGCCGCGGGGCGTCCCCCAGTCGGTGGCGGCCCGCCGCCCGACGTCTCGAGCGACTCGCGGTTGGCGCCCGTCGGCACCGCCCGCTACTGAGCATAGTGTATATACTCGTTAAGTACAGTATATACACACGCATACACAGTGCAAGAGATTTTTTGGGATTTTGCCGCGCCGGCTCATAGGGTAAAGGGCGTGCTGCCAGGGTCCGGACCCACCGACCCTCGCGCGCGAGAAAAGATGCGGCGCTGCAGAAAGTCTGCAGCTCAGAGGCATGTATAAAGCATTTTGACGAGGTTTTTCATCCTTGTGAGAAGGCGCTATAAACACCTTTGATGGTACGATTCCCCCGTCAATGCCATGGTGACTCTCGACAGGGGTCACCCCGACCCCCAAGGAGCAGGAGCATGGAGCTGGGCTCGCACATCAAGGAGCACCGCAAGGAGCTGGGCCTCTCCCAAGACGATCTGGCGGAGCGCATCTACGTGTCGCGCCAGACCATCAGCAACTGGGAGTGCGGGCGCACGTATCCGGACGTCCAGAGCCTGCTTCTGCTCTCGAACGTGTTTGGGGTGACCGTAGACTCCCTCATCAAAGGAGACGTGGAAACCATGGCACAGGTAATGGATGCAGCGGTCAAGAAGTACAACAACCTCTCGACGGTGGCGGTAGTGAGCGCAGCGGCCTTTTTGCTGCTGGGAATCTGGGGCGCTTTCCAATACGAATGGGGATGGGGCGAGCACACGATCCCCACGGTGGTGTTCGCGCTTGCGTCCCTGTTTGTGATGTTGATTGCGTTCGCCAACCTAGAGCGCTTGAAGAAGCAGCATGACCTGGCCACCTATCGCGAGGTTTTGGCATTCAGCCGCGGTGAACACGTGGACCGCGACACGCCTGCCGGACAGCACGCGCGCGAGATGAAGCCGTGGAAGAAGGGCGTGATCAACGGCCTGAAGATCACCCTCGGCGCCGCTGTGGGCGGTGCTATCGGCATCGGCATCGGCATGCTCATCAAGATGCTGGCCTAAGTTGCCATGCATGCACAGCGCAAAGACAGTGCGCGGGGTTTGGGATTCCGCTGATCCGCGCCCTTGCTAAAAACAGCCTTCAGTTAGAGTTGCCCTCCGGCCGAGCACGCTAAAAACGATCTTCAGTTGGAACTGCTGCTAAAAACGAGGTCCAGTTGGACTTGGACTCTGCTGAAATCGAGCTCCGTTTCACCCGTAGCTCTAAAAACGAGGTCCAGTTGGACTTGCGGCATCGAAGTATCTGAAGACGCACCGCTCCTACCTGCGACTTCTTCAAAGACAGCCTCGCAAGAGACCACGCCAAGTCCAACTGAAGGGCGATTTCAGCAGCACCAACTCCAACTGAAGGCCAAAACCAGCAAGCGAACGCGAACGGAGGCCGTTTTCAGCAAGGCAGCAGCGGCACCCCAGCCGTGCCTGCCCACAGCGCTGGCGACCGCGCATTGAAGCCGCGTGTTGAGGCCGCTATCAACAGGGCCGCAGCTGCTTTCCAAGGGATGCCCCGAGGCGCGAGGCGCCGGTGCGCATCCCGTGAAACGGCTGCGGCCCTCCATTAAACCCCGCAGTCCTTACTCGTCCACCCACTGGCTGTTATAGAGCTCCGCGTAGAACCCGCCCTGGGAAAGCAGCTGCTCGTGGGTACCGCGCTCGACGATTCGACCATCGCGCATGACCAAGATGCAGTCAGCCTCGCGGATGGTGGAGAGGCGATGCGCCACCACAAAGCTGGTGCGACCGTGCATAAGCTCGTCAAAGGCCGCCTGCACCTGCACCTCCGTACGGGTGTCAATAGAGCTGGTCGCTTCATCAAGCAGCAGGATCTCTGGGTCGCAGAGCATGACGCGGGCGATGCACAGCAGCTGCCGCTGGCCTTGCGACAACGTGCCTCCGCCCTCGCCTATCACCGTGTCGAACCCCCGGGGCAGTGCGCTGATGAAACCGTCCGCATGCGCCCGGACAGCCGCCCGCTCAACCTGCTCGCGCGTTGCGCCCGGGCGGCCGTAGGCGATGTTGTCGTGCACGGTGCCTTCGAACAGCCAGGTATCTTGCAAGACCATGCCAAAGCGCGAACGCAGGTCCGCACGAGCGTAGGAGGCGATGTCGACGCCGTCGAGCTCTATGCGCCCCCCTTGCACATCGTAGAAGCGAAGCAGTAGGTTGATAAGGGTGGTCTTGCCGCAGCCAGTGGGTCCCACCAGGGCAATGCGCTGGCCGGGGGCGGCGTGGATGCAGATGTCTTGCAGCAGCGGGCGCTCCGGCGTATAGCTGAAATTGACGTGGTCAAAAACCACCTCGCCGCGGGCAGAACTGGCAGGGCCGGCAAGCTGGGCAGGCCTGGCAAACTCGGCAGGCAGGGCGGAACCGACAGACGGAACGGCAGGAGCTGCCAGAGCCTCCCGATCAGCCTTCTCCGGCGATTCCTCGTCCGCATCGAGCAGTGCAAACAGGCGACGGGCGGAAGCATAGGCGGTCTGCAGCTGGGTGATGACGTTGGTGACCTCGTTAAACGGCTTGGTGTACTGGTTGGCGTATGACAAGAAGGTCTGCACGCCGCCCACCGTGAGCGGGGCCGGCCATCCGGTGATGACGCACATGCAGCCAATAACCGCGACCGCCGCGTAGATAAGGTTGTTGATAAAGCGCGTACCGGGGTTGGAAAGCGAGCTTAGAAACTGCGCGCGCTCGCCCGCCGTGTACAGCTCGCCGTTCATGGTGTCAAAGCGCTCCTGTGCGCGGTCGCCGTAGCAAAACGTGCTCACCAAGCGCTGGCTTCCCACGTATTCCTCGATATGGGCGCCCAGCTGACCCTGGATACGCTGCTGTGCCGCAAAGCTCTTGTTGGAGAACTTGGCGATCAGCGTGGCCGCCATTATAGAAAGCGGGGTTACCAACACAACCACCACGGCCATGGGCACGGAGATGGAGAGCATGAACAGCAACGTTCCCACAATGGTCACCACGCCGGTGAACAGCTGGTTGAACCCCTGCAGCAGGCCGTCGCCAATTTGGTCGACGTCGTTGACCACACGCGAGATCAAATCACCGTGCGGATGCGCATCGATGAAACTGATGGGCATGCGACCGATCTTCTCGCTGGCGTCCACGCGCATATCGCGCACGCAGCGGTACGTAAGCAGGTTGACGCAATACCCCTGCACCCATTGCAGGGCAGAGGCAGCAAGCACCACCAGGGCAAGCTGGACCAGCAGCGGTGCCAAGGCGGCAAAGTCAACGCGGCCCATGCCTATGATGAGGTCGATGGCGCGCCCTACCACAATGGGCACGTAAAGCTGCAGTACCACGGAGAGGCCGGCGGATACAAACGACGTTGCGAACGACGCCGCATGTGGGCGCACGTAGGCCATGAGGCGCCGCGTCACCTGCTTGGTGGTAAGGGGCACGGCGGGCGCGAGCACGCCGGCGGCGCGGACGTTGTTTTTGGACGATGACCCACCCGCGATGTTCGACGCGACAGTCGACACCGATCCGGTAGATGTATACGGGTTCATGCTACGCCACCTCCTCGCGCTCAAGCTGGGACTCGCAGATCTCGCGGTAGACGTCGCAGGTGCTAAGCAGCTGGGCATGCGTACCCAGACCCACCGCACAGCCACGGCGCATAACGCAGATAAGGTCCGCGTCGCGCACGGAAGACACGCGCTGCGACACGATCACCGTGGTAAGGGGCACGGGCGCATCTGGACGAGGATCCTTCGCGGAGCTCGCGGCAAGCTCGCGCAAGGCACGGCGCAAGCGGGCGTCCGTTTGCAGGTCGAGCGCGGAGGACGAATCATCAAGCACCAAGATCTTGGGGTCGCCCACAAGAGCGCGGGCGATGGTGAGGCGCTGGCGCTGGCCTCCGGAGAAGTTCTTGCCGCCCGCCTCTACCGGGGCATCCAAGCCGGCCTCGAGCGCACGAACAAAATCGGCCGCCTGGGCAACCTCGAGGGCACGCCAGAGCTCGCGATCATCCGCATTCGCTTTGCGCCAGCACAGGTTTGAGCGCACCGTGCCGGAGACCAGCTGCGCCGTCTGGGGCACCATGCCTATAACGCCGCGTAGCTGGTGCAGCGGCCAGGCGCGCACGTCCGTGCCAAATACCTCCACGCCACCGCGGGCCACGTCATACAGGCGCGGCAGCAACGATACCAACGTGGATTTGCCAGAGCCCGTACCGCCGATGATGCCCAGCGTTCCGCCAACGGGCAGCTGCAGGGTGATATCGTCCAGCGCATCTGCAGAGGCGGAGCCGTAGCGAAAACCCACGTGGTCAAAACGCAGCGCCGACACCGCGGCGGCCTCGAGCGCGCACGCGGGGAGCGCAACCGGGGCGGAAGCGGTATCCGTGATGGACGGCTCGCACGCCAGCACCTGGTTGATACGCGACGCACTGGCGCTTGCCTTGGTAAAGATCACCACCATATTGGCCACGTACACAATAGAGAGCAACGTCTGGGTCATGTAGTTCACAAACGCGATCACCTGGCCCTGGGTAAGGTCGCCCACGTTCACCGCCGCGCCGCCGCTCCACAAAATGGCGCACACCCCCAGGTTCATGACCAAAAAGGTCACGGGATTAAGCACGCTCGACAGCTTGCCCACCGCGATGGCGGTCTGCGCCTGGTCGGCAGCGGCGGCGGCGAAACGCTCGCGCTCGTGCTGCTCGCGGGAGAACGCGCGAATCACGCGGACGCCGGAAAGCCCTTCGCGCTGCACCAGGCCAACGTGGTCGAGCTTTGCCTGCATGCTCTTAAAATACGGCACGCTCTTAGCCATGACCAGCCAGAACACCACGGCGATAAGCGGGGTGGTCACCAAAAAGATCAGCCCCAGGCGGACATCGATCAACAGCGCGGCCGCCATGGAGCCCACCGCCAAGAACGGCCAGCGAATCAACATGCGTATAGTCATGGCAATGGCCAGCTGCACCTGGTTGACGTCGTTGGTGATGCGGGTGATGAGGGACGGCGTGCCAAAGCGATCAAGGTCCGCAAAGGACAAACAGTTGATGTGCGCATAAAGCTCGCGGCGCATGTCCGTACCCATACCCTGCGACGTCAGCGCGGCCACCTTTTGGCAAACCAGCGTGACCGAGATGCCCACCACGGCCATCGCCACCAGCACCAACCCGTGGCGCACCACAGAATCCATGTCGCGCGCGCCCACGCCGTTGTCGATCATGCTTGCCACCACCAGCGGCGTAATAAGGTCAAAGCACGCCTCTACCAGCTTGGCCAGGGGCCCTATGATGAAATACCGGCGGTACGCGCCGGAAAAACGCCTCAACAGGTTCAGCATCAAACGCCTCGCTGCTCATTGGAATTCACGGACCCATCAATGATATGCCAGCGCGCAGGCACCCATCCGGTAAAACACGGTGCCCGTGCCTTGGAAACCAATGAGAAACGCATCGCCCTGACGCGGGTACCATATCCTCAAATGCGCCGTCACGCTCAAAGGGGCCGCCATGTTCAGTCCGTTTCGCACCGCCAGCGGCAAGCCCAAAACGCTCGCCCAAGTTACGTGGGATGACCTTGCCCAGCTTGCAGATTTGGACGAAGGCTTCGCGCTGGAGTTCAAGCGCTCCTACAACGCATCCGTGCAAAAGAAGATCCCCAAGATCATCGCGTCGTTCGCCAACTCGCGCGGTGGCTGGCTGGTAGTGGGCATTGCGGACGATGACAAGTCCATCTGCCCCATCCCCAAGCCCAATGCGGACTTTAGCCAGATCATCGGCGAGCTGTGCCGGCGCCACGTCTCGCCCATACCCCACTTTGACGCACGCTTTATCTGCGACCCCGCCAACGCCTCGCAAGGCGTGCTGGTCATGCAAGTTGCAGAGGGAAACTTCCCTCCCTATATCGCCAACGGCATTGTAGAGGTCCGCGAGGGTTCCACTTCCGGGCCGGCCCAAAGCCCCGCGCTGGTAGAGCTCTACGGCAAGGCTACCAAGCGCCGTGGCGAGATCGCGGGGTTCTGCCAGCGATCCGTCTACTATCCAACGGCAGACCGCTTCTTTGCCGCACAGGGCCACGCGCCCGCCGCGCCCAAGCCTTCCAACCCAACACCCCTTTTCGACCTTTATTTCTACCGCATGAGCAAGCACGCCGCAGAGGCCCCGTCACGCAGCGACATCAACCAGCACGTCGCCACCATGCGCAAGGTCTTTACCGATCGCGGCATGGGCTGCCACGTGCAGCACGCGCATGACTCACGTATTATCCGCGCGTCCGCCCTGGCGGGCGCCTTGGACGTCCACTCCGCTATCGAGCTGTTTGGGGACGAGTCAATCAAGCTCACCGTGCCCGCCGTGCTGTTGGATGGCAGGGAACTTGAACGCGCCAACATGCGCCTGCGCGCCGCAGGGCTTGCCGTGGACGATGAGAACCGGTTGATAGACGCGCGCGACACCCTGCGCCGCGTCACCCGCATGGCCACCGTGCTCGATAAATACGTACGCGAGCGCGGCATCGCCTGGCAGCAGTACGCCGTGGCCTACGAACTTGAGAACATGGCCGGCGTAATGCTGTGGAGCGACTCGCCCCTCTACCTGGATTACGTCGCCAAGCGCGGCGCCCTCTTTTGCGGCACCACGGATTGTCGCAGCCGCATTCGCTACTTGGACGATGGCGAGCACGAATCCTTTCGCGCTCGGCAGTTTGCGGGCAGTCATTTCTTCGAAGCGTGCGGCCTGCCCTTAGGATCGGACGATGACGAGGATAACGCGCTGGTAGACGCCTTGCTTAGCACCAGCCCCCAAGCTACGCTCAAGGGATAGCGACCGCGCCGGAATTGAGCGCAAGACACCCCTTAACGCAAAAACGCCCCGTGTGCTCAATGGGAACGGGTGCCCGGCAGAGGCTCCTTATGGCTGCTTCCTTCCGGACCTGACCAGATTCGGAACATATCGTCACCCGAACCCATTGAACGCGCGAGGCGTGCAAAAGCTATCCTACCCTATTTGGGGTGCATAAGTCGAGATGCAATTCCGCGCGGGCACATCATCATCGCAACCGCCGAGCCTGCGACCCATCCTTGTAAGTCGCCCGCAATAGTATGGACGAGTCCTTTCACATGCCCCGCGTTATCGTTTGATAAACGCTCGCTCACAACAGCCTTCGCCACAAGCACAAGCGCCACAATAGAGCGCTGGATTAACCTTGGCCAAAGTCCGCCCAATTGGCGTCGGCGACGGCCACCAGCACTACATTCGGGAGCGAACACGCAGCATGAGCACATCAACTCTTTCAAGCACATCCAGCACGACAGCCCAAACCGCAACCACGCCCGCAGCCAAAACCAAAACGCCGGCAGCGACGCCGTACAATCCAACGGCGACCATCGTCGCATCCTCCGCGATGTTTCTCGCCTGCATGGACACTCTTATCACCAACCTGGCGCTGCCCTCCATCCAAGAGGAGCTTGGTGCCAGCCTGGCCGCGCAGCAGTGGATTGTAGACGGTTACACTCTGCCGTTCGCAACGCTTCTGCTACTCGCCGGCAACCTGTCAGATCGTTTTGGAGCCAAGCGTGCGTTTATCTGCGGGACCGCCGGGTTCGCCCTTAGCTCCGCCATCTGCGCGCTCGCCAACTCGGTAGAGATGCTTGTCCTCGGCCGCGCCCTCATGGGCGTCGCCGCAGCGCTGATCCTGCCCAGCTCCATGTCGCTCATCAATGAGGCGTACCTCACAGAGGACCATCGTAGGCGTGCGCTCGCCACATGGGGCATTGGCGGATCTGCCGCCACCGCGGTGGGACCTCTGCTGGGAGGCCTTTTGGTCCCTATTCACTGGAGCTTGGTCTTTTCCGTCAACATCCCCATCTGCCTGGCTATTCTTCTTATGAGCGGCAAGCTTGCCACCTCGCCGCGCGTACCGCAGCCAGTGGATTTAATCGGCCAAATCCTGGCGATTGTGGCGCTCACCTGTCTTGTGGGCGGCATTATCGAGAGCGGGGCGCAGGGCTTTACCCAAACTATCCCCATGGCCCTGCTCATTGCGGGCGCGGTCGGACTCGCCCTGTTCATCTTCTCGCAGTCGCGCGTCGCATCACCTCTGATGCCCTTGTCGCTATTCAGTTCCGCGGGAATTCGCTTGGCGCTGCTGGGCGGTTTCTCGATGATCCTCAGCTGGAACGGATGTGTCTTCCTTAGCACGCTCTTCTTGCAGCAAGAGCTCTCTCTATCCCCGCTTGTATGCGGCCTGTCCTTTATTCCCAGCGCGTTTTCCGGCGCCTTTGGCAACCTTATGTCAGACCGTTTGGCGGGTGCGCGCGGTTCGCGCTTCGCCCTTATGGTGGGCACGGCGCTCCTCACGCTGGGCTACGGCCTCATCATAGTATTTGCGGGCCTAGACGTGCTCGATGCCCCTCTAATCGCCCTGGCCGTGTGCCTGGCGGGCATGGGCGGCGGCATCAACACGCCCTGTTTGGCAAACCTGGTACTTAAAAGCACGGATGCCCAGCACAGCGGCATCGCCAGCGCCGTCTTCAACGCCATGCGCCAGGTTGGCGGCGCCATTGGCATCGCTGTTTTCGGCACGCTCACATCCGTGATGGCCACCATGAGCCTGGGCATAGCGACATCGCTTGGCATCTCCATCCTGCTGATGGTATTGCTCTTCATCACCAACCTCCGCACCCGCGAAAAGGCTGCGGCATAGCACAGGCCCGCCACGCAACATCGCCACGTGGCCCATCCCGCGATAGCCGCGGCGAACGGAGCCGCGGCTACGCAAAGAGGGGGCGGTGCTTGCATCAGAGCGTTCTGAGGCGCAACGCGCCGAACACGCTCGGATGCAAGCACCGCCCCCTCGCTTGGCACAAGGCCCTATTCCGCCAGCACGGCGGCAATGCGCTCGCAAGCTTCCATCAACACGGAACGCGGGCTGGGCACGCACATGCGCTGGAAGAATTCGCCGCCATCCGGATCAAAATTAAGGCCGTCTTGCAAGATGACCTTTGCCTCCTCGTAGATACGACGATGCAACTCGTCCCCATCAATGCCCAGCGCGCGGCAACGCTGGGTAAAGTCAAACCACAAAATATAGGTGCCCTCGGGGCAACGCACGCCCACGTCCGGCAACTCGCGCCCAAAGAAATCAATCACGTCGTCGATATTCCGGTCAATATATGCGCAACACCGGTCAACCCACTCCTCGCCCTGGTTATACGCAGCGATCACCGCGCTGATGGCAAAGGGGCTGGGATCGGCATGGCCCAAAACGCGGCTGAACAAAGCCTTGTCCTTTGCATCGCTGAACACCAGGTTGGTGGCAGCAAGACCCGCCAAGTTAAACGTCTTGTTCACCGCGGTGCACGTCATCACGCGAGCGTGGGGCACCACCTGAGCCAAATGATGCACCTTCACGCCGGCGCGCAACAGGTCGCCGTGAATCTCGTCCGCGATGATCATCACCCCGTTGCGCGTGCAGATATCCGCCACGCGAACAAGCTCGTCCACGCTCCAAACGCGGCCCACGGGGTTGTGGGGATTGCACAAAATCATGAGCTTGGCGTCATCTCGCTGGGCCAGCTCCTCCAGGCCGTCAAAGTCCATGGCGTAGTACAAGTCGCCGCACTCATCTTGATTAGTGTGGCGAATAAGCTGGTTGTTGAGTACGTTGCGCCCAAGCTCCTCAACGCTGTGAGTAAAGGGCGGGTAGACGGGACGCTGGATAATAACGCCATCACCCGGTTCGGTAAAAGCTTCGACAGCATACTCCAGCGCTCGGACGGTGCCCGGGCAATACAGCATCAAATCCGTGTTGATGGTCCATTGGTCACGACGCGCAAACCAATCACGCACGGCGTCCGCATAGGCCGGGCAGCCATCGATGGTGCTGTAGCCAAAAATGCCATGGTCAACCGTCGCGTGCAGCGCATCCAAAATGGCGGGAGCGCAGCGAAAGTCCATGTCTGCCGTAAAAAGAGCAATATGGTCATCGGTAATCTCGCGCAAGCCGCAGTGCTCCGCGATCTCTCGAGACGTGCTCCATTTGCTGGAGTAGCTGCATGCGTCGTGCCTGCGATCAATGACCTGGTCAAAGTCGATGCATTTCTCTTGAGTCATGTTGCCCCCCTTTTTAACGCTTGCGTACTGCATGGTATCACGCTCGGCGCGCCATACCGCACCGCCACGGCAAACGGTAACGCGGCCTAGCGCCCCAGCAGCAGCGCTCGCGCCGCCGTCTCGCCCGCACACACCAGGTTATGGCGCGTCTCGCGAGGCTGCATGGCGCGATCAAGCGGCATGGGCCTGCGCAGCGCCGTCACCACCACATCGACGCCGCGCTTGTACACCGGGTCCAGCTCATAGGCTCGCGACGCCGCGATCAGGGCCACCGGCTTGTGCTGGCGTTTCGCCCGCCTCGCCACGCCCACGGGGGCCTTCCCGTCAGCCGTTTGGCCGTCCACGGCGCCCTCGCCCGTAATGATCAGGTCTGCATCGCGAATAAGGTTGTCAAAATCGAGCAGATCGAGCATGGCCTCGACCCCAGAGGTAAGGGAGCCTCCGCACGCAAGCACCGCTGCGCCCATGCCGCCCGCGGCGCCCGCCCCAGGAACCCCCGCCACGCTGCCAAAGCGCCTTGCTTTGGACAAAGGTTCGGGCAGCAGGTGGGCATGGCGCTCGCGCGCATCATCAAGCAGGCGGGCAAAGGCGATCATCCAGCGATCGTAGGATGCATAGGTGGTTGGATCCGCCCCGCGCGGGGTGGGCAGGTCTGCCAAACCTTTTTGCTCGCCAAAGACGCGCACCGCGCCGCGGCGCCCCACCAGCGGGTTGCTCACGTCGGTAAGGGCCACAAGCTCTACACCCGCGAGCGCGCGTAGCGCGGGCTCCAAATCCAAGGCTGCGGCGCGCTCCAAGCCCGCGAGCCCCCACGGCACGTCTCGCCCTTCCTTGTCCAGGACGCGGGCGCCCAGAGCGCGCAAAAAGCCCTGTCCGCCGTCCGTGGTGGCGCTGCCCCCCAACCCCAGGTAGATAGCGTTCGCGCCGGCGCCTATGGCATCCATGACCAGCTGGCCCACTCCATAGGTGGAAGCTCGCAGGGCGGCATCATGCGTGCAATCGGAAAACTCTATGCCTGCGGCAGACGACATCTCGAGAACCGCCTGGCCTGCCGCCGTCATCAGGTAGCGCGCTTTTACGGGATTGCCCATGGGGTCCGCAACCTGGACAACGCGATAGGTTCCATCCAGCGCCGCGCACGCGGCGTCAACCGTGCCCTCGCCGCCATCGCCCAAGGGAATACACGTGATATTGGCATTGGGGAATACGCGGCGCACGCCCGTGGCAATCCAGCGCTCCGCCTCCTCGCTGGTAGCAGAGCCTTTAAACGAATCACTCGCCACAACAATGGCTGGCTCCAGAACGCCTGGGTCCGCGGCGGCCATGGATGCTCCCTGCTGGCGCCGGGGGTAATCATCCGGAACAACAAGGTCGCGCTCGCCCTGCGCGCGCTGGGCGCGAACTTGGGAGAAAAACCGGCTCAACTGGGCTGCGCACTCATTTTCAAGCACACCTTTGGTTACCGAGAACGCATGGTTGAGGCGCTGGTCGCTATTGAGGTTATAAAGGCTCCCCAGCGCACCGCCCTTGGGGTCCGCTGCTCCATAGACGCACCGGTCTATGCGCGCGTTGACCATAAGGCCCGCGCACATGAGGCACGGCTCCAGCGTCACGTAAACCGTGCAGCCCGCCAGGCGCCAGCGGCCCAGTACTCGCGAAGCTTCCACCATGGCCGAAAACTCCGCATGGGCAGATGGGTCCTCATTGCATTCGCGCAGGTTGTGAGCGCGGGCGATAACCTCGCCGTTGTAAACCACCACGGCGCCAATGGGTACCTCGCCCGCGCGCGCAGCGGCTCGCGCCTGCTCCAGGGCCTCTTGCATAAAGCGTTCGTCTGCGGCGCGCTGGCCGCCCGCTGCGGCACCGCGTGTATCTTGTTGAAGCATCGAACCCCTTCTCGTCATTTTCTATGATTCGATGCTATCATTACCAAACACGGAGAGATGGCAGAGCGGTTGAATGCGGCGGTCTTGAAAACCGTTGGGCGCGCAAGCGTTCCGGGGGTTCGAATCCCCCTCTCTCCGCCATGTAAAAATCAAGCGCGCCGGGCCCGTTCTCAAGCCCGGCGCGCTTTTTACCTATTCGCCCAGCAGGCGCTCGGCAAGCTGGTTGCACGTGCGCACAAACTCATCTTTACCAGAGCGACGGTCCTCTTGGTCCCACCACAAAAGCAATAGGCGGATGATGCCGCCGGCAGCGAATTCGCAACGGCAGATCAAGTCATCCGGGCCGGGAGCCTCTATCCTCAAGTCGCGAGCGGCCTTCTCACTAAAGGACTGGGCCATCTTTTCACAAATCACCACAAGCATCATGCCGCAGGTAGAGCTGCTAAGGATGTTGTCCATGAGCGTCTCATGCTCAAGGAAGTAATCTGCCATGGCGTCCAGAATGGCAGCGCGCTCCGCAAAAGCGGTGTGGGCGACGCCGGGTTCGAGCTCGTCGACGGCAAGGCGACCGCGCTCGACCATATCGCCGCGCAGGCTGTCGACGTAGAAGGAGAAGAACTCCGATTTGTCAGCAAAGTGCTTGTAGAAGGTGGTGCGCCTAATCATTGCCCTGTCGCACAGCATGGCAACAGTAATGTCCTCAAAGCGCATGTCAGACATAAGGTCCGTGCATGCGGCAATGAGCGCGCTATACGTCTTACGCACGCGAAGATCCATATCGTATTCCCCGATCTTTATGGAAACATATGCAGCTATTCATAGATTTTGTATTTTAGAAAACAATTGTCAACGAACAATTTCTGTGTGATAAAAGATTTTTCTAACGAGAATAATCTTTTGGCTCTCCCGGAACGGCTGCGGCGAGCAGTGCTTCGCGCGGCGTGAGGGGAACGCCGGTCTCGAGTGTGGCGCGACCGCGCTTTCGACCCCACCGTCTGGCGCCTTTTGCGCACGCGGTTATACTATGAAGCATCTATATATCGCGCACTATCGACCGCGTGAGCAGGACAGGGGTAACTCATGGGCTGGATTATTGGAATCATCGTCCTTGTTGCGATCGGCATCGCCGTCGCCGGCATCTACAACAACATGGTCACCTTGCGCAATCGCATCGATAACGCATGGCAGAACATCGATACGCAGCTGCAGCGCCGCAACGACCTTATCCCTAACTTAGTAGAGACCGTCAAGGGCTATGCCGCGCACGAGAAGGAGGCGCTTGGCGCCGTGGTCTCCGCGCGCAACGCCGCCGTATCCGCCTCGAGCCCCGATGACAAGATCGCCGCGGACAACGTCCTCTCCGGCGCGCTTCGCCAGCTCTTTGCCGTCGCCGAGGCCTACCCCGACCTTAAGGCAAACGCCAACTTCGCCCAGCTGCAGAGCTCTCTTGAAGATACCGAGAACAAGATTTCCTACGCCCGCCAGAGCTACAACGACTGTGTGCTGAACTACAACAACGCAATCCAGACCTTCCCTGGAAACATCTTCGCCGGTGTCTTCCAGTTTAAGGAGCGCTCTGGATTTGAAGCCGCCGAGGCCGCTCGCGAGGCGCCCAAGGTCAAGTTCTAACGCACACGAAAACCCGGGACGCCCCTTTGCCGCAAGCCTGCGCAAGGGGGCGTTTTTACACCGTCGACTCGCACCCAATCCGTACCAAAACCGCACCCCGCCACACCCAATGGACAGCATATGAATGAACAGCAGCTAGAACCCCATACCTCCGCGGACCAGCCCGAGCCCCGGCCAACGCCTCAGGCGGCGCCCCAAGCCGCCCGGGCCGCCCATCACGCCTCCCGTCCTCACGCATCGCAAACCAGGCCGACCGCGTCGCAAACCAGGCCGGCTGCGCAGGCAGGGCGACACGCCGGGCATCGTCCAAAAACCGAACACGCACACGCGCAGGCGTCAAGGATGCCAAAAGGAAAGCCGCAAGGCAGCAGATCGCGCTACCTGCCGGCACTCGACGGCATCCGTGCGCTGGCGGTTGCTGCCGTGGTTCTGTACCACCTTAACTTCACGTGGATTCAAGGCGGCCTACTTGGCGTCACCATGTTCTTTGTGATCTCCGGCTACATTATCACGCGCCTTCTTTTGAACGAATTCGAGCAGAGTGGGCGCATTGACCTTAAGTCCTTCTGGATTCGCCGCGCACGGCGCCTGCTGCCGGCAATTGGCGTCCTTATGGTGGTCACCATTGTGCTGTGCACGTTTTTTAATCACGTGATGCTCACCAAGATGCGGCCGGACATACTGCCCTCGCTTTTCTTTGTGAACAACTGGTGGCAGATCGCGCAGAACGTCTCGTACTTCGACGCCCTGGGCGACCCCTCTCCGCTTACGCATTTTTGGTCGCTCGCCATCGAGGAGCAGTTCTACCTTATCTGGCCGCCCTTGCTTTTGGGCCTGCTCTCAATGCATGTGAAGAAGCCGACCGTCCGCCGCATGGTCCTGGGCTTGGCCGCTGCATCCGCGCTCGCCATGACGCTGCTGTACAACCCCGCCGTTGACCCCAGCCGCATCTACTACGGCACGGACACGCGCGTTTTCTCGCTGCTTTTGGGCGTTTGGCTTGCCTTTATTCCGCCGCGCGACATGTCTCCCGCACGCTTGGCGCACGCCTTGGGCCTGGATTCGCTTGCGAACAAGGTCAAGGCCACCGCGGGAAAGGAAAGCGCACTCAAGGGCGCGGACGCTACCGTGGCAAACACCGCCGATGACGCAACCATGGCCGAATCTCTCACCAATACGCCCGCGCGCGGTACCATCGCCCTCACTTCCATCGACCTTGTTGGCGCCGCGGGGCTTGTCGGCCTGCTTGCCCTATTTACCATGAGCAACGGCTACTCGGCCTTTCAATACCGTGGCGGAATGCTGCTGTGCTCCGTCTTCACCATGATGCTTATCGCCTCCTGCGTTCAGGACGATGGCCTGTTGGTGCGCTTGTTCTCACTCAAGCCCTTCATTTGGATTGGCAAGCGCTCCTATAGCATCTACCTGTGGCACTACCCCTTGCTGCTCCTTATGAACCCCGTTGCCGACATTCGCCAGACCCCTTGGTGGATGACGGCGATTCAGCTGGCCGTTGTCCTTGCGGTGGCCGAATGCTCCTATCGCTTCATCGAGACGCCGTTTAGGCACGGAGCGCTTGGAGCGTTTTTCCGCCACGTCCGGCAGGGCGAGGAGCCGCTGCAAATCATTCAAAAGCACGTTATTCCCTTTGGCATCGCCGGCACCACGCTGCTGCTTGCGCTGGGCGGACTGGTATTTGTTCCCGACACCTCGGCGCTAAGCGAAGAGGGCGCCGCGCTGCTTGAGGGCAACGCCGGAGACGGGTCTCAGCAGCCGTCCGCAACTGCGGACGCCGCCGCGGACGAAGGCGAAGTGGAAACGGATAAAAACGGTTTTCCCACCGGCGCGTATGACGTGCTGATGATTGGCGACTCCGTGTCGCTGCGCACCATCCCCAATTTTGAGCAGACCTTTCCCCACGGCCACATTGACGCCGCCAAGAACCGACAGTTCACCACGGGCGTTGACCTGGCAACGCAGTACATCGCCGGCAATCAAGCGGGCAAGATCGTAGTTATTGCGCTGGGCACCAACGGTCTGGTTACGGACGAGAATATCGACCAGATGATGAGCCTGCTGGGCGACAAGCGCGTGGTGGTTTTCATAACAACGCGCAGCCCTCAGCCCTGGGTTGGGCCAACCAACGAGGCCATCGCCCGTGCCGCTGAGCGCTACCCCAACGTTCGCATCATCGATTGGTACGGCTATAGCGAGGGACGCAACGATCTGTTCGACGGCGACGGCACCCATCTCTCATCCGACGGCGCTGCCCAGTTTATCCAACTGGTCTACGACGCGGTTCGCCCCGATCTGCCGCTGCACGCCGAGGACCACCCCGAACAGCAGGTGATCGATAAGGTCAATCAACTGGCTAACAGCGCCACGTCCTCCGTCACCGCAGCCGCCAAGGCGGGAGCCGGACAGGAGCCCGCGAAGGACTAGGCCGACGGCAGCACCCGCCTTCATTCATCCGAAACGCAATCGCGCGCCGACCCTTCCTTTGGGGGACGACGCGCGTTTTTTACCCGTACGGTGTGCACCTTGTGAATTGCGCGCCGCACGCCGGAAGTTCAAAATCCTCGCTTGACAAAACCGGTTTACTAAGTTTGACTATGTATTGGACAGCAGTCCCCAGTTACACGCTGCCCACTTTTCGATAATCCGGCTTGGAGGTTCATTATTATGGCAGAAGAAACCGGTTTTGCATTCTCTATGGACAGTTTCCGACTCGACGGTAAAGTCGCCCTGGTAACCGGCGGTAGCTACGGCATTGGCTTCGCCATCGCCACCGCCCTCGCCCAGGCTGGCGCCAAGATCGCTTTCAACGATCGCGACCAGCAGAAACTCGAGGCAGGCCTGGCCAACTACGCCGAGGCCGGCATCGATGCCCGCGGCTATATCGCCGACGTCACCGACGAGGCCCAGGTTGCCGAGCTTGTCTCCAACATCGAGCGCGACCTTGGCGGCGTCGACATTCTGGTCAACAACGCCGGCATCATCAAGCGCATCCCCATGCTCGAGATGAGCGTCGAGGACTTCCGCCAGGTTGTCGACGTCGACCTCAACGCCCCCTTCATCGTCGCCAAGGCCGTTCTGCCCGGCATGATCGAGCGCGGTCACGGCAAGATCATCAACATCTGTTCCATGATGAGCGAGCTTGGCCGCGAGACCGTCGCCGGCTACGCCGCAGCCAAGGGCGGACTCAAGATGCTGACCCGCAATATCTGCTCTGAGTTTGGCGAGGCCAACATCCAGTGCAACGGCATTGGGCCGGGCTACATCGCCACCCCGCAGACCGCTCCTTTGCGCGAGCGCCAGGCCGATGGTTCCCGTCACCCGTTCGACCAGTTCATCGTCTCCAAGACCCCCGCTGCCCGCTGGGGCACCCCCGAGGACCTCAAGGGCCCCGCGGTCTTCCTGGCCTCCGATGCATCCAACTTCGTTAACGGCCACATCCTGTACGTCGACGGCGGCATCCTCGCCTACATCGGTAAGCAGCCTGCATAACGCGGCGCCGACACGCCCGCCACGCCTGTACCCAAAGCCACGCGCGACCTTATCCGCCGTGGCTCTCTTTTTAGCGCCTCATCCTTCTGCAAGCATTCGCTAGCCCGAGTTCTTACTCAAGCAGCTTCGTTCTAAGGACTCCCCATGGCAACCATCACCCTGAGCCTCGTCAATAAAGACGGCGACGTTTTGGGAACATCCACCGGTGATACGCTGGTGCATCTCGACACCCGCTACTCCGAATACCAACCGGGCGACATCCTCGTCCTTGAAAGCGACCAAGACTCCATCGAACTTGAAGTTCAGCTGGACGAGAGCCTGCCGCCAAGTGTCATCGTCCTCAAAGGCGGACGCTTCGAGTTCCCCATCCCCTTTGGAGCCGATCGCGATGGTTATCCCATCCAGGCCTTTACCGGCGACTGCCACTGGGGCTACGCGCGCGCGCTCGATCCGCGCGAGCGCTCCAACTTCCGCAACCTCGCCCTTAATTCCCACGACCTGATGGACCAGGCCGCCATCTATCCGCACGCGGTGACCAATACGGGCGCCACCAACCCGCGCTTCATCGCGCGCAACGCCATCGACGGCACTTTCCAGAGCATCCATCACGGACGATGGCCCTATGAGAGCTGGGGCATCAACGGTCGCGACGACGCCTATCTTGAGATTCAGTTTGGCCGCACGGTCCACGCTGAGCAGGCTGCCATTGTGCTGCGTGCGGACTTTCCGCACGATTCCTGGTGGCAGCAGGTACGTCTTGTCTGCTCCGACGGAACCGACATCACCGCGCGCCTCGAGAAGACCGGCATGCCGCAGCTGGTCGATTTGGGCAGCATCGACATCGAATGGATCCGCCTATGCGACTTGATTCGCGCCGACGATCCCTCGCCCTGGCCGGGGCTTACCCAGCTGATGGTGTTGGGGTATCTGCTGTAGACGCATCGAGCCGCTTTTTAGAAAAGAACGGCACGCTCCGATACCGATTTTCAAACGTGTATCGAAGCGTACCGTTTTAGCCTTGTAGAATTGTCCGCTGCAACACCCCCGCACCTTCCCGCGGCGGGTATTGCAACGGACCATTTTTAATCTTAAGCGCGCATCAGATGAAGCGCTCGGTTGCCATCGCGCTCTGAGACAACCGCCGCCTTGCCATGGAAGGAGACGCCCTCCAGCGCAAACGCCTTGACGCCGCTATACGCCTCGCGGTGGAAGAGCGCCACGGTGTAAACGGATCCGTCGCGCGTTGTGATGCGCAAGGCGCTTGCCAAGTCGCGCCCTACCGCCTCGTCCGCATTACGCCACACCAGCGCGTCCTCCACGCGCACCCCCGCGGGCACCACGCACCACAGCCGCACCGCACTATCGATAAACCCGGACGCCACCTTTGCGACCCGCTGAGTCGAGAGCTGGTTGTAATCAAGCGAGCACTCGCCCTCCTCCACCGTGCAATCGCCCTCGGCACAGAACACGGCGACCTCTTCGCCCGCATGGCGAACGGAGTAGCGGACGCCCAAATCCCCGTAGGCGTCGTCCGCACCTCCTTCAGCAAGCGCCTCCAATTCAAGCTGCGGATCGAAATGGAACAAAGACGTTAGCTGATGGCTGCCCGTGCAATGCGCCTCGTCACAACCCACCAAAATGCCCTCGTCGATAAAAAGGGCCTTACGCACCAGCACGGCGCAAGGATCGTGCTCCACCACGGCACCTTCCCAGTAGTGGAATCGACCGTTATGGCGCGCATAAGTCTTGAGCGGCTGACAAAAATCGCTATAACCCCAGCTGCCCTTAGGAGTGCTGGACGAGGATTCATCGACCATGAGCCCGTTGTGGGCGTACGGCCCTTTAAGCCACGGGCGCATATCCACGTCCTCACGGTAGGTATAACGGCCGGAATCCACCAGCACGGGTAGACCGTCGACCCACAAGGAAACATGCAGGTTATCGCTATGTCCGTGTCCGCTGCCAAGGGGGCCGTTAAGGAACAGTGCCGCGCTGGCTTGCTGTCCCCACGATCCACGAGCCGTGTACGTGCCGGAATCCTCGCCATCAAAGGCGCGTTGCTGCGGCACCACGGCGGGTACGCCGCAAAGCGCGTCCGCCACACCGCAGCCGTAGGCCATAAGGTCAAGGGCGTCCAAGGTTTCCACCCCGGAAATGTACTTGAGCTCGCCTGAGCGCAACAACGCGGCGGAAAGGGCCACCACGCCGTTGACCGCCAGGCGGTCGGAATCGCCCACGGCATCGATGGCGCAGCCGGGCATGGTCTGCATGGCCAGGCCCCGGGACAACCCGCGCGAGGCGTTGTCGATCGAAGAGGGGACCTCAAGACCGCAGCGCTCCAAAGCGGCGCGGGTTCCGAGCACATAGAGCATGACCTCGATGTGGTACATGGGAGAAAGCTCCCAGTCCACGCCATCCGGGTATACCTGTGCGGGCAGCTGGGACGCCAGGCGCTCCAGGGCCCACGCGTAGCAGCCCTCGTCATTGCCGGCGCCCGCCAACATCAGAACGGTCTCCACGATGGCGCAGGTCTGGATGCTGCCCCAATTGCTGGTCTCGTACTTGGGCAGGTAGCGCTCCCCCAGGTAATCAATCTGGTCGCCGGCGCTGCGCAGGATGCGAGCCATGGAATCAAGTCCCAGCACGCCGGCAAACTCAAGCACAGGCAGCACGCGCGCCCAGCTACGAAGGCGAATGCCCGTGTCGAGCGTGCGGGTCGAAAGGCGCGGTTCGATCGCCGGATGCGCCGCCACCCAAGCGAGCACAAGGTCGAGGGCATGGCGGGCGTATTCAACGTCTCCGGTCACCAAGAACGCGGCGGCAAGGTCCTCAAGGTAGTCCATGCGATTGAGCATGAAGCACCATTCCTCGTCGTCGTTGTTCACCACGCACCAGTCGATCTCATACGGATTGGCGGGCAGCTCGAACGGCGTGGCACAGCGCTCCATGTCCCATGGTTTGGTGAAGTAGAAGACGCCGCGCATCACGTCGTCAGCACGGCTCACAATCGAAGCCGTGTCCATCAGCGCCAAGCGAGCGGGCATCTCCCCTACGCGCAGGGTCGCAGCGGCGGCGCGAACATGTCCCAACGCGGCATCCGCCCCCACATGGGCAAAAGCGGGTCTCCCCGCGTGGCGAACCAGGCCGGTAAGGGCTCCGCGCAAAGTGGGCTGCTGGGTTTGTTCCATAGGTCTCACCATTTCTGTCTCGGTTCCGCCGGTCGACGCCATCGCCTGGCGCCCCATGCGAAACGGTGCGGACGAGGATACCGCACGAACAACTCTAAGAAAAAAGCGCCGCCCAGTGCAACTGGAACGGCGCTTTGAAGGGGGTGGGCTCTTTTAGATAAGAACGCCGGCGCAAGACAGCGCGACACCGATGATAACCGTGAGGATTACCAGCTTGTAGGTATTCCAGCCGCGCTTCTTGATGAGGTAGTACATGAGGAGCATGTACAACATGGGCAGCAGCGACGGAGCGATGTTGTCCATCATGCCCTGAATGTTGACGGTGGACTGCTTGACGCCCTCCTCGACCGCACCGGCAGCGAACTCGACGCCGATGTTGATCTTGACAAAGGTAGCGGACAGACCAGCGATAACGGTGACGCCGACCATGCTCGCGGTCTCGGAAATCAGGCTCATCGACTTGCTGAGCTTGTCGACGACCGCGGCGCCCAGCTTGTGGCCAAGGTTGCACATGACGGTCTTGATGGCAAGCAGGGTCGCGTTGATGGCCAGGAAGAAGGCGACGGGCGCAAAGGCCAGGCCGCTAGTGGCCAGGGACGCGAAGATGGTGGAGTACAGCGGGGCGATGCAGAACTGGGACAGGGAGTCGCCGATGCCGGCCAGCGGACCCATGAGGGCCATCTTGAGGCCGCGGACCTCGTCGTAATCCATGCCCTGGTCGGCCATCGCAATGTGCAGCGAGGTGATGAACGGCAGCAGGACGGGGTTGGTGTTGTAGAACTCGCTGTTCTTCTCCAGGTCCTCGCAGAGAGCCTGCTTGTCATCGCCGTGAATCTTCTTCAGCGCGGGGTAGATGACGTTTGCATAGCCAAGGCCCTGGTAATTGCTGTAGTTGAAGCCATTCTGCAGGAAGTAGGAGCGCAGCATGGTCTTGGTGTAATCGCGGTTGGTCAGCACGGGAGTCTGAGCCGCGCCGGTGTTAGATCCAGTCATCGTGGTTTACCTCCTGAGCAGCGACGGGCGCGTTCTCCTCCTGCTTCTTAACATCGAAGTAGTGCTTGAGGGCAAAGACAAGGCCGACCATAGCGATGCCCACGACGGGAAGCTTGAGGTAGGCGGCGGCGATGTAACCGAGCAGCGCGAAGGGGATGAACTCCTTGGAGAGCATGACGCTCATGATCATGGCGAAGCCGATGGCGGGCAGCATTCCGCCTGCGACGGACAGGCCCTTGGTGAGCCATTCCGGGATCATGCCGACGAGGGTCTGGAGCAGGGGCATGGCATAGGCGGCGAGGAAGCCCAGGGCGAAGCCGCCGATAGCGAACAGAACGACGGTGATGTTGGCGATGGTGTGCCACTTACCGAGGTTGCCGCTCTCGAGGGCGCGCTTGGCGGCCTCGGGGTTGCCGGCGCAGGCGGTGTAGATGGCCGTCTGCAGGAACTGGATCGCCACGGCGAAGGGGATGGAGAGGGCGAGGGCGCTCTCCGGGGTCACGTCAGCAGACGTGATAGCAAGCAGGGTACCGACGATACCCGGGCCGATGGGATTGGGGGGAACCGTACCGCCCGCGCCAACGCCGAAGCCCATGAATGCAAGCTCGCCAACCGCACCGACGGCCAAGGCCGTGGGAATGTCGCCAAGAATGACACCGACGCCAAACGAAAGCACCAAGCAACGGTTGGAGTAGATACCAAACAGCATGCCCGACCAGCATACCGCGGTCCAGAGGCCGACCAGCACGGCCTGAATGAGGGAGATTTCCACCTTTCCTCCTTATAGGTTGAATCTCACGTACATATATGCGACTGCAGGCTTTTTCGCGCTACGCGGACTGCTTGCAGAAAGCAACCAGATCGACCTCGACGGTGCCATCGGCGCCGCTGGGAGTGGTCTTGGTGTTGAAGGTCACACCGTACTTGTCAGCCATCTCGATGATGGCTGCCTTGTCCTCGGGACCAACGAAGATGGAGCGGGTAACCTTCTCCTTGCCGTCGGCGTTGTGGATGTTGCCAACGTTGAGCTCGGTGATGGGCACGCCTCCTTCGACCAGGCGCAAAGCGTTGGCCGGGTTCTTGACGATCAGGAAGATAGTCTGGGCGGGAGCTGCCTTGTGGATGATGTCGATAACCTTCTGAACGGTGAAGAAGCGCATCGCGATGTTGTTGGGGATAACCGTCTTCATCAGGGTCTGCGCCATGGGATCGGCTGCAGCCTCGTCATCGGCGACGATAACGGTGTTGACGCCGAGGGCCTTGATCCAAAGCTGACCCTGGCCGTGAACCAGACGCTCGTCGACGCGAGCCATAACGATATTGGGAGTGCTCATAGCTAATTCCTCTCCTACCAGTACGGGTTCCAGCGCTTGCTGCTGCGAACCAAAGCTTCCATAAAGTAGTAGTCGCCCCAGATGTTGCCCTCGTCCACACCCTTGCCGGAATGCCAGCTATAGACGCCGTGGTACAGGATCGGACGAAGAGGAGCGTGATCATCAGACGTGTAGCCGTTGATCAGCGAGCGCATGATGGCGGCGCGGGCGCCAGCGTATACCGGCGCGTCGGCGTCATCGGCGTCCAGCATGGGAGCCATCTCCATCATGCCGCAGACCGCCGCGGCGGCAGCACTGGAGTCGCGGGACTGACCGGAGCCGTCGCCAAAGATGAGGTCCCAGTAGCAGACGGAATCCTCGGGCAGGCGATTGAGGAAGTAGTTGCTCATCGCTCGCCAGGTCTCCAGGTAGGACCTATCGCCCAGATAGCGCATATTCAGCGGAATTCCGTACATACCCCACGCCTGACCACGGGCCCACGCCGAATCATCGGAGTAGCCCTGACGCGTCGCGCCGTGATCGGGGCCACCGGTCTCAGGGTTCATGTAGTAGGTGTGGAAGGCGCTGCCGTCCTCGCGAATGATGTTGTCGCAGGTGGTCTTGAAGTGCATAGCGGCAATGTCGCGGTACTTGGGGTCGCCAGTCTCCTCGCTAGCCCAGTAGAGCAGCGGGACGTTCAGCATGCAATCGATAATGAAGCGGTAATGCTCGGCGCTGTCGGTGGGACCCCATGCCTGCAGGAACTTCCCCTTGGGCTGCCAGCGGGTAAGCAGCTGGTCGGCAGCCATGATCGCAGCGCGGCGGGCACCCTGATCACCGGTGAGCTTGTATGCGGCGACGCAGGAGGGCGTGTACAGGAAACCGAGGTCGTGGTGGTCCAGCTCGATCTTGTTCTCAACGCGGTTGGTGAAACTCGAAACGTTCTCCATGGCACGCGCACGGTACTTCTCGTCCCCGGTTACCTCGTAGGCGAGCCACAGCAGGCCGGTCCAAAAGCCGTCGGTCCATTCGATGTTCTCGATAATAGGGTACTCCAGGCCCTTGGTGGCGGACCAAGGGAACTTGACGCCAAAGGCATCCATGTTGGCATCGATTTGGGCGATGCAGCATGCCAGGCCGCGGTCGATTTCTTCTTTGGTGAGTGGTGCAGCGGATAACCAACGCTCGCGATCTGCGATCTTTTCCGTGTTCACACGACCCATAGTGCAGATTCCTTTCGCTCCTGAAAGCAGCTACGGCTTCCTCCTAACCGTACTTGCTTCCATGTGGGTGAGCAAACCAGTTTGTGTTTTGCAAAACCGGTTTGCTGGTTTGTATATTGCCAATCACCACCTATTAGCGCAATAGAAATGGAGTTTACTAAACTGTGAACGGTAGTATTTGGTCAACAAACGGTAAGAACGTGGTGTTTCTTCTATACTTACATTCCTTTACTTGACAAACCGTTTTACTAATAAGATGCTGTAGTTACCAAGTAAACGCGGGTAAACCGAGTCTTCAGTTAGGAGTACTAAACATCATGAAGATCGCCCTCATCAACGAGAACAGCCAGGCAGCCAAGAACGCCGTCATCGAGGAGGCGCTCAAGAAGGTCGTCGAGCCCATGGGCCACACCGTCTACAACTATGGTATGTACACCGCTGAGGACGCCGCCCAGCTCACCTACGTCCAGAACGGCATCCTCGCCGCCGTCCTGCTCAACGGTGGCGCCGTCGACTACGTCATCACCGGCTGCGGCACCGGCGAGGGCGCCATGCTCGCGCTCAACAGCTTCCCCGGCGTCATCTGCGGCCACGTCGCCGACCCCCTGGACGCCTACACCTTCGCCCAGATCAACGATGGCAACGCCATCTCCATGCCCTTCGCCCTCAAGAACGGCTGGGGTAACGAGCTGAACCTCCAGTACACCTTCGAGAAGCTCTTCTGCGAGGAGTCCGGCAAGGGCTACCCCAAGGACCGCGTTGTTCCCGAGCAGCGCAACAAGAAGATCCTGGACGTCGTTCGCGAGAACAACTTCAAGTCCTTCCCCGAGCTCCTCGACGGCCTGGACGCCGACCTGGTCAAGGGCGCCCTCGCAGGCGAGCACTTCCAGGAGCTCTTCTTTGAGAACGCCACCAACGAGGTCGTTATCGCCAAGGTCAAGGAGATCTTGGGCCTCTAAAGCAACACTTTGCTTCCATTCGCCCCCTTTTCCTGCACCGGGCACGGCATTCAACACCGCCGTGCCCGGTGTTTTTCATTACTCGGTGCTAAACTGGTTTGTATAACCGTGTCTAACCTTGGAGTTCCCTATGGCAAACAGCAAGACCGCCGCTGGTAAAAAGCGAATCACCATCAACGATATCGCCCAGATGGCGGGCACTTCCAAGACCACCGTCTCCTTCTTTCTCAATGGCAAGACGGACCGCATGTCAGAAGAGACCCAAAAGCGCATTCGACTCGCAATCGATGAGACCGGCTACCAGCCCAGCCCGTTGGCGCGCGGCATGAATGCCAAGCAGAGCAACCTCATCGGCGTCATCATCGGCGACATCACCAACACTTTCTCCAACCTCATCGTCAAGGGTATCGAAAGCGTTATCGATGACGAGGGCTACCGCATGCTGGTCTGCAGCTCGAACTTCGATAAGAAAAACGAGCTCGCCTATATCGACCGCCTGCTCGCAATTGGCGTCGACGGATTCATCGTCCAGCCGACCGCGCAGTTCAGAGAGGTCAGCAAATCGATTCTCGACGCCGGCAAGCAGTTGGTGTTCATCGATTCCAAGCTATACGACCATGCATCGAGCTGGGTCAAGACTGACAACTACGAGTCTTCCTACCAAGCGGTGGACCAGTGCATCCACAAGGGCTACGAGCGGTTTATCGTGGTGACGGCAGAACCCGGCCTGATCTCTAGCCGTATCGAGCGCTTCAGCGGCTTTGTCGACGCGCTCGAAGCCCACGGCCTTGGTTTCTCGCAGTTCATTCTCGAAAACGACCGAGTTGATCCAGAGGCGCTCAAGGCGTACCTGGCCGAGCATGTCGACGGCGAGACCCCTACCCTGGTCTTCGCGCCCAACTGCTGGGCCCTGCCGGACATCTACCGCGCCTGCAAGGACTTCTACCCGCTCATGCCGGACCGCATGGGCCTTCTGGGCTTCGACAACACCGAATGGGCCGAGGTCGCCTCCCCTTCCGTATCCGTTGTGGTGCAGCCCGCCCATGAGGAGGGCGAGCTCGCGGCGAAGGTGCTTCTCGACCAGATCCGTCAAAAGGGCGAGGTCGACCCGCACCAGGTGCTGGACTGCTCCGTTTTGTGGGGTGCCACCACGCTCTAGTTTTTGGACGATGTCCCGCTCCGCCTGCGTTGCGTCCTGCCTGCGGCGCTCCTTGCGGACCAGCTTTCCAATATCAGCCGTGGTCAAAAGGCGGCGCATGGTCATCTCCCTCTTTTTATGCGTTCGCATAAATCATCAGCACAGCCCAATACAAACGAACGCGCACTGCCGACCAGGGAGTTTTCGGCAGCGCGCGTTCGCATCTTATATCGTGAAAAGAACCGCGGCGAGAGCGGAAGCCCGACGCAACCACCCCCGGGATTAGTTTAGCCGCGGATCTTTTTCACCATGTTCATGGCCTCAGCAGCCTGCTGCTGGACCTGGGAGAAATCGCCATCGGCGAACATAGAAGCCTTGACCATCCAGGTGCCGCCGCACGCGATGATCTTGTCGCAAGAGAGATACTCCTCCACATTTGCCAGGCTCACGCCGCCGGTGGGCATGAAACGGTGGCGGGTAAACGGAGCGCAGATGGCCTTGATGGTGTTAAGGCCGCCGTACTGCGCTGCGGGGAAGAACTTGGTAACCATAAGGCCCATCTTCTCGGCCGCGCCAACCTCGGACGGGGTGACGGTACCGGGCAGCACGGGCACGTCGATGTCGATGCAGTGCTGGACAACCTCGGGATCAAAGTTGGGGGCGACAATGAACTCGGCGCCAGCGGCGACGGCCTGGTCGACCTGCTCAACCGTCAAAACGGTGCCGGCGCCCACGGCCATCTCCGGATATGCCTCGCGCATGGCGCGAATGCAATCCGCGGCGGCATCGGTGCGGAACGTGACCTCAGCGGAGCACATACCCGCAGCCATCAGGGCATCTGCCATGGGAACAGCCTGAGCGACATCGTCCAGAACCACAACCGGAACAATTCCCAGACCCTCAAGCTTCTTGTAAAAGGATTCAAACATTACAGGCTCCCTCTCTCACACGAGCGTATATCAACAGTTACCAGCAGTTGGCAGCAGTTTTTGGACGAGATAATCTAGCGCGCAACGCGGGTGCCGCCGCCGGCAGAGGCTGCCACGGCCTTGATTTCCGCCTCGGTGACCAGATTGGAGTCGCCGCGCACGGTCAGCTTGAGCACAGAGCCCGCGATGGCGTAATCGATAACATCCTGCGGATCATAGCCGTGCAGCAGCGCGTGCAAATAGGCGCCGGAGAACGCGTCGCCCGCTGCCACGCCCTCGAGCACGTGCATGTCGTACACGGGGCTGAAGAAATACTCGCCCGCGGAATCGGCCGGAGCGGGCAGCAGGTTATCGTTACCGGCACGGTAGAGCATGCCCATCCACTGGGAATCCTCGACCGACTTAATGTTGCGGATGACAGAGAGAACCTCTTTGCAGCCAAACTCCTCGCAGATCTGGCGGGCCATCTCAACGTAATCCATGCGCTCATCGATGCCGTTATCCAGAGAACCGGACACGCAGGTCATACCCAGAGCGGAGGGAGCATCCTCATCGTTAGCGATGCAAACGTCCACCAGCGGCAGAAGCTCGCGCATCACCTGCTGGGCGCGCTCGGGGCTCCACATCTTGCCGCGGTAGTTAAGGTCGCACACGGTCAGAATGCCGCGCTCGCGGGCGCAGGCCAGAGCTTCCTTGCACGCAATCGCCATCTCCTGGGACACGGCGGGGGTCACGCCGGAGAAGTAGAACACGTCGACGCCCTCAAAGATGGAATCCCAATTGAGAACGGTGTGGGAAGCCATGTTGATGGCGGAGTACTTGCGGTCGTATACGCAACCATTGCCACGGACGGACGCGCCGACCTCGAACACATAGCTGCCCAGGCGGTCGCCGTCGCGCACCACGCGAGAGGTATCGACGCCGTAGGCCACCAGCGAGCGCAGCGCGCAATCGCCCAAACGGTTGGCGGGCACAACGGAAATGTAAGCCGCATTATCGCCCTGATAAGCAAGGGACAGCGCGGTGTTGGCCTCAGCGCCGCCATAGCGCACATCAAACTCAACGGCCTGCTCGATACGCAGGTTGTTCTTGGGCGACAGGCGCATCATGATTTCGCCAAACGTCAGAACACAGCTCTTCTTATCCATGGTCGCGCTCCCTTTCTTCTTGGAACGTGCACGTGCGAGGCCCGTGGGAACCTCTTATTTGTAAATCGATTTCCTATTGCATCTACCATTGGGAAATCGTTTTCCTAACTGATTCGTAGTATAGTGTTTGGAAACACAGTTGCAAGGGGAATTTTCTCTTTCATAAAAAAGTGGAGACAATGCGGAGGATCCATGGCACGCGTCACCATCAAAGACATCGCAGAACAGGCAGACGTTAGCCCGGCTACCGTCTCGCGCTTCCTTAACAAGCGCTACGGCTCCATGTCGCCAGAGACGCGCGATCGCATTGCCCGGGTTATCGAGCGCACGGGCTACAAACCCAATAACGCCGCGCGGAGCCTGCGCCTAGACCGCACCAACACCATAGGGGTTATTCTTGCAGACATAGGAAACCCCTTCTCAAGCGCCATGCTCGAGGAGCTCTCCCGGCAGGCGGCGCAGCGCGGTTGTTCCATAGTTACCGCCATCAGCTCAAATGATGCCAAGGTGGAAGCCGAAGCCCTTGAACGCCTGGTCGACGCGGGGGTTGACGGCATCATCGTCAACGCCTGCTCCAACGACCCCGCGGCGCTGAGGGCGATATCTGCCACCAAACCCGTGGTGCTGCTCGACCGCGATGTCGAAGGCGTTGACCTCTCACTGGTTACCTCCAACAACGCTGCGCTTATCGACGAGCTTTTGGACGAGCTCCAGCAGGCAGGGTGCACGCGCTACTACTTGCTTACAGAACATGACGAAACCAGCTCCGTACGCCGAGGTCGCGCGGATAGATTCGAGCATGAAATCCGTCGTCGAGGCCTTACGGGATGCATGCTGGCCCTCGATCCTGATGCCAATCGCGCCGCCGCGCAGATCAGCGCATGCTTAGAGCCTGCCGAAATTCCCGGCGACAGCGCCGGCGCGACAAGCTGCAAGCCCATTACGGGATTCATCGCCATCAACGGTCTTGTTTTCCTGCGCTTTGTTGAGGCCCTTGGCCTTACGGATACCGTGGTTCCGCGCGATGCACTTGTAGCCACGTTCGACGAATACCCCTGGAACCACGTGCTTTTTGGCGGCGTAACCACGGCCATGCAGGACACCGCAGGTCTCGCTACGGCAGCGTTGGAGCAGCTATTCACCGCGATCGACCAGCTGAGCCGGCGTGGCGGGTGCATGCCAGCGCCTCGGCACGTCGAGGTTCCCGGCGCCATCATCCCCCGCGCTTCAAGCCATCCGCGCTAGAAATCGAACGCCCTCGCGATATCACAAGATATCAGCAGGTCCGCACGTGAGTCCTGCGGCGTTGGGTCGCGGTTCACAATAACCAGCGAGTCGCCGTTGAAGTAGCGGGTAAGGCCCGCTGCGGGATAGACCACCAGCGACGTTCCTCCCACAATAAGGGCGTCTGCCTGAGAGATTGCCTCAATCGCGCCGATCATGACCTTCTCATCCAAAGGCTCTTCGTATAAAACAACGTCCGGCTTGATCTCGCCGCGGCAATGCGGGCATACGGGAGCTCCCTGGTAATCCTCATGCTCGCGAGCCATCACCCACTCCGCGTCAAAGGTGGCGCCGCAGCGCTGACAAATATTCCTGTGAACGGATCCGTGCAGCTCAAACACGCGCTTCGATCCCGCCATCTGGTGCAGGCCATCGATATTCTGCGTCACCACCGCATCCAGCACGCCTTCGCGCTCCAGCTGGGCAAGCTTAAGGTGGCACTGGTTGGGCTTGGCGTCCAGCGCGATCATCTTGGTGCGGTAGAACTCATAGAACTCGCCGCGATTGGCAACGTAGAAGCTATGGGACAAGATGGTCTCGGGAGGATAGGAGAACTGCTGGTGGTACAGGCCGTCCTGGCTGCGGAAATCCGGAATGCCGCTCGCCGTCGACACGCCCGCGCCACCAAAGAACACCACGCGCGAATGCTTCTCGAACAGCTTGGACAGCTCCCGTGATGCCAGCTTCTCTTCGGTGATAGCCTCTGCCATGTATGGTCTCTCCCCTATCCGTCTGTTGCTTTTCGCCTGCAAACCGCCTGCAGACCGTCTACAAACAGCTTGCTAGAAATGGGCGCCGTGGGGACGCGCCACTTCTTCATCATCGTCTTCATAGCCGCCACCTGCCGCGTCATCGGCCGCACCTTCATCCGCGACGTCCGGCTCGACATCAGCGGTCGCCATACCACCGAGCGCCGGCAAGGCTTCGGCCTCATCATCCAAGGCGGCATTCTGCATAAGGCCCTGCGCAGATCCATGCAGGGGGTCAACGGCGGCAGAAACTGCAAACAAGGGCGCCTGCGATGCCACTACGGGGTCCGTATCAAACGTAACGACCGCTCCATACCGAGTCATATGCCCATCATCATGTTTGCCAAACAGATACAGGCCAGCGGCGGCCAGCACCACGGCCAGTATGGCAAGGATGCCAAAGAAGAAATTGGCACCAAAGATAAACCTGTTATCCAGAATGTGGTCGCCCATATTGAACATCTGCGTTGCCTCTGCGGCGATTGTCAACACGGCGGGCGCGCAGGGGGCCAGTCGCAGATAGCGCTGGTTATCCGTGCGCGCAACGCCCACAAGGCCCATCACGCCGGCAGCGGCGAACAGCACCGCTTGCACCGCCGAATAGATAAGCAAAATCCTAGTGCCGCGCAGCTCCTCTGGAATCTGCGCGCCGCTAATCAGCGCGTAGTTCATGCCCGCCACGCCCAGATACACCACCGCGGCAGCCAACATGAACCAGCACAGGACGCAAAACAACGTACGCAGCACGCCGGCAAGGGCCGTATGGGGCGCATCGGCGCGCGCATGGTCGGCGATGGCGCCCGCAACCCCAACGCCCGCCGCCACCGCAGGGGCGGCAGCCCCGGACTCGTCCGGCTCGATATCATTCACAACGGTCGCATCATCAACATCGACCGCAGGGGATTCAAAGATATCCATCCTTGTTCCTTCCTCTCCGGCTAGCAACCGCCGGGTTGGGAAATAGCGCTCGGTGATGTTCTAGTATAGTGTGAGCCACAATTGGTAAACCATGAGAAACTGCGTATTTTCCTGCAATTATATTCGGAGGAACCATGACAAATAGCAACGCCGCGCGCACCTGGAAGCTCGCCTCTTGGAACGTCAACGGCCTGCGCGCCGTCCTAAAGAAGGACCCCAGCTTTACCGACATCGTCCACCAGCTTGATGCCGACGTAATCGCCCTGCAAGAAACCAAGCTGCAGGAGGGCCAGGTAGAAATCGACCTGCCGGGTTACCACCAGGTATGGAGCTATGCCCAGCGCAAGGGCTACTCCGGCACCGCGGTCTTTACGCGCGAGGAGCCCCTGTCCGTTCGCCACGCAGACAGCCTGCTGCCCTTTGCGGGCGAAGGCGAGGCGGCAGAGCTCTTAGCCGTAGCCGTGACCGAGGGCCGCGTCTGCGCGCTCGAGTTCGACCGCTTCTGGTTTGTGGGCGTCTATACGCCCAACGCGCAAAACGAACTCGCCCGCATCGACACGCGCATGGCGTGGGACGACGCCTACCGCGCCTTCCTTAAAAGCCTTGAGGACGAGACCGGAAAGCCCGTCATCACCTGCGGCGACTTCAACGTGGCCCACAATGAGATCGACCTCAAGAATCCCAAGAGCAACCGCGGCAACGCTGGTTTTTCGGACGAGGAGCGCGGCAAGTTCACCGAACTGCTCGACGCGGGTTTCACCGACACGTGGCGCAGCCTCAATCCCGATGTGGAGGGCGTCTACAGCTGGTGGAGCTACCGCTTCAACGCCCGCAAGAACAACGCGGGCTGGCGTATCGACTACTTCTTGGTGAGCGATGCCATCGCGAGCAACGTCCGCGACGCGCGCATCCGTAACGATATCTTTGGCAGCGACCACTGCCCCGTCGAACTGGAAATCGAGCTCTAACGCTCGGCACCCCCGCCGTGGCGCTCGTCTCTATGCTGCGAGCGCCACTCGTCCAGACCCTCATCCTGCGCGCTGCGACCGCCCCGATTGCGAATGTATGCATACGCCGCGAACCCCACAACAAACACCAGCACGCCCACGCCAAGGCCGGCACCGTTGGGCAGCGTGATGCCGGCAAGGCTGCTCGCCAACGTGTCCAGGCCCTCGCTACCGCCAACCGGCGTGGACACCGCTCGGGAGCTGTCGGGCGAAACGGCAATCAGGCGCGCCGTGCCCGCAGAGGGGTTTCCGTTCTCGCCCGAATTTGCAAGGCAAAAATAGACCGAGCCGTCGCGCGCCACAACCGGCGCCGCCGAGCTCGCGGGAGCCTGCGCGGCATAGCAGGCAAGGGACGAGGCCCCCGATTCCGCGCTCTCCGATTCGCCAAACGCCTCATCGCTCGCCGAGGTCCAAGCAAGCTCCACCTTGCCCAACGCACTGCTCGAACCATCGGTTGCCACCTGGCATCGGTACAGCTCGCCCTCAAAGGTAACGGCGTAGAGCTCGACGGTTGCCTCGCGCGCGTTGGCGCCGTACGCCACGGCTACGGGCGCGGCGGGTATGCAGCGCGGATCCAGCGCGCAGTCGGCATACGCAACGGCGGGAGCCCCCTGCTCATCAACCAGGTCGACCGCGCAAAAACCACCCTGCACCCCCAGCGCGGCGCCATAACCGGAGCCTTCGCCCTCAAATGCAGACGTCGCGGAGAAGTACGCGCGGCCTCCCAGCACCACCGGGGCCGCGGGAGCCAGCTGCAGCGCCTGGCCGCCGGCGCTGCCAAGCGAGCACTCCGACGCCACCGCAAGCTTTCCCTGCTCAAATGTAACCATGTACACGGTGGGCGCCGACGTTCCGACAACAAGCACGGGACCCCCGTCAGCCAATCCCGTCATCGCGGCGGGCGCCAAGGCCATCCTGCCCAGAATCGCGCCGTCAAGCTGCAGGGATGATGTAGCTTTCGCGCTTGCAGGGTCAATTGCGCTCAACGTCGAGTCGCCGGGAGCGACCACCAGCGTATTGTCCACATACATCAAAGACGGAGACGCCGCCTTACCGGATCCACCGGCGCACACGCCGCCGATCATAGCGGCCGCGCCGTCCACGCCCAAGCCCGTCTGCCAAAACAACCCGCCATCGATGGATGCTGCAGAGATGACTTCGCAGCCTACGGGAGCACCTTGCTGATCCAGCACAAGCAGCGCCACGTAGACGCTGCCGCCATCGGCAACCACCTGCGATGCCGCGCCCCAAGCAGCCGCGCCCTGCGGCAGCACCGGCGCATCGCTCACCCACGCGATGTCCAAATCCTCGCTCATCATGGCTATCTGGCCCGTTTGCAGAACTGCCACCAGGGCGTTATCGACCACCGCAAGCGAAGACCCGCTGCACGCGGCGGCGGGCAGCGAGACCTCGTCCACCTTATCCCAGCTGCCGGCTGCGTACTTTGCAACGGAATCGCCAGCCATCGCGTACACGTAATCCGTCTGGCCGGCCTGGCGCAGCAGAACGCTCGCCGCGCTACCCGTGGCAAGGCCGCTCGCCTGGGCGGACACGGGGGCGCTCACGGGAACGGCGCCGGGCACAATGCTGCCCTCAACTGTGGACGAGTATCCCGACCATGCCGTGTACGCACCATGGAACGCCGCATCTTGCGTCGCGGGAGCGTTGTCTGCTGCCGCCTGGAAGGGCGAGGCCATCACCGGAAACGCCACAGCGGACAGGGCGCAAGCAGGGACCACGCACAGAGCGAAAGCCAATGCAGCGGTGGACAAAATGCGGCCGGCGCCTTTGCGATGCGTTTTCATGTCTCCCTCACAATCCGGCGGCAACCTGCGACAAGCCACCAGCAGCAAATCAGTATCGACAAGCAGTTGTCAACGAGCCGGAATGGCTCCTCAAATGCGCAATAGCCTCTTCATTGTAGTATGCGAGCAGCGCTCCTGCGCATGTTGCAATCCGCGTACACAATATGTGAGAAGCCAAATCAGGCCGTAGAGCTGCGGTATCATCGTATGGCACCGCGCCCAGGCCGTGCCCGGGCGCTCAACCTATCAATCGGGGGCATGCATGAACGCAACCGCAATCATTCTCGCTGCGGGCGAGGGCACTCGCATGAAATCAAACCATGCAAAGGTAAGTCACAAGATCTTGGGCAAACCCATGATCCAGTGGGTTGTCGACGCAACCATCCAGGCAGGGTGCGAGCGCGTCATTGTTGTAGTGGGCAGTCACGCGGACGAGGTCCGCTCGATTCTTGACCAGACGTACGCGCAATCTTCCGTGCAGGTAGAAACCGTCGAGCAGACGGAGCGCCTGGGCACCGGGCACGCCGTGCGCGTAGCGCTTGAGGCTTGCAACGTTACGTCCGGCCCTGTAGTGGTCCTCAACGGCGACCTACCCCTTATCCAGGCCGAAACCGTGCGCATGTTTGCCCAGACCGTGGCAGACGGCAAATTGGCGGCCACCGTGCTCACCATGACCCCGCCCGACCCCTTTGGGTACGGCCGCATCGAACTTGATGCCGACGGCGTCATCGCCCGCATCATCGAGCAAAAGGACTGCACGCCGCAACAGGCCGCGGAGCTGCTCGAATGCAACGCCGGCTGCTACGCCTTTGACGGAGCGCTGCTTGCCACCCACATTGGCGACATCACCTGCGATAACGCCCAGGGCGAGTATTACCTGCCCGACATGCTCGAGATCCTTAAATCCGCCGGCCATGCCGTGGGCATCTACCACTGCGAAGACTACCGCGACGGCCTTGGCGTCAACTCGCGCGCCCAGCTGGCTCAGCTCACCGCCATCGCCCGCGACCGCATCAACAACCAGCTCATGGCTCAGGGCGTCACCTTCATCGACCCCGCCCAGGCTTGGATTGGCCCGGACGCCACCGTTGGACGCGACACCGTGGTATGGCCCCAGACCCACCTGATTGGCAACACGCATGTGGGCGAAGACTGCCAGCTTGGCCCCAACACGCGCCTCACCAACGTGGTCGCCGGCGATCGCTGCTCGCTTGACGAGACCGTAGGCATCGACACCGTTATCGAAAACGACGTCACCTGCGGACCGCGCTGCTACCTGCGCCCCGGAACCCATCTGCTCGACCGCGCGCACGTGGGCACACACGTGGAGATCAAGAAATCCACCATTGGCGAGGGCTCAAAGGTGCCGCATCTCTCCTACATTGGCGACACAACCATGGGCGCTGGCGTAAATGTCGGCGCTGGTTCCATCACGTGCAACTATGATGGTAAAAATAAGCACGCAACCACCATTGGCGACCGCACCTTCATCGGCTCGGATACCATGATGGTCGCACCCGTTAACATTGGGTCCGACGCCATCACTGGCGCGGGCGGCACCATCACCAAGGATGTCCCTGACGGCGCACTTGCCATCGAGCGCACCGATCAGCGCATCATAGAGGGTTACACCGAGCTCAGAAGGGCTCGACTGTAATATAGTAAGAAGCGTACCGGCACAGGCAGCCAAAGTAGCAACGAACAAAGGAGCAAGGGAAATGCCGACAACCGATCCCAAGAAGACGGTGGATATGAACAAGATCCTCCGCGTCTATTCGGGTTCTTCCAACCGTCCGCTGGCAGAGAAGATCGCGGGCCTGCTGGGGGTGGAGCTCTCCGGCCTTACGCTGAAGCAGTTCGCCAACGGCGAGATCTACGCTCGCTACGATGAGACCGTCCGCGGCGCCGACGTGTTCCTGATCCAGTCCGTTGCGGGCGCGAACGTCAACGACATGCTGATGGAGCTCCTCATCGCCACCGATGCCGCCAAGCGCGCTTCCGCTCGCTCCATCACCGCGGTCATCACCCACTACGGCTACGCCCGTCAGGACCGCAAGGCCGGCCCGCGCGAGCCCATCACCGCCCGCCTGGTCGCCAACCTGCTCGAGACCGCAGGCGTCGACCGCATCATCACCCTTGACCTGCACCAGGGTCAGATCCAGGGCTTCTTCGACATCCCGGTGAACCACCTCTCCGCGCTGCCGCTGTTTGCCGGCTACTACAACGAGATGAACTTCGACACCGACAACCTGGTCGTTGTCTCCCCCGACGTGGGCCGCGCCAAGGCCGCCAAGAAGCTCTCCGACATGCTGGGCTGCAGCCTCGCCATCGCCCACAAGGGCCGTCCTCGTCACAACGCCGCCGAGGTCATGGGCATCATCGGCGATATCAAGGGCAAGACCTGCATCATCAACGATGACATGATCGATACCGCTGGCACCCTGTGCGCCAACGTTACCGAGCTCAAGGCCCTGGGCGCCGGCGACATCTACGTATGCGCCACCCACGGCATCTTCTCCGGCCCCGCCATCGAGCGTCTTAACAACGCCCCCATCGTGGAGTGCGTGGTCACCGACGCCATTCCCGTCGAGACCGGCGGCAAGATCAAGACCATCTCCGTTGCCGGCGAGTTCGCCGACACCATCAAGGCCGTGTATCACGAGCGCTCCGTCTCCTGCCTGGTGGGCGGCGACTTCGCGCTGTAATCAAACAGCGTCGAATGGCTTACGCGGCAGCTTGTCCGCGCGCATACAAGCATTTACAGGAGGTCCCAGCTTTACGGCTGGGGCTTCCTTCTTTTTAGCGGCTCTCTTGGCGCAAGAAAGCCCGTTTCTTCTGCTGCGCGCCCTTCTCGCACCAACGATATGTGCAAAAGTAGAGGATAATTGCATCGATTTTGGAACATGCCAAGCAGGACGCTTTTTTCGAGCGCCCTCTATCGTTTTTACTAATTGCTACAAGTTTGCTATACAAAGCCTTTCTTGATAATAGTGCAATTATCCTTAAGAACTGCGCAGAGAGCTTCTCGGAAGAAGGCCAAAAGCCATGATTCGCACCTTGTCGATATAGTGAAAGGCCCTAGACAAGACACGTTCTCGTCTATGGCCCCCTCATCGCTTCATTTTGCGGCGCGCAATCCGAAACCCGCACCGCAAGCGTTACAGCACGTACTCCAACTGGCAATCCATTGGCTCTCGCTGAACAGCGGCCTCGTTGTACTCCTCCGCCTCGACGCAGCCCATGTGCTCGTAAAACGCCTGGGTTTCAACAGCGGAGTGCGACGAGATGTAGAGCTTCTTCACGCCCAGATTGCGCGCGAAATCCGCAGCGAGCAAAAAGAGCACCGCGCCCATACCATGACGGCGCGCGTCGCTCGACACGTGCAGGCTGGTGAGCTCCATATACTGGTCCTCGCTACCAAAGGTCTTGCGCTCGACGGATGCAAATCCCTTCAGCTCATCGTCCACAAACGCACCCCACACAACGCCACCGCCGGCGAGCGTGTTCTTAAGACATTCGACCAGGTAGGAATAGTCGCTATCAGACCAATCATCAATAAACGGATCGGCAAGCACCGTCCACTCACCGTCGACCTTGCGCTTGCAATCGGTTACAACCTGCTTGCGTTCAAAGTGGTCGAACAACTCTACGCCAAGCTCGCTGTTGGTGAGCTCGCGGTACTGCGGCATGGTGCGGATCCTTTCCAAGTAAATTATCTTATGTTCACAATAGTATCGTGCAATAGGCAAATTCGACAAAACTGCACGTGTTTAGGCTCCTAACAGTTTTCAGCACAACCGTCGACGGGAGCGATTTTGCATGTAATCGCACCGCCACCCTTTGACAGCCCGTAGCGCCACGGGCAACATAGACTGCACAACATGGAAAGCATGAACACTCTAAGCAACGCATATAGGAGGCAGCATGGCAGCAGCCACGCCCAAAAAGATTCGTATGGTCGCGGGCCTGGGCAATCCGGGCGAGGAATACAAGGATACGCGCCACAACGCCGGATTCAAAGCAATTGACGAGCTTGCTAGACAGGCTGGCGTCACGTATTGGAAAAACCAGCTGGGTGCGGAAGTCGCTACCATCCAGGTGCACGATCCAGAGGCAGAGGGCGGGCGACGCGAGGTTTTGCTGGTCAAGCCGCAGTCCTTCATGAACACCAGCGGAGGCCCCATCTCCAAGCTGTGCGCTCAGAACAAGATCACGGTCGAGGAGCTGCTGGTTATCCATGATGAGCTGGACATTCCCGAGGGCGACGTGCGCGTAAAGGTTGGCGGCGGGCATGCCGGGCACAACGGCCTGCGCTCCATCATCGATAAGATGGGCAGCCGCGACTTCAGCCGCATCCGCACGGGCATTGGCAACCCTCCGGGCCGCATGGCGGTTGCGGACTTTGTTCTCAAGCAGTTCCGCCCCAAAGAGCTGGAAGACTTCGAGAACACCTGCGCTCGCGCTGCGGACGCCGCAGGCCTAGCCCTTACCCAGGGCGTTGTCTACGCGCGTGACCACGTCAACGGCGGAGCTGCCAGCAACGGCAAGCACTAATCCGCCGCGCGCCCGCGCTAAACGCAGCGAACGCTCGCCACGTCCTCGTACCCCTCGGGCACGCTGGTGGTCAGCACTTCAACCTGGCCCAAAGACGCAAAGCTCACGGGCGCCACGCGTCCAAACTTACTCGTATCCGCCAACACCAACCGGCGTGCGCTACGGGCCAGCGACGCGCGCTTCACCTGCGACTCCTCGCGCTCCGGACTGGTGCACCCCGCCCGCAGGTCAATGCCGTTGGCACCCCAAAATCCAAGCGTAAAGTTATAGCGCTCCAAGGCTTCAAGCGCCTCCGGCCCCACCATGGCAGACGTGGACCCCTTTAGCTCGCCGCCCAGCAGCACCACCGTAAAGCCGCGCTGCGCCAAGGTGAGGCCGTGCACGGCGGAATTGGTCACGTAGAGCGCGCCCTTCTCCGTAAGGCAATCGACCAGCACCTTGGTGGTTGAGCCAGAGTCCACATACACGCAGTCGCGCGGCCCCACCAGCGACGCGGCGTAGCGCGCCAGCAGCTGTTTTTGATCCGCATGCAATTCAGAGCGTTGCTGCAGGGTAAGGTCATAGCTCACGTGCGCGTCCTCCAAGCACACCGCGCCGCCGTGCACCTTGGTAAGCTTGTTGAGGCTGTCCAGCTTATCCAGGTCGCGGCGCACCGTAGACTCAGAAATCCCCAAGTCGCAGGCAAGCTGCGCCACCGTCACCGTGCCAGATGCGTTGACCTTCTCAACTATGCGCGCAAAGCGCTCCTCCGCAAGCATGGCCTAGCGCTCCTCCGGGTACACAACGCCCCAGTCTGCGCGCAAACGCGTCATGACGTCCATCACGTCGGCGGCAATGTCTATCAGCCCCGCCTTGGAGGTGTCACCCGCAACGGCGGCCTCAAGATCGGCCATCTCATAGCACAGCGCGTAGGCCTCCTCGCCCGCCTGCACAGTCTCGCGGCGACCGTCTTCCGTCCACACAATGGTCGCGGTATCGGCGCGCGGGTACTCGCTCACCTCGATATAGCACTTGTCAAAGCTGATGACGGAGCGCTTGGGCTGCTTGGAGTGCAGGCTCAGGCTAAACACGCCCAGCTGGCCCTCCGCGTTACGGGTCACAAAACCGCTGGTCTGGTCCACGCCGGTTGAGGCAAGGTTTGCCAGCGACACAACCTCGGTGGGCGCGCTGGCCATAAACAGACGGGCGATCGAGAGCGCGTACACACCAATATCCAGCATGGCGCCGCCGGCAAGGTTGATGTTGTAGAAGCGGTTGGTGAGGTCGCCGTACTCCTTGTAGCTGCCAAAGTTGATCTGCGCCAGGTTCATGGCGCCAAACTCGCCGCTGTCAGCGCGGCGCACCAGCTCCTGGTACAGAGGCATGTGCAAAATGGTGGTAGCGTCCATCAGCACCACATTGTGCTCGCGGGCGATGGCGCGGGCCTCGTCCAGCTCGGCGGAGTTCAGCGTGATAGACTTCTCGCACAGCACGTGCTTGCCCGCGGCCAAGGCATCGCGCAGGTAGGTGATATGCGTGTTGTGCGGCGTGGTGATATAGATGGCGTCGATATCAGGGTCAGCGTAAAGCTCTTCGCACGACTCGTATACGCGCTCAACACCATAGCGCTCGGCAAAAGCCATAGCCTTCTCCTGCGTGCGGTTGGCAACACCCGCCAGTTTGCGGCTGGCAAGCGCCAGCGACTGCGCCATCTGGTTGGCGATCACGCCGCAACCAATAACGGCCCAGCGCAGCTGGGGCGCGCAAAACACGTCATCTGGGAACGGCTTGTCAGCCACGCTTGCAAACGCCGCCTTGGCGGCTGCCGCGGAATCAAGCGGCGCGGCGGTAGTCTGGTCCATACTGCATCCTCTCTCCCATGGGCTCCTTTTCAGGCTCCCCCTGTGGACGAGAATCCCAATCACTTCTGTTCGCCCACATATTCTGTGCTCATTATTGCTTATTTATGACGTTTTTTGGAGGGAGGAATTTGGTAGATATGGCATGTTCTTCCAATTTTCATCATCTCCGATCAGCATGCCGCCAGCAGCATCACCCACCGATTCGCGTGGTCGCGTTGGCGGGTTTGTCTGTACGGTCTATACAAACCCCCTTACGCCAGGGGGTATACTAAACACTGTATGCGTGTTTGTCGTCTAGCACGCATAGCCATGCATTCGTTTGCAATTTGGAGCATGCGGCAACGCTTGTTTTCGCATCTCCAGAAGGTAGAGAGGGGTTCTATGTTTCAAATCCTGAAGAAGACGCAGTTCTCGGAGAAGGTCTTCGAGTTCCGCGTCCACGCCCCGAGGATGGCTAAGAAGGCTCACGCCGGCCAGTTCCTCATGGTGCGCATCGACGAGACGGGCGAGCGCGTGCCGTTCACGTTCGCCAACTGGAACGCTGAGGAGGGCTGGATCGAGTTCATCTTCATGGTAGTTGGAAAGACCACCGAGTGCCTCTCTCAGCTCAATGAAGGCGACTACATCCAGGATGTCACCGGACCGCTGGGCAAGCCCACCGAGATCGAGGGCGATTCCGTTGCCGTCGTGGGCGGCGGCGTTGGCCTGGCCATCGCCTACCCCGTTGCCCGCATGCTGTGCGAGCAGGGCAAGAACGTCTACGTCATCATGGGTGCCCGCACCAAGGACCTGGTCATCCTGCACGAGCAGTTCGACGCGCTGCCGCTGGCTGGTCTGTACGTCACCACGGATGACGGCACCATGGGCGAGAAGGGCGTAGTAACCCTGCCCCTGGCACGCCTGTGCGAGACCGATGCCATCGACCACGCCTTCTGCGTTGGCCCCGTTCCCATGATGAAGTTCTCCGCCAAGACCTGCCGCGAGCACAAGATTCCCATCATCGCCAGCCTCAACCCCATCATGGTCGACGGCACCGGCATGTGCGGCTGCTGCCGCGTCGAGGTCAACGGCGAGACCAAGTTCGCCTGCGTCGACGGCCCCGACTTCGATGCAAGCGCCGTTGACTGGGATGACCTTGCTCATCGCCAGGCCAGCTACCGCACCGAAGAGGCCGAGTCCACTACGCGTCACAAGGAGGACTGCGCATGCCACAGGAAGTAAAGTATCGCCCCAACATCGGCGCCCCCCGTACCGCCCCCAACGAGGAGCCGGCCGCTGAGCGCGCGTGCGATTTCCGCCCCGTCGACACGGGCTTTACCAAGGAAGACGCCATCGCCGAGGCCAACCGCTGCCTCGACTGCAAGAAGCCCCTGTGCATGGAGGGCTGCCCCGTAGGCGTCAACATCCCGGGCTTCATCCGCAAGATCCGCGAAGAGGACTGGGGCGGCGCGCTCGAGACCATCAAGGGCGACAACCTGCTGCCGTCCGTCTGCGGCCGCGTGTGCCCGCAGGAGAACCAGTGCGAGGGTAAGTGCATCCTGGGCCGTAAGGGCGAGGCAGTCGCCATCGGCCAGCTGGAGCGCATGGTTGGCGACATGGCCTCCGAGGTTGGCCGCGCGCCCGTCTGCAAGCCCAAATGCGGCAAGAAGGTCGCCATTGTTGGCTCCGGCCCGTCCGGCATCGCCTGCGCCGGCGAGCTTGCTCGCGAGGGCTTCGACGTCACCGTCTTCGAGGCGTTCTTCACCGGCGGCGGCGTGCTTACCTACGGCATCCCCGAGTTCCGTCTGCCCAAGAAGATCGTTAAGCGTGAGATCGACGGTCTGGAGCAGCTGGGCGTAAAGTTCGAGTACAACTCCGTCGCCGGCCGCCTGTTCGACGCCGACGAGCTGTTCGAGGAAGAGGGCTTTGACGCCCTGTACCTCGCTGTGGGCGCTGGCCTGCCGCGCTTCCTGCACGTTCCGGGCGAGAACCTGCCCGGCGTGTACTGCGCAAACGAGTACCTCACCCGTACCAACCTTATGCATGCCTATGACTTCCCGGTCTATGACACGCCCATTCGCCACGGCCGCGACGTAGTAGTCTTCGGTGGCGGCAACGTCGCTATGGACGCCGCCCGTACCGCCCTGCGCCTGGGCGCCCAGAGCGTTACCCTGGCCTACCGCCGTACCGAGGCCGAGATGCCCGCGCGCCTGGCCGAGGTGCACCATGCTAAGGAAGAGGGCGTCAAGATCCTCGAGCTCTCGAGCCCGCTGCGCTTCCTGCCCGGCCCCGATGGCTTTGTTTCCACCATCGAGCTCGAGCGCATGGAGCTGGGCGAGCCCGACGCCTCCGGTCGCCGCCGCCCCATCCCCGTTCAGAACTCCGAGTTCGCCATCCCCTGCGACGTCGCTATCACCGCTATCGGTACGCGCGCCAACCCCTTCGCCGAGCTGTGCGCTGACGTCAAGCTCAACCGCTGGGGTCTCATCGAGGCGGACGAGGACGGCCGCACCTCCAACCCCAAGGTTTGGGCTGGCGGCGACATCGTCACCGGTGCCGCAACCGTCATCCTCGCCATGGGCGCTGGCAAGAAGGCCGCTGCCTCCATCAAGAAGGAGCTGCTGGGCGAGTAATCGCCGCGCGCCCCTTCGCGTCCGCATGCAACGGCTAGCGCCAGGCACCTGCGACTCACCTGCCACACGCTAGCCGCCAACGCATAACGCCCGCTGGTTCACAATCGAGCCAGTGGGCGTTTTCTTCTAACGTCAATTATCGGCCGTTCTTTGACGTTAGAATCACTCAAGCCCCGCTAACGTCAAACAGTTGACGCCACAAAGGCGTGGACGAAGACCCCTTCCTACTCCTCTTGGGATAACGCGAAAAAATGGGGCTGTGCACTCGTACAGAAAGGGAGCCATGTCTCCACGGCTCCCCTTGAGATCAATTAGTTTGTTTGCGTGTGCCGCGACCCGCTAATGGCCCCTAGCGTCGCACTACTGGCCGCCACGACCTTGCCCGCGCTTTCGCACCGTGAGCCAAACGCCCGCCGCGATGCCGGCAACGCCAAGTGCGGCCACTCCCAGCACAACTGCCATAGCGATGTCACCGGTTCCAGGCAGCCCGGGCTTGCAGCCGCCCTCGCCCTCCTCCACATCGCCCTCGCACGGCCTCTCTGGGTTGGCAGGCGTTTCCGGGTCGATGGGCTTGTCGGGATCGAGAGGCGTATCGGGGTTGTCGGGGTTGTCGGGATCTGGCGCTGGGTCGGGATCAGGTTCGGGATCGACAGGTTTGTCAGGGTCTGGATCCGGGTCGGGATCTGGGCTCGGATCGACCGGCTTGTCGGGGTCGGGATCGACCGGAGGGCCCGGCACCTCGCCCGTACCGTACACGTTGGTGAAGTGCGCCAGGTCACCCTGCGGGATATCATCCACCTCAACGTAAGCGATTAACTCGCCCACGCCCAGCTCCTTTACCTCAACCTTAACCGCGACCTCCCGAGTTGAATACGTCACGTCTTCCAGCGCGTTGACGGGCTTCACCTCACGCACGCGGTAGATATACGTACCGGGCGCGTAGAACGTCACCGGCTCAAACCCAAAGCGCTTTACACCGGCAACAACCGTCCCATCATCGTCCAGATAATCAGGGGAGGCATCGGTCACGTCGGTAGGCTGCGGCAAGGGCATCGCATCAAAAGCAGCGCCGGAAGTCTGCGGCCGCCGGTCATCTTGCCCCTGGCAGGAGATGCGCTCCATCACAAAGTCGAACTTGTCGCCCTCCTGCCACGCCCGGCCCTTAAGGTGCTTTGTGAGCGTGCACCACTCGTCCGTCAGAGTAACCGGCGCGGGCGAGTAGCTGTTGGCAAACGCGGCAACGCGCACATCGTCGCCCGCCTCTGGTTCGCCATTGGCAGGGTCATGGCTGTACAGCAGCGTCTTGCACGCCGACCCATCAGACTCGCGCACCTTGTAAAGCTCCGCCTTAAGCGCGAGCGTACCCATGCCGTTGTCGACGGGAGTCAAGCGATACTCATACTCCGTACGGTCATACACCACACCCGGCAGCGCGGAAGCATCGCTTTCAGGACTCGGCACGCGCTCGCGAATTCGATAGGCGAACGTACGACCCGCGTCGTCCTGCGTAAAGACCAGGTCCTCGAGCTTGCCTTCCATAAGAGCGACGCCATCCGTGGCTCTAGGGTTGGTAAACGTCTTGTCAGACTCGTTCAAAAGCTTGGCCTGCGCGGCGTCTGCATCTTGCTGGGTGCCCTCGCCCAGTGCGCCGGCAATCTCAAACGTGAACTCGCCCGGATGGAGACCGCGCCCATCAAGCGTCTTCTTCACCGTAAGGCCCAAGCCATCACTAGTGCAAAATGACTGGTACACATTGGTGAATACCGCACGCTCTGCGTCTGTGGACGAGGAACCGTTGTCGTACACAACCGTCGCCTTCAACGTTGGTGCGCTCTGGTTGTCACTAGATTCAGCCTCGATGCTCACCTTGACATACGTTGTGTGCGCATCGTACGTCATACCCGGCTTAGCATCGTCTGCAGATGGAATAACCTCGTTGATTGCAAACAGGTACTCACCAGCGCGAGAGAACGCCAGGTTAGGGAATGCGAAGTCTCCTATGTAGGTTGGCGAGTCACCCTCTTGATCAAGACCAGTCACCTGCGCCCGCAGCTTCCAATCTGCACCGGAAACGCTTGCAGAAGAATTGGACGAGGTCAAGGTGATCGCTCCTCTCACGATAGCCTTGGCAGTTACCTCATCCGCAGCAGCGAGGCTAAATTGATAGCTCTCACCTTCAAGCAAGTCGCGGCCACGCAACACCTTGGCGCCGGACAGCCCAACCTCAACGGGGTTCGCGCGAAACTCGTTGCGGAACACCGCCTCGGACACCTTCTTGTCATCCGTCAGACTGGCATCGTCACGGCTATCCATCTTGTAATAGGCAACGTCCACCTTAACGTGCGGTTCCCCGTCTACGGTTTCCGATCCAACCGTTGCGCGCGCAATATAGCACGTAGGGTCATAGGTCATGCCATCAAGCGTGTAGTTGTTCTCCCTTGTCGCCTCAGCCGGAAGATTCTCGTAGAACTTATAGTCAAACGACTTGCCAACCATGGCGTTAGAGAACAGCGCCTGGCGAGCCTCTATAGCAGTGCCCTTGTTTTCAATCTTAAAGGTCATGTCCTCCGTTGCCACGGCAGGTGCACCGTCTTCACTTGGAATTGGATTGCCCTTCGGCACTTCAACCGTAAAGGAAAACATGTTGTCTTCCAAAGGATTCACGCCGGAATGGTCGATATAGTCCTTCCGCGCAGACGGTGCATACCCGACCACCTGCTGATCAAACGTATTGACAAACCGTGCTTTATCGACCGTCTGGGGCTGCTCGGGCGCGAAGCCCGCATCGTCCACCAGCTGCTGGATCGCTGGGGTGACAGCCAGCTGACCGTTGCCGCTATCCGTAACGGTCAGCTCCACTTTGTAATACGCAACCGAATACGTCACGCCTGGCAGCGGACTATCTGGACGAAGTTCCCTTACACCATACGTATACGTACCGGGCAGGTTAAACGATATGCTGCCAAACGCACCTTCTAACCTCTCTGCCACATTCGACGCAGCTGCGGACGACGAAGGCTTGATGGCGAGCGTGGACACCCCGTCGATGGCATCGCTAGGCATGGGAGCGTTATCCCAACCGTAAAGCTCAAAGGTAAATCCGTCCTTCGCTATACCCCATTCGCTAAAGGTCTTCTCAACGGGAATCTGATAGCTGCCGGCTGCACGGTACTCGTTGGTAAATGACGCCCGAACACCAACCGCACCGATGGTTCCCTTTACATTTGAACTCGCGATCTGCTTAAAGCCCAAAGGCTCAGCAAGAGCGATTTCGCTCTCCTGCCCATTGGTTCCCGCGGGATCAAAATCAATCTCCTGTTGCCCCGGTGTAGAGCGATGTAAGGTCCTTGTCGCCCAAGTCGGCCCAATTTGCATTGCCGTAGCGCCGGGTAAAACCTGGATCAACGCCAGCCATATAGGCGCCGTTCTGGCGGACGCGGCACATAGCAAGGCCCTCCGGCACAATGTATGCGATTTGGCTTGCACTGTTGGGCATGTTGGGGTCCGCACCGTAATCCAGCACCTTGTCCGTTGCTCCATACGTAAGCCACAGGTCGTCGCTTGAATTCGTATCCGGCTGCCACGGAATTTCAAACGTGCCGTCAGAATTCACCGTCACAGAACTGGACGCAGCGGTGTCGCACGATGCGAGGACGTCGTACAGCGTCATGTCGATGTCGTCCGCCGCAGCAAACTGAGACATAGAATCAACCAGCGAGCCCGTACTCACCATTGCGGTGACTCCGTCGGTCTTTGTACCAGCGTCAACGTGCACGCCCTGGGCGTCGACCAGCACGCGCGTTGCCGTTTCATTTTTCACGTATCCCGCCGGGGCCTTGGTCTCAACAAGATAGTAGATACCAGGGTCGAGAGGCCCCATGTAACACAAGCCCTTGCCTTGAACGGGCTGATCATCGCCCATTGTTTCCGTTGTTTTCCTTTGCACGGGCTGAGCCGTTGGCTTGGGCTGCACAGCAGAGCCCTCACCCTGCATGTCCTGCGCCCTATAGAGGGAGAACTCGGCTCCGTTAACTGGGCGCTCGCGCTCGTCCACCTTTTGCACTGCAAACACGTTGACGATATCCGTCACATAGAGATTCGCTGCCGTCTGGCGCTTAAACTGCGCGCGCGGCAGACGATGCGTGTTGCTCGTGCTGATCTTGCTTTGATCGACCTTGCCGCCAGAGACGGCCGTGGTGTAGTAAAAGCCCACTGTGTACTTAGCGCTGCTGGCATCGCCCTTCATAAGGTAGTAATACTCTGGATTGCCCGGCATGTCATCGATGGTAAGCGCGTAGGTTCCGTCCTTATCATCGTCCTCAAACGTGTAGATCTGAGCATCGCGCAGCTGCGACACGTTGGTAACGGGATCGGCGGACATCTTCCAGCCCTTGTAGTTATCGCCAGACAGGCTATGCCACAGCGAGTCCACTTCACCCTGGTCCGCGCCAGAACGGCGGTATATAACCGCAAACACCGAACCATCGTCCACCTTATACTGAGGACCCTGACCCGCAGACGTGGTCGCGGCTCCATATACGTAGTCACCCTCTATGCCCAGTGTCTGCTCTGCACGTGCGTAGACGCCGGAGTCCCAGTAATTATCCGAAAGGATGAAGCCTAACGTTTTATCAGTAGCGCTTACCTGGTACTTCAGCCTGCCATCAGGGCTTGGCCTGTGACCCGCGGGCGCCACGCGCTCGCGCAGTACGTAGCGTACGTATCCCTTGTCTGCATTGAGCTTCATGAAGCTCAAGGGGCTGCCATCGCCCAGCGTGAACGTAAAGCGACCCGCGGCATCTGTGCGACCCGTAGCCAGGGGTGCGGCGTCAGGCGTCAGCGAGTAGTTAGTGTCCGTTGCGTACAGATCAAATACCGCGCCCTCTACCGGCCTACCCATCTGGTCGACCTTGGTCATGGTGCTCTCCGGCACGCTCACCAGGTTGAACTTAAGGGCCATATTCGAGTTGTTGTTTCCACGCTCCAAATAGTAGAACTGCAGCGTGTGGTACGTTCCATCGCGAAACGTATCGCCCGAGAAATCACCCTCTGCGAACTTGCCGACCAGTGCTTTCTTAAACATTTCCTTTATGGTGGTGTCAGAATAAATCGTAGGACTGGCGGCGCTTGCACCGCTGCTGCCGTCGTACGTGTAGACCCTACCGGTATGGAAGTCAATGCTAAGGCCTACGCGATCATGGATGCCACCCACATCGCCCACCAGCACGCCGTCGATAAAGACCCACACATCATCATCACCGGTGAACTGGAACTTCATGTCTTCGCCGTTGGAAGTTTTGCCATCAGTCGGCTGCATAAAGTTTGTAGTGAGTTGCGTGCCAAAGTAATGGTGCATGACGGGATTGTACGAGCCCACATCTTTGTTAAACGCTAGCTTGCCGTCAGCCGTTACACCCTTGGTAAACACATCGCCCGGACCGTTAAAAGGAAAGAACTGTCCAAGCTGCTTATCGCCCAGAGCGGGAGAATGGACCGCCGGGGCGTCGTAGAGCACAAATGAGTTGGCCTCTTTGTTATACGCGGCATAGTTCTGCTTGCTGTTGTAGTAGTAATAGCCCTTTTCATCAAGCTGAAGCAAACCGGAGGTATTTAGATAGGCGCGCTTGCCATCGAAGCTGGAGCCGTCGAACAGGTAGTTGAGAGATTGGTCCTCCGTTTTCTTTCCAGCGACGCCGTAGTCCCTACCAGCGGTGATATGCGGATAGCCATCCTCTCCCAGCGTGTTTTAGACAATACCAGCGCACGGCCCCTTCGACGACCCCGTCCAGCCATTGATGTGGGAGCCGTTGACGTTTTTACCGAATTTAAGGTAGCGATCTGTCCCTTGCGCAGCATTGATACCCATACCCCGATATCCGATGAGGCCCCCATCGGTATCATCCTTCGCAGTCTCGCTGACAAGCCAGTAATCAAACAGGTCGAGACGGACGCCGCGGGGCGACACCGTATCCGCTACCTCATGCTGCTTGAACACGTCTTCCGCTTGATCGTTAGCAGCGCCGTCCGCTCACACCTTAACAAAAGGCGCTAGCGGCAGAACGGCAGCGGCGATAGCCACGGCGGCCGTGATTGCTTTGAACCTGCGACTGGATCCAAGCGTGGACCCCTTTTGACGCCGGCGTGCGGTAAAGGTTCGATTGCCATCGGAAGCCATATGCAATTCTCCATATCTACCCGCTAAGTACTTTTAAGCTGCGGTTGGGATAGAAACTACTAGATAGTGAGGGACATTAGCATATGGGAACGTTTACATTTATCGCTCTGACCAGCAGGAAGTATCATTTTTGACGCCAACGGCCAAGGTGTTAGGCACAGGTATTGCAACTGTGCGACCACATTTGACACGCTATTCATTTTCGTCCAAATAATATGCGCTGACGCATTGTTATACCCCCTGTAGGAATGAAGGGTACAATGGGGCATAAGCCTTGCGGTCCAAGGCGGGCAGCAACGCTTTTTTAATCCGCGCGATATCGACGATAGGCGGCGGCGCGATGCGGACGGCACTCCCTTTACAGTCCTCGTCAAAAAAACGCGCCCACATAATGTGGACGCGCATTCAGTGTGTCTGGGATGCATATACCGCAATTTAGGAGCGCCAGCGCTATCGCAAAACGATGGATGAATAAACACCGGCGCGGCGATACGTGGCTGCCTTTAGGCCCTGGTCTCTACGGTGGCGTTGACCGTAATGGGAGCGTCCGCAGCGGCCTCCTCGGCAACGCGGGCGACCTCCTCCTCATAGATGCCCAGCTCGCGCAGCTTGGCGTTGTAGGCAGCGGCGATCACGTCCACGCAACCCTGGCGGCCCAGCTTGGCGCGGTTGACCACAATGTCCTTGCCGTCGGTCATCTTCCACTTGCCGGCAGAGTAGCGCTTGTAAAAGGTCTCGCGCGCCTTCTGCATCTCACGCACCAGCTTGGCGCCCTCGCGCTTGTTGAGGCCGCGCTTTTTGCGGACGATCTCCACGCGCTCGTCGAACGGAGCGGTCACCAGCACGGCGATGTGGTTGGGGTTGTTGCGCAGCAGGTAGTCGGACAGACGGCCCTCGATAATGCAGCTTTGGGTGGCGCCCAAATCCAAGATTACCTGTGACATGCTGCGGAACAGCTTGTCGGACAGCGTGCGCGAATCCACACGATCGGGCAGAAACGCCATGAACTCGGCAGCCATGCGCTCGTCATAAGCGGCCATCTTATCAACGGACTCGCCCGTGCGCATGGCGGAACGCACCAGCAGCTCGTTGTCATACAGCGGAATGCCCAGCAGGGTGGACAGCATCTTACCTATCTCATGTCCCTCTGCGCCAAAGTCGCGAGCGATGGTGATAACGACGGGCTGGCCCGCGCGCTCTGCAGCCTCAGCGGCCACGCGCGCCTCGATTGCCTGCTTGATGAGTCCCATGGAAAGCTCCTTAGATAGTGAGCGTACAAGTACCCTGCTGGACGCTTGCCTGAATGGCTTCTCGTCCACATCGAGTCTAGCGCATTTTACGCAGCGGGCGCGAAGCGATTGCCCAGTGGCTCATCGTCCGCGCCCGTGAAGAGAACTATGCCGATTCAGCGGCTATGCAGCGACCACGCGACGCTGGTATGCGCGCACCAGCAGCGAGATGCTGAAGTTGAGGGCGAAGTACAGCGCGAATACAAAACCGTAGAGCATGAGCACCTGACCCAAGTTGGTGGTCTGCGCCATAACAACCTTGGTGGTGTACATGAACTCGGCCACGTTGACACCGGCCAGGTACGAGCTGTCCTTGATCACCGTGGTGCACTGGCTGAAGAGCGCCGGGATGATGGTCTTGAACGTCTGAGGCAAGATGATGTAGCGCATGGTGGCGAAGAAGCCAAAACCCTGGCTGCGCGCTGCCTCAAACTGGCTGGCGGGGATGGAGTTGAATCCACCGCGGACGATCTCTGCCATGACGGCAGAGGTGAAGATGGTGAATGCCAAAACGGAGATGAAGACGTCTGAGCCCTTGACCGTGAAGTAGATAAAGAGGATCCACAGCAGGTTGGGGGTGCAGCGGAACAGCTCGATGTAGGCGCTGACTATCCAAGACAAGGGACGCAGCTTGCCGGTGCAGTACTGCTTGACCATGGCCAGGATGGTGCCCAGGATGAGCGAGAAAATAATAGCGAGAACGGATATCTGAATGGTCTTGAAGAAGCCGTTCATGATAAACGTCATGTTGGCGGCGTTGAACAGTTCCATGGATTACGCCTCCTTTGCGGGATCGGGCGTAATGCCGGGAATCACCTTGGCGCGCGGACGCTGCTTGGAGCGGCGCTCCAGGTACTGGACAAGAATTGCCAGCGGGAAGCAGATGATGAAGTACATGAAGCAGCACAGGATGTAGCCCTGCAGGTAGCCGTACGTGGAAACAAAGTTGTCCGCGTTGTACATAAGGTCGCCGCCGGCGATGAGCGCCAGGACGGAGCTGTTCTTAACCAGGTTGAGCGCCTGGTTGCATAGCGGCGGCAGGATGATCTTGAACGTCTGGGGCAAGATCACGTAGCGGTACGCCTGCACGCGGGTGAAGCCCTGCGACAGTGCCGCTTCCATCTGTCCGCGCGGAACTGCTTCGATACCGGTGCGGATGACCTCGGCGATGTATGCCGCGTGGTACAGGCCCACGCCCATGAAGCCCAGGACAAACGCGGGAATGCGCACGGGCATGGCGGCGCCGGTGATGGCCTGCAGAATCTGCGGGCCGGCCATGTACATGAAGAACACCTGCACCGGCAGCGGGGTGTTCTGGTAGAACTCAACGTACACGCGGCTGATTGCGCGCAGGATGCGCGAGCGCGTGGTGGAGAACACGCCCAAGATGGTTCCCAACACAAGGGAGAGCAGCAGGCCGGCGATGACCACCTGCAGGGTAAAGGCAAAGCCCTCCCACAGCGGACCGCTTTCGGCCAGCGTCAACTCCCATCGCGCGGGATCGAGGAGTCCCTCTAGCATATAGATCCTTCCAACGTGCCATTATCGTACTGAGCGTCCGGGCAGATGGCTCCGCCCGGACGCACAGTGTTTGCGGACGAGAACCCGCGGGTGCACCGCGATCACGGCAGACGCGCCGCCACATGCGATGCGCGGCAAGGGTCCATCGTCCAAAAAATCTAATTAGAGCAGGTCCCAAGCCTTGATCTCTTCGTCCAGCCAGCCGTTCTCAAGCAGCTCGTTGACGGTATCGTCGACGGTCTTGGAAAGGTCGGAACCCTTCTTGGTAGCGATGCCGTAATCCTGAGCGCCAAACTCGATCTCGGGCTGGAGCAGCTCGCAGTCATCGGTGGTGTAGCCCTTAAGGGTGGAGCGGTCCATGGCGAACGCATCGATGTTGCCGGCGTCCAGGGCGCTCTTGATGGACGGGTAATCCGGGAACTCCTGGAAGCTGGGGGTGGCGTCGACCCCCTGGTCCTTGAGCATCTCGCTGACAAGGTCCTTGGTGGTAGAACCCTGGGAGACGCCGATGACCTTGCCGTCGAGGTCGGCCATGGACTTCATGCCAGCGGCCTTCTTGACCAGGATGCCCACGTGGTCGGTGCGGTAGGGCGTGGAGAAGTCCCAGCTCTTCTTACGCTCGTCGGTGATGGTGTAGGTAGCACAAATAATGTCGAGCTGGTCGTTGTCGATCAGCGGGCCGCGGGTCTTAGGCGTGACGTCGGTGAACTCGACCAGCTTCTGCTCCTTGGCCTCATCATAGGAGACGCCCAAGACGGCAGCGGCGATCTGGTAGCACAGGTCGATCTCGAGACCCTCGTACTCGTTGGTAGCGGTATTGAGGTAACCGTAGCCGATAACGTCCTTCTTAACGCCGGCCTTAAGCTTGCCGCGGCTCTTGATCGCCTCGAGCTTGGAGGACGTGTCAGAGGAACCGGAGCCTGCGTTGCCGCCGCAACCGGCAAGGGAGCCGGCACCGGCGATGCCCAGGGCGGCGAGACCAAATACCTGAATAAACTGACGACGATTCATATCCATGGTGGTACCCCTTCCATTTGGTACTACGCTCGCGTGCCGGCCGCGCGGGCGGCATGCGACTGATAACTATTGATGGAAATCGAGTGAGATCCCCTTGCACGGGTTAGTGCAGGATCTTGGCGAGGAAGTCCTTGCAGCGAGGGTTCTGCGGATTCTCGAAGAAGTGATCGGGCGTGCCCTCTTCCAGGATCTGACCATCGTCCATAAAGATGACGCGGTCTGCCACCTGGCGGGCAAAGCCCATCTCATGCGTGACGCACATCATGGTGATGTTCTCCTGCGCCAGCTCGATCATAACGTCGAGGACCTCCTGGACCATCTCGGGGTCCAGAGCGGAGGTGGGCTCGTCGAAGAGGATGATGGGCTGCTTGGTGCAAAGGGCGCGGGCGATGGCTACGCGCTGCTGCTGGCCGCCGGAGAGGTTCTGGGGGTACTCACCGGCCTTGTTTGCCAGGCCGACGCGCTCGAGGGCGGCCATGGCGATCTTGTTTGCCTCCTCCTTGCTCTTCTTTTGGAGCTTGATGGGTGCCAGCGTGAGATTGCCCAGCACGGTCATGTTGGGATACAGGTTGAACTGCTGGAATACCATGGAGCTGTACTTACGAGCCATCTCCAGGTGGTTCTTCTTGGTAAGCACGGTGCCGTCGATGACCACCTCGCCGGTGGTAGGCTCCTCAAGGAAGTCGACGCAACGGATGAGCGTGGACTTGCCGGAGCCGGACGGACCGATGATGACCAGCTTCTCGCCCTCCTTGACGTTGAGGTTAACGTCCTTGAGGACATGCAGGTCGCCAAAGTACTTGTTCAAGCCTTTGATCTGAATCATATCGGCCATAGATGTTTCCCCTCCATACTGCCAATGCAACGCTCGAGGACCGAGCGTTTGGCTGTGCTTTATTCTACTAATGTATCTCCTGCACGTTTAGTGCGGTTAAGGCTTTGCAACGGCCTGGTAACCTATCCTTTACGAAAGCCCTTTAGAGTACAGCGCGTAGATTATCCAATACTAATCAGGCAATTAGTTGGATTTGTCCATATTCTATTCCCTATTGTAGGGTGCATTATCCATACTGCGCCAGCAGCCCCACGAAGAAACCGCAGGTTTCACTACAGATGGCCTTGGCGCCGACACCTCATATGGCTCTGTGAACAACCCTAAAACCTTGCAGCCCCCGCAACCGAGCCCCAACAAGAAAGGGCCGTCCGCCCTCAAGCTCCGATGCCTCGAAGTGCGCGATGCGCACCGAACACACCTGGGCTTGAAATGCGAACGGCCCCGTTTCCTCGTCCAAGAAACGCTTAGGACAAGCGAGCGCCAACCTCCTTGGCAGCAGCAGCCTTGTCGAAGTTTCCGCCGGTAGCAGCGTTAAGGGCGCCCATGACGCGACCCATGTCCTTGCGGGACTCGGCACCGACCTCGACGATGGTCTTTTCGATCAGGGCAACCAGGGCATCGCCGCTTATCTGCTCGGGCAGCAAGGACTCGAGGATCTCGACCTGCTGGGTCAGGACATCGGTGCGCTCCTGGTTGTTGCCGGCCTGCTTGGACATCTCGAGCGTCTCGCTGGTCTGCTTGATCAGGCGCTTGATCATGCTGTTGACGTCTTCCTCGGTAACATCGCGACGCTCGTTGACCTCGATGTTCTTAACCTCGGTCATAACCTGGCGAATGATGGACAGACGGGTCTTGTCCTTGGCCTTCATCGCCGCGACCATCTGCGCATGCAGCTCTTCGTTAGTCATGTCTCTCCAATCTCGCGCGCGGAGGCGCTTGTAAAAACGCCGCGGCCCGCACTGAGCAGGACGCGGCGCACGTTCTACGCATCAACCGATCTTGTGCAACAAGGCTCGACGACGTAAGCGGTTCTTACTCGGCCGAACCGCTATTGGCATCAGCATCGCTGCTGGAGTCATAGCTGCTGTCGGCGTCGCTTGAATCAGCAGCGTTCATGTCCACATTATAGGGAACGTCTGCCGGCATGGCGTTGATCTTGAGATCGTTCTTGTCGATGTACTCCTCAAACCAAGCGTTGTAGTCCTCGTCGACCTGGGAGCTCTTGAGGCTCGAGACGATCGCGTCCTTGATCTCGGTGGGAATCTGGTCGATGGAATCGGCCTTCTCGTCCACATGGAAGTAGTCGGTGCACTTGATGATGTGATAGCCGTAGGTGGTCTCGACGATGCCGCTGATCTGATCCTTGGACAGGGCGCTCAGAGCATCCTGATACTCGGTGACAAAGCTGGTGAGCTTGTCCCAGCCCACGTCACCGCCATCGTCCTTGGAACCGGTGTCCTCGGAATACTCCTCGACAGCATCCTCGAAGGAGAGCTCGCCAGAGTTGATCTTGTCCAGAGCCTCCTGCGCGGTGGCCTTTGCCTTCTCCTTATCCTCATCAGAAGCGTCCGAATCAACCTTGATCAGGAGGTTGGAGGAACGACGGGCGTCGTTGTAGGTGGAGACGTTGTCGTTGAAGTAGGTCAAGACCTCATCGTCCGTGGGCTCCTTCTCGGGAGCAACCTCCTCTTTCAGCTTCTGCTGCTCAAGGCTACTCTTGATCTGCTCCTTGTAGGAATCCTCGGTGTAGCCCAGCTGGCTCAGCATGCTCATCATAGCCTCGGTGCCACCGTAGCTGGAGGCGGCGTTCTCGAAGGACTCGTTCACGTCGTCGTCAGAGACGGTGATGTTGTACTCCTTGACCGCCTTGGACAGCAGGTAGTTGCCAGCCAGCGAGCGAATGGTCTCCTCGCGCAGGGACTCGGGCGTCTTACCCTGGCCCTTGAGATAGCTTGCCCATGCAGCATCATCGTCATAGCCGCCGGAGGTGCGAGTGCTCATGATCTGCTTGGTGACGGTGTCCTCGGTAATGTTGGTGCCATCGATTGTGGCGGCAACGCCACCGGTGAGATGATACTCTTCAGTCGAATTTGCCTGGTTGAGGATGCCGGAGCAGGCCATGGCGGTCACGGAGAGCAGCATGGCTGCGACGCCGATCGCGACCAGGATGATCTTACCGGTCTTGGTAAGCTTGGACTTGGCCTCTTTCTTGCGCTCGGCCTTGGTGGGCTTGGGAGCTTCCTTCTCCTCGCGCTTGATCTTCATGTTCTTCTTCATCACCATGGGCGAATCCCTTTCCTAAGGGCGGAATACGCGATTACCTGCCAATGCGCCACAGTCGATTAAACGGTTCGCATGGAATCGCCTTTTTTAGCGACGCACGTAAACAGAGATTGTCGCATATCCATCCTGCGCAAGCGCTATTTCTGCAGTATTTCTACAGAGCACCACCGAGGTTTCTCATTTTCTCTTGGCTATCGGCAGAAATCCACCCGTCCCCACATCCCGAAAACCCTGACAGACGGCGTTTTGCGTTGTATGGAAAGATGGATGCACCTTGAACAACAATGCGCCCCATCCTAATTGAACGGGGCGCAGAAAAATCGCTTTTTTGTTATCGCTCGGGGCGCGCAAGAAACAGGAGAAGCTACTCGGGCAGAATCTGAACGCGGTTGTCCTCATCGACATGTACGCGGCCCGCAGAAAGCAAGTCCACTACCTGCGGATACAACACGTGCTCCACAGCATGGATATTGGCCTCGAGCTCATCCACGCTCATGCCTTCCTCGATGCGCACGGTCTCCTGGGCGATAATGGGGCCCTGATCGTAAACCTCGTTGGCGAAGTGCACGGTCACGCCCGTCACCTTAACGCCGCGATCGTATGCATCCTGGATGCCGTGGGCGCCCTGGAAGCTAGGCAGCAGCGCGGGGTGTATGTTGACCACGCGGTTCTTGAACAGCTGGAGCAAAGGTGCGTGCACCATGCGCATGTAACCCGCCATAACAACGTAATCGACCTGGTGCTTTAACAGCTCGAAGGCGATAACCTCATCGGCTGCCAACGGGTCGGCGTAGACGTCCTTAGAAAGCGTCAGCGTTTGGATGCCCGCCTTCTCGGCGCGCTGCAAACCCTTGGCGGACGGACGGCTGGAAACCACCAGCTCCACGCTCGCGTTGAGCGTTCCGTCGGCAATGCGGTCGATGATAGCCTGCAGGTTGGTGCCGGATCCGGAGATAAGCACGCCCAGCTTGAGAGGAGCGGCGTCGCCCGCTGCACGGCGCTCGCGAATAGCCTGCTGAAGGGCATTGTTATCCAAGGCGTCCTGCGCGGCGCGCGATGTAGCGACAGCGCTATCGATCTCACGCAGGCCGGCAGCCTCAAGCTCGGCGCCGATGAGCTCGTTACTGCTCATCCGTGTACACCACCTTGCCGGTGCCCTCAACGCAGGTACCGACGCGGAACGGGCGCTCGCCCACGGTCTCGAGGGCGGCGACGATATTCGCCTCATCCTCGGGAGCGCAGATGATGCACAGGCCGACGCCCATGTTGAAGGTCTTGCACGCCTCGTTGGGAGCGAGCTGAGCCTGCTGGGAGATGTAGGTGATGACGGGGGGAACGGACCAGCCCATCTTGTCCCCGTCGCGCGTCACCAAAGCGTCTACGTTCTTGGGCAGGGCGCGGTCGAGATTCTCGGTGATGCCGCCGCCGGTGATGTGCGCGAGCGCGTGCACCGGAGCGCCGCCGCGCAGCAGCTCCAAAACGGGCTTGACGTAGATGCGGGTGGGAGCCAACAAGGCGTCTGCCAAAGAAACGCCGCCCAGGTCCTCGCGGACCACTTCGAGCTCGGCACGCTTGGCTTCGGCCTCGGGGGTGCCCGGAACCATGCCGTCGACACCAATGACCTTGCGAACCAGCGAATAGCCGTTGGAGTGGACACCCGTGGAGGGCAGGCCCAAGATCACGTCGCCGGCTTGTACGTTGGCGGGGTCGATCATCTTGGGTCGGTCGACAACGCCCACGGCAAAGCCCGCCAGATCGTAGTCATCGGGGCGCATGACACCGGGGTGCTCGGCCATCTCGCCGCCCACCAGCGCGCAGCCGGCGAGCTTGCAACCGTCTGCCACGCCCTTGACGATCTTGGCCATCTGGGAAGCCTCGATGTGGCCGATCGCCACGTAATCGAGGAAGAACAGGGGCTCGGCGCCGGAAGCGAGAATGTCGTTTACGCACATGGCGACCAGGTCCTGACCCACGGTTTCGTGACGGTCGAGCAGCTGGGCGAGGACCAACTTGGTGCCTACGCCGTCGGTACCGCTGATGAGGATGGGGTCCTCCATGTCCTTCAAGGCTGCGGCGGAGAACAGTCCTCCAAAGCCGCCGATGCCGCCGACTACCTCGGAGCGATTGGTCTCCGCGACCATCTGCTTGATCGCGTCGACGGCGCGTGCGCCCTCGGCGGTGTCGACGCCGGCGTCCTCGTAGGTAACGTGCTTGGATGTGTCGGCCATGTCAGGTTCCTTTCAACCCAGGGATTCCTACTTCAGCATGATAACAGCTAGACCTCTACCTTCTTGTACTTTCTATTTCTATTAGTGGTTGCAGCGGTTGGCATCAACTCGCCCTCGTCCACCAACCGTGCCAACGCGTAGCGAATCTTGGGCAGCGAAACGCCCATCATGCTCGCCAACTCCCGAGCTCCGCGCGTCTCGCCGTCAGACATGGAAGCAACAATCTGCTGGCGCAACTCGCGTGGACGCATGGCTTCGCAAGAATCAATCTCCATGTCCGCCTGCACGTCGACATCCATTTGCGCACGCTGCATCTGTCCCCTATTCCGTTCTTTGCACCCCTGCGGAAACCCCGAAGCCCCCGCCGGCTCACATGGTTTTGCGGAAACCTGCATCTCCTGACGCTTGAAAATGACTTTGAACGAATCCGACTTCGCCACAAATATAGGCACATCCAAGCCATGTTCTTCCATTTCTCGAAGCATGGTGATGATACCCGAGCCCTGGCTTTCCACCAGATAGCCCGCACCGTGCCGCAAAGAAGCAGCGCCCATCAAGCTCATAAGCCTTGCGTTTCGACACCGTGAGCTGCCGTCCGCCAGGGTCTCTAGCGTTTTTCCACCCCACAGTCCTCCGGGATTTGTCACCTCTATCCTATTCGGATAAATATCGACACTCACCGCCTCACCAGCGAACATGGGCGAATACTCTCTGTGTACAACAGCATTTACCAGCGCCTCTCTTAGAACACTCGGAATCGACCTTCCACTCTCAGAATATCTCTCAGATTTGAGAGTAAACGGCAAGCGGGGGCCATCCAGTTCGCAACCCATTACTTAATTACATAGATAGCTGCACGAACAATCGCCGCTTTTCGAATTGCAGACCGGCCCTCATTCAAAATGAAGAAGGAATCGAGCTTTCTGTACGCCAAAAACAAGTCGTCCCGCTTCGGGTTGGTCAATGAGGGCCACGGGGTGGGGATCAGATTTTTATACATGACTTATTTGGGACGAAGCTCGCAATGAAAAATACCGTGGGAGGACCTACAGCTATCAACAAATGTCGCCTAACAAACAGTTTATAGCGTTTTGTATCCATGCAAGCGAAGTGATTGCGTGCGGGAATAGCCCGCCGAGATCTCTTAAGCTACCTGACCACCAATCGCGCAGCGCTTGGAGGAAACCAAGACACCAGTTTGAACCGCGATCAAGCCCGTCCTTACCCACCTCGTGGCACTCATTGACCATCCCGACAAGAGACGGTTTTTCACCTTCGTTTTCACGTGGATACTCCCCCAAGAACACGCAGGTCGCAAAAGGGCTCGATGCATATTCGTAGCCCCAGCCCTCGCCAAAAACAAAAAGGGCGTGGACAACATATCTTGCCCACGCCCTAAAAGTCAGTTTAGCCGCGCCTACGCCTCGGGATGCTCCTCTTCCCAGCTGCGGTCATCCGCCTTATCGACAACGCAGTGGCCGGTGACGGCCTCGGGCTTGGACAGCAGACGGGGCTCGTAGCCCTCGATAAACTTGTCGCGGCCAAAGCTCTCCGGAATAGCCACGGGGTACTCGCCCGTGAAGCACGCGGTGCAGTAACCCGCCTTGGGTACGCACTCAAGCAGCGCGTCAACGGAGAGGAACGCCAGGGTATCCGCACCGATGAACTCGCAGATCTCGTCCACGGTCTTGGTGGCGGAGATCAGCTGACTCTGCTCGCCGGTGTCCACACCGTAGAAGCACGGCCAGATATCCTCCGGGCTGTTGATGCGCACGTGGATCTCTTTGGCGCCCGCCTGGCGCAGCATGCGAACCAGCTGCACCATAGTGGTGCCGCGGACAATGGAATCGTCCACAACCACAATGCGCTTGCCCTCGATAACGTCTTTGAGCGGGTTGAGCTTGAGGCGCACGCCCATGGCGCGCAGCTCCTGCGTGGGCTCGATGAACGTGCGGGCGACGTAGCGGTTCTTGATCAGGCCAGTGCCGTAGGGGATGCCGCTCTCAAAGGCGTAGCCCTCGGCAGACGGCAGGCCGGAGTCCGGCGTACCGATAACCATGTCCGCCTCGACCGGGCACTCGAGCGCCAGCTTGCGACCCATATCATAGCGGCAGGCGTAGATGGACTTGCCGTCCATGATGGAGTCCGGGCGAGCAAAGTACACCTGCTCGAAGATGCAATGAGCGGTCTTCTCGGCCGCGGGCACGCCCTGCTCGGAGACCAGGCCCTCCTTGGAAATGCGCAGGATCTCGCCAGGACGGATGTCGCGCACGTACTCGGCGCCAATGATATCGAGCGCACAAGTCTCAGACGTCACAACCCAACCGGCGGCGCTGGCGACGACCTCGTCACCAACCAGGTCGTCGGCAGATTTGGCGTCGCTGGGCAGAGCGGACGCTGCAGCGGCGGCGTCGGCGGCGGCCACGCCCTCGTCGCTGGTAAGACGGCCCAGCACCAACGGGCGGATACCATGGGGGTCGCGGAACGCGTAGAGCGCCTCCTCGTTGATCAGCGCCATGGCGTAACCACCGCGGATGAGCTCCATGGTCTTGCGAATGCCCTCGCGCAGGTGGTGGGTCTCCTGGGTAAAGTAGCCGATCAACTTGACCGCTACCTCGGAGTCAGAATTGGAGTTAAAGGGAACGCCCAGCTCAATCAACTGGCGACGAAGCTCGTCCGTGTTAACCAGCGTGCCGTTGTGGGCAAGCGCGACAATGACGTCGCCAATGGTGGAGAGGTGGGGCTGCGAGGCTTCCCAGCTCTTGGCGCCGGCGGTACCGTAGCGCACGTGACCAATTGCAAGCTGGCCGGAAAGCGCGTCGATATCGGCGTTGGAGAACACATGGCTCACCAGGCCCAGGTCCTTACGCACCATCACCGTGCCGCCGTCGCCGGAAGCGATACCGGCGGATTCCTGGCCGCGGTGCTGCAGAGCGCGAAGACCAAAGTACGTAAGGCGGGCGACGTCGCGATCGGGCGCCCATACGCCAAAGATGCCGCACTCCTCATTCAATTCATCGGTAAGCTGCTCGTCGACTTCGCAACTCGTAACGGTCCCGGCCATATTGGCCGCGCGGACGGTTTCTTGAGACATATCTTCCCCTGTCTGCCTCTTGGACGAGAAATACCCATTTATTATACGCACCCGTCCCTTAGGTACCCCCTGCAACTCGCATGCCTAAAAACGCTCATCTTCGTTAATTCGCATAAGGCTGCTTAAGAGCTGCGAAAATGCGCTATATGATTGACTACCAACTGTTTTGTCGTTTCGGACCGCACGCATACGGCATAAAGTGCGGACGAGGATATGCGCAAGGAGATGACATGGACGGCGTAACCCTTTATGACGGCGGCGTCTACCTGCTACAAGGCACCACCGTTGTACCCCAGAACGACCATGAGGCACTGATTGGTCTTACGGGCGGCGTGCCCAACCGCGAGGAAGCACGCCGCGGCACCATCGCCCACGGTATCATGCAGGCCCACAACGCCTCCGGGGACGAGTCGCGCCTCAAGGTCACCTTCGACTGCCTCACCAGCCATGACATCACCTACGTGGGCATTGTCCAAACCGCCAAGGCGAGCGGTCTTGAGAAGTTCCCCATGCCCTACGTGCTCACCACCTGCCACAACACCCTGTGCGCCGTCGGCGGCACCATCAACGAGGACGACCACCTCTTTGGCCTCTCCGCCGCAAAGCACTACGGCGGTATCTACGTACCCCCGCACATGGCCGTTATCCACCAGTACATGCGTGAGATGATGGCCGGCTGCGGCAAGATGATCCTGGGATCGGACTCCCACACGCGCTACGGCGCCCTGGGCACCATGGCGATTGGCGAGGGCGGCGGCGAGCTGGTAAAGCAGCTGCTGGGTCAAACCTACGACGTTGCCACCCCGGATGTAGTCGCCGTCTACCTTGAGGGCTCCTGCCAGCCCTTTGTTGGCCCGCAGGACGTGGCGCTCGCCATCATTGGCGCCGTCTTCTCTTGCGGCTACGTCAAGAACAAGGTGATGGAGTTTGTGGGCCCCGGCGTCGCGACCATGACCACGGACTTCCGCAACGGCGTGGACGTCATGACCACGGAGACCACCTGCCTCTCCTCCATTTGGCGTACGGACGATGACACGCGTCGCTACCTTGCCGACCACGGACGCGCGGACGATTACCGCCAGCTTGATCCGGCACACGTCGCCTACTACGACGGCTGCGTGCGCGTGGACCTCTCCAAGATCCGCCCCATGATCGCCCTGCCCTTCCACCCCAGCAACGTCTACACCATCGACGAGCTCAACGCCAACCCGCGCGACATCTTGGCGGAGGTCGAGCGCGCGGCGGACAAGATCGCCGGCCGCGAAGGTTCGCTGGATCTTATGAGCAAGGTCAACTCCGCCGGCATCCACGTGCAGCAGGGCGTAATCGCCGGCTGCGCGGGCGGCAACTACACCAACGTCATGGAGGCGGCCAACGCGCTGCGCGGCAAGAGCTGCGGCTCCGGCGAGTTCGCGCTCTCCGTCTACCCCTCGTCCCAGCCGGTCTTCGCGGACCTGGTCAAGAAGGGCGCCGTCTACGACCTCATGCAGGCAGGCGCCATCGTTCGCACCGCGTTCTGCGGCCCCTGCTTTGGCGCGGGCGACACGCCGGCAAACAACTGCCTGTCCGTGCGTCACACCACCCGCAACTTCCCCAACCGCGAGGGTTCCAAGCCCGGTAACGGCCAGATGTCCGGCGTGGCGCTGATGGACGCCCGCTCCATCGCCGCCACCGCTGCCGCAGGCGGCGTTCTCACCGGGGCCGACGCGCTGGATTGCTGGGGCGACGTTCCCGAGCACGAGTTCGATGCCACCTCTTACAACAACCGCGTGTTCTGCGGCTTTGGCTGCGGCAAGAAGGAAGACCCCCTGGTCTACGGCCCCAACATCAAGGACTGGCCGCAGATGGAGCCCTTGGGCGAAAACCTGCTGATGCAAGTCTGCTCCAAGATCATGGACCCCGTCACCACCACCGACGAGCTCATCCCATCCGGCGAGACCTCGTCCTATCGCTCCAACCCGCTTGGCTTGGCCGAGTTCACGCTCTCCCGCCGCGACCCGGAGTACGTGGGCCGCGCCAAGGCGTTCGCCGCCGTGGAGTCGCAGCGTCTTGAGGGCGAGCTTGCCGCCGAGGTTGCCGACGCGTTTTCGGCAGCCCAGCAGGTCGAGCCCGCGGCATCGCTTGGGAACACCGAGATGGGCAGCATGATCTACGCCGTGAAACCCGGCGATGGCTCCGCCCGCGAGCAGGCTGCCAGCTGCCAGCGCGTGCTGGGCGGCGTGGCCAACATCGTTGAGCAGTACGCCACCAAGCGCTATCGCTCCAACGTCATCAACTGGGGCATGCTGCCGCTGCAGTCCGATGACGCCCCTCAGTTCGAGGTGGGCGACTACGTCTTCATCCCCGGCGTGCGCAAAGCCGTAGAAGCGGGCGAGGAGCGCTTCGCGGGCCACATCATCCGCAACGGCCAGGTAAGCGGCACCATCGACCTGTACATGGCCCCGCTTACCGCGGACGAGCGCCAGATCATCCTCGACGGCTGCCTCATCAACTTCAACCGCAACAAGAAGTAGAGCGGTGCCCAACCCGCCTAATCGCGCAACCAAAACGGCGACGTCATCCTATTCGGTGGCGTCGCCGTTGCCTTAAAGCCTACGCGGGCTTCTCGACCTCGCTCACGCATTCGTTCTTGATGGTGCCCACCAGCGACTGCAGGGCATCGATCACGCGGGGACGAATATCGCCGCCAATGAGCACCAGCATAATGTCGTCGCCCAGCTCAAGCTCGCCACGGTTCAGCCACACGCGCACGTATTCAATGCCGGGCAGGGCGCGCGCCTCCTCGACGGCCGCCTGCACGCGCTGCTCGTCGTAGTCAAAATGCATGCCGGCAACCTTCTCGCCCGCAGCGACGCCGTCGGTCTCGATGCCGCGCGCCTGGGCTTTTGGCGTCTCGCGCACCGTTCCGTTATGCACAAGGTACATGCCGCAGTTGCGAAATCCAGGGTCCTGCTTAGCCTCGCGCAACCATTCATCGATCGAGGGCATGGTAGCCATGGGTCTCCCTTCTGTTTCTCCCAACAGATATATACCTATTGAGTTAGTAGTTTTATTGACTGGCTATAGTCTATCAATCCGCTTCTCGATGGTGCACACCATGGCGGCGCGGGTGGTACGGGGGATGATTTCTCCAGAACACGTCACCAGGGTCAGCACGTTTTCCGCACTCGCCTGACGCTCGTCCACATCTTCCGCCACGGCCTTAGCCATGCCCCGCATCGTCGTCAGATGGCTCGAGAACGCACCCTCGTCCTCAAACGTAGCGATGCGCGCATCCGTAAAGGTGTCCTCCACCAAGCAATCCATGAGAGGTCGGCACACGTAGGTGGCATCGCGCGTCATGTAGTAGACCGCATCGATCTGGTCGAATTTATCCTGGTCAAGTGCGTAATCGATGGCGCGGAACATCTTGCCGTCCTGCGTATGGTGTCCATACAGCGTGGTCTGCTGGTCGATGCCGCCCGGCGCGGTGTCATCGCAGTCCATGAATACGGTGCCAGACCCATTGGGCGTACCGTCGAACAGCTTGCGCAGGTAGGTGGTGTTATCCGTGGTCTGCACCACCGGGTAGTTGATGGGCGTGCCCGGCACGTAAATCCATCCCACCACATCAGGATTGATCGCCTCAAGCTCATCAAAATCCACGCTTGGCAGGTCATCACCGGCGGTATCGGTCACCACATAGGTCTCTAGCTGGTCATACGTTGCCTGTGCCTCGCGATACCCCAGTTGTGCGCGCACAAAGATAAAGGCGGCGGCCAGCAACAGGACCACACCGACAACAATCAGCACCACGGGCAGCACATCGCGCCAGCCGCGCGGCGCCTTCTTTTTGGACGAGGCCCGCCTATCGGCCACGCCATTGTTCGCAGCGCCCTTCGCGCCCCTCTTTTCTTGCCGCCGGGCCCCTTTGACTGCAGGCGCATGGAACGAGGATCGCTTGGAATACGCCGGTGCCAACGGCGTCGCCCCGCTTGCAAGCGTCGCCGCACCGCCCAGGGCGCGCGCGGAAGGCTCCGCTGCGGGAGCTTGCGAACGCGTGGCAGCGGCCGCGGTTGCGGCCGCGGTGAACTCTGCGGTGTCGGCGGGCTTGGGCGCGGCAAGGACCTCTGATCCATGGGACAAAGGCTCGGTCGCCGCATGGGAGTCGGAGATGTCGATCGCCGCGGTGGTGACGGAGGCGGCGTCCGGCTTTTCAGGGGCACCGTGCTTGGGGACAGCGGGCACGCGCGAAGACACGGGACCGAATGCGCCGCTTGAAGATGAGAACCTGCTACCGGCAGGACGGGTAACCTGCGGCCGGCCATCGTCCACATGGCCCTCGTCCACATGGGCGGATGCAAAACGGGCGCCAGCAGGCCGTGAATCGGCAAAACGCGCACCGGCAGGCCGCGGCTCTTCCTCGTCCATAGCGGTGCGCTGGCGAAAACGCCTACCGGCTGCGGCGCCGCCAACCGTGGTGGGCGCGGGCGCAGCGGCCCCATCGCCCTGGGCAAAGTGCCCGCCTGCAGGAACCATGCGGACACGGCTGGAGCGGGTGCTCGATACGCTAAGATCCGCAACAAGGCGGTCGACGTCGCGCTGGTTGTTTTCTGCCATACGTAAGGTCTCCCTATCATGCAAAAAGCGCAGCGCACCATCGCTGATGCACCGCGCTTACAGAGGGCGAGAATGCTAGGCCTGAGCCATCTCGTTTTTGAGGTTAACGATCGCCTCGCGATACTCGGGCATGGTAGCACCCAGAATCTGCGTGGCGTAGATGGCCGCGTTCTTGGCTCCATTGATGGCAACGCAGGCGACGGGCACGCCGGAGGGCATCTGCACCATGGAGAGCAGGGAGTCCATGCCGCCCAAATCGCTCGTCTTCATGGGAACGCCCACAACCGGTAGCGGGGTAAAGGCGGCGACCACGCCGCCCAGATGCGCGGCCTTGCCGGCGGCGGCGACAATCACCTTGATGCCGCGGTCGGCCGCGGTCTCCGCCCATTCGTGAACTTTGTCCGGCGTGCGGTGCGCGCTGGCGATGACCAGCTCGTAGGGAACGCCCAGGCGCTCCAGCTCAGCGGTGCAGCCCTCCATAACGGGCAGATCGGACTTAGAGCCCATGATGATTCCAACAAGCGGGGTCTTCTCGGTATTCTCGGCCATGGTGCCTCCCAATAGACGGTGTCGATAGACAGCTTCTTCAACCCCTTCAGTATACCGACTAGCACCCTTCCAACAGCGTACGGGATGCATTCCACCCCACAGGCAAGGCCAAATGTAGAGTACGCGCTATGCAAAACGGGTAAAATCCCTCGAGTTATCAATCATCGCATCAAAACAAGGAGCACCTCTGTGAGCACCTCGAGCGACTCCATCGAAGCCGCGCGGACAGACTACGGCCTGCCGGGCAACGATCTCAACCCCAAGACCCCTACCGCCGAGCAGCTAAAAACCATTCCCCTCATCGTCCGTGTCTACGGTGCCCTGTGCGCGCTGGACGGCATCATTTCGCTACCGCTTATGGGTGCCTACTTTGGCATCATGGTCTATCGCCTGGTCATCGGCCAAGAAGACGTTCTCATGGGCACGGACCTCACGCTTACGGTGAGCATGACGGTCATAGGCTCCATCTTGGCTTTCGTCGCCTCGGTCGCCCTCATCCTTTTTGGTTGGACGCTCATCAAGAGCTACCGCCGTGATGCGGGACGCTGGGCGTATGCGCTCATCGTCATGACCATCGGCCAGATTCTTATCGACGTCATGCTGCAGGGTATCGGCGTGCACCTTATTCGTCCCGCCATCCAGCTCGCCATCCTCACGGCCCTGTCGGCCACCATCGACCCCACCCTGCACGAAGAGCGCGACCTACAGCGCCGCCTGCGCGACCTTGAAGACCGCGAGGCAGCAGAAAAAGGCATGCTTGGTCGAGACCTCACTGGCGGGGGCTACATCAAACTCAACTTCTTCAACCTCTTTTGGGTCTTTATGGTCTGCTGCGTGCTAGGCCTTATTATCGAGATCATCTTCCATATGGTTTGGGTTGACCCCGGCGTCTACCAGGACCGCGCGGGCCTGCTCTTTGGTCCCTTTAGCCCCATCTACGGCTTTGGCGCCGTACTTCTTACGGTGGCCCTCAACCGCTTCTATAAAAAGAACTTCCTCATCATCTTCTTGGTTAGCGCCGTCATTGGCGGCGTGTTCGAAGCCGCGGTGAGCTGGTGGATGCAAACCTCTTTTGGCGCCATCGCATGGAGTTACTCCTACGAGCTCTTGCCCGGCATACCAGACCCCATGGCGATCTTCTTCCACGGGCGCACCTCTACCCCCTTCATGATTATGTGGGGCATACTGGGCCTGTTCTGGATCAAGCTGTGCCTGCCGCGCCTGCTCAAGGTCATCAACCTCATCCCCTGGAAGATGCGCTACTCGCTTACCACCGTTGTCACCGTCCTTATGCTGGTCAACGGCGTTATGACGCTGCAGTCGCTGGACTGCTGGTTCTGCCGCGAAAGCGGACTGGCGCCCAGCTCCCCCGTTGAAGAGTTCTACGCCCAGCACTTTGATAACGAGTACATGGCGCACCGTTTCCAGACCATGACCATCCACCCGGATTCCTCCAGCCGCGTGGATTCACCTGTGCCGCAAGACGCTCAGTAGCGTTTTTGGACGATAACTAGGCCCGGCCATCCCTCGACATGGGGTGGCCGGGCTTTTTTCATCCGTTCCGTCCGACAGACAAGGGCGACCAGCTCACATGGACATCGCTCCGCCACCCATCTCCATAAACAAACGGCGCCCCGATACCGAGGCGCCGCCCTTGCTTATTACTTGCTGCTTGTTATAGCACCGCCATCAACAACCGGCTACTTGCGCTTGCGACGCAGCCATGCGCCAATAGCTGCAAGGATGCCGCCGCCCGCAGCGACCGGAACCGCAACCATCAATGCGGGGTCTCCGGTCTGGGCGAGCGCGCCGCCGGAAGGCTTGCCGTTGGGCTTTGCAGAACCGCCCTGGTTAGAACCGCTCTGACCGGTCTGTCCTCCCTGCTCGCCAGGCTGTCCACCTTGGTTTGAATCTTGGTCACCGCCCTGGCCGGGCACATCGGGATCAACAGGCTTGTCGGGGTCCGGGTTCTCCGGATCGGGATTGCCCGGCTTGTCCGGGTCCACGGGCGGATTGGGATCCGGATCAACCGGAGGATTGGGATCCGGGGTCTCGGTAGTGGGCTCATCTGCGCTATACAGCTTCACCTCTGCCGCCGACGCATACTTGTTGAGCTCCGCTGGGTTAGAAGATCCAGCTTTGGTGATCACCAGCTTGATGGCAGACGTCTTCACGGGTTCGAACGTCATCTGCTTGTACTCGTCGCGCTTATCGAGCACAGACCCGTTGTTCTTGAATGTGAAGGTCCCCACCTTTGCATACCCGTCGTCCCCCGACGCAGCATCGGCATCGAGCGTACGGACCTCGGGCGTCCCGGCCGGCTTGCGCGCATACACCTTCGCCTCGAAGATGTCGCCGTTCACGCCGACGTCTTGCCGCGGAAGGAAGGTGATGTCGCTCACCCAGGTCTCCTTGCCAAGATCGAACACAAGGAACTGAGGCAGGGTTACGTCGGCGGCATAGCTCGAATGCCACAAGGTTTTGGGATTTCCATCCACGGCGCCCTCTACGGGAGACTCCGACGCAGAGCTCGATGCACTGACGGCGTCCGCTTTCAGGTCGATCTTCTTGCTCTCGTCCACCGGTCGGAACACCAGGGCGGCCAGCGCATCGTTGATAGCCTTGGCGGCGTCTGCCACCTCCTGCTTGGTAGCACCCTCCTTCTTCAAGATGGACTCGCCAGCCTTCACAGCGTTGTCCAAAGCCTTGTAGCTCTGCTCCTCGCATAGGTCTGCCTTGACCTTCTTACCAGCCTCCACGGCGTCTACCAGCGCGGACGCGTCCACGCCCTTCTTGACCTCCACGGTATAGCTGGCGGTCTTGGTCTCATCCAGCACGGACTTCACCGTAATCCGAGCGGTACCCGGCGCGTTGCCGCGCAGATACCAGGTCACCGAATCGCCGGACTGAACAGGCACCACGCCTGCGACGTCGGGCTCATCGCTCTCCACGGTGAAGAACGGGTAGCCAACATCAGGCAGTATGGTCGCCCCGACCTTTGTCAGCTCGTTCTCATACAACACCTTGGCATTGGAATCGTCCAGCTTCACCTCGTCCACCTTGGGAGCGGCGTCGGTGTACTTGAAGTCGATCTCACCGATGGTCAGCATGCGGTTGTCGGGCCTCTCAAGCCCAGTCGCCTTACCCGTGGATGTCAGCGGGGTGATGACCACGCTTTTCACCTTTTTGGCGGCATTGGCCTCGGAAATAGCGAAGGTATAAACCTCCGCAGGCGAGGAGAAGGCACCGTCCTTGAACTCCTGAACGGTATCGTCCTCAAAGGTTACGATGGCCTTGAGGCTGGTGATGGAACCGTTTGCCGCGGCAGCTCCGTTGGTAAGTGCGATCTCATTCGGTGCTCGAGGCTCCTTGAGCGTGAAGCCGAGATTGACCGGCAGACCCACGCGCTCGTCGAAGGGTTTGTCGGCATAGTAGTACTTGAGCTCGAAGCCTCGATCGTTCTGCCCGTTGAACAGCGCGGCACAGCTACCCTGTTGCACCAGCTCCTTCACGTTGTCACCGGAATCGGAGGGCAGGGCTTCGTTGGTCATGGTGATGTTGAACGAATCCTGACCAAGCTCGCCGGAAGACTGCGTGGGCTTCTCGGGGAACGTGATCTCGCCCGTGTTCTCGATCTGGACAAAGTCGCCCGCGGGGCCCACCGCGATGGATATTGCGCCCAGATTGACATCGGTCTCCGCCTTAGCACGCAGCTTGAAGTTGGCCACCACGCCGGAACCGTTGAAGAGCGGCTTGTCGCCACGGTTGGCAAACGCCAGGTTCACCGTGTCCTTACTCTTGTTGAGCTTGGAGAGATTCTCCATCTCGAGCAGATCGGCGGACTTGGTGATGCTGTTGTCGACCAACTCGAATTTGGACGAGTCGAAGCTCACGAGAGCGCCCAGCGCGTTGGCGTTTGCCATATCGCTTGCGATCAGGTCTACCGAAACCTCCTCGCCGGCGGCGACATGGGTCTTGCCCGGAGCAACCAGCAGATCGCCGGACACGGCGCCTTCCTTCTTGGTTCCGCCGTCGAGCGCCGCCATGGTAAAGGAGTGATCGTACACATCGTAGGCATCGTTGCCGTTGAGGTCGGCGTAGCGCTCCTTGATCTGCTTGGCGAAATCGCTGTCCTTAGCGTCGAGCGCCAGGTAGTTCATCATGTTGGTGTAGTCGCCCTCGGAAACGGACTCGGACATGGTGCTCGACCCAACCGCCCAAGGGGCGGAGCCGTCGACCTTGTATACCGCCAGCTCGCGAGCCGAGAAGAAGCCGCCGACGCTCTCAAGCGGGGTCAAGCGCACGTAGCGGGCGGCCCGACCTGCCAAAGACACGGTCTTGACGCTGTTATCCTAGCGCCAAGAAACTTCTTCGGACGTCCAGTGCTGACCGTCCAGGGAGGTCTCGACGCGCATCTTGGTCACGGTGCCGTTGGCCGCGTCCTCGCGCGGATAGTACTCGAACTTGTCCAGCTTGAACGCCGAGCCGTAATCGAGCGTCAACGTCTTGCCCAACGCGCCCTCGGAGGAATGGAAGTGGTCGGCATCCAGGTTGTGATCAAGGGCGCGCGCCTCGGTCATACCGGCATAGTAGTCACCGGTCCAGGTAGTCGCCTGCGGCGTGGGCGCGTTGCGCCACGGATCCTCCAGCGTCTGGCCGCTCACCTCTTCGCTCCACTTTGAATAGCCCTCTGCGTTTCGCGAGCGAATCTTGAAGACGTGTTGAGAGTGGTACTCCAAGTCGGTCAGCACGTAGCTCTCGGCATCGCCCATGGAGAACACCTGGCCGTCGACCTCGATGTCGTACGACGCGGCATCGGCAACCTTGCTCCACGTAAGCTTCAGGCTGGTAGGCGTCTTGCCGTCCTCGGGAACCTGCAGGGAGGGAGCCTCCAGGCCGGCGTTCTCCTGATCCTTGTCCAAATGCCCGTCGTTCTCAAAGCCTTTGACGACGACCTTCTGCTCGTTGGCGGCGACATCGGTCTTGGGCAGCTTCACGTACACCTTGGGCGTGGTCTTGATCTCAACCTTGCCAAAAGCCTCGTCCTCGGTGGTGGTGTTAAGATCAGGCGACTCACCGTAGCACCACACCGCCTTGTCCGTCGCCGCATCAAGCGCTGCCTTATCGTCCACCCTCTCCACCTGGGCGCCGTTGTAGGTGATGCCAGAGGGAAGCTTAGACACGTTGACCACCACCGTGGTGGTTCGGTTGGAATCGTAGCCGGTATAGCTGCCTTCCGACTTGCCGATGACCAGCGTAGCGGAGCCGTCTTTTACCTCAGAGGTGATCTTGGTAGAGACGTGACCGCCGTAGGAAACCTCGGCCACCTTACCGTAGCCCTCGACCTCGGTCAGATTGTTCTTGATAGTCTCGCCATCATCCTCAAACAGCGTGTACTCGGTCTTACCAGCAGGCCAAAACTCAACGATGCGCTGCGTCTTGTCCAGACCCTTGGTATTGGTCTCGCTGACGTCTTGCGGGTTGTTGTTGGGATGGTACATGGGGACGATTGCGCCGGCCTTCACAAAGAGCGGCAACTTCCACAAGGGCGCGTCAAAGTTGTTGAGCACCTGGCCGCCGCGGTACTGCTTGCCGGTGAAGTAGTCGATCCAGATGGTCGGGTTGTCCTGGTCCCCATAGTTGGGCAGATAGATCTTGTCGCGCACGTCATCGCCAGACTCGGTCGCGCGGGTATCCTTGTACACGGGCGCCACCAAGAACGCGTCGCCAAAGGTGTACTGGTACTGCGTATCCGTGCTAGCGGCGTAAGCGCTGTCATCGCTCAGTAGCATGGCGCGAATCATGGGCAGGCCGGTATCGCCGTTGCCGGTATTGATGTTGGCCGCAGATGCTGCAAAGGTGTAGATATAGGGCATCAGCTGACTTTTAAGCTTGAGGTACATGCGCGAGATGCCGGTATAAGGGTCGCCGTGCGTCATGGGAGATTTGCGGAATGACCCCCAGCCATCCATGTCCAACATGATGGGGGTAAAGGTCTTCCACTGGTAGTCGCGCGTGGCGATAATGGGCGCACCGCCAAAGATGCCATCCATATCCGATCCGATGTTGGGGTTGCCGGAAAGCGACTGGCCGATGTAGGTGGGGATGTGGAAGCGGATGTACTCCCAGTTGCCACCGGTCTGGTCGCCGGTCCAGATGCCGCCGAAGCGCTGCGTGCCGGCCCAACCGCATAGGGTCACGATGTTGGGGCGCACGTCGCCCGCCGTGGTCGCGGTGTCGTACGCCGTTTTGGTACCGTCCAGCGCCATGGAGAAACCGGGGCCAACCCAGGCCACGTCGGTCTTAAGAGTGGAGATGCCGCCGGTCTTGACCTCTTTTTCAAAGTCGCGCAGCAGGTGCCACTTGGTGTCGTTGTTTGAATCCGGGGTGAGGTAGGACTGCGTCCACAAGCCGGTTGCCACGCCATGGCTGTTGGCGAACTGGGTGAACTGCTTAAGGTTCTCCACGTTGGCGTCCACCGCGGCGATGCGCTCCGCAGAGCTCTTGCCCTGCTCGTTCACACCACCGGTCTTGTTGAAACCGTTCTGGCCGTAGCCTGCGCCGTATCCGTCGTTAGGCAGGAACCATCCAAGGGGCATATCCGCAGCCTCGTAGTCCTTGATAACCTGACGGGCGGAGAACTCCTCACTGAAGTTCTTGGTCTGCATGTTCTGGCCGCCGTCGGTGGGGCCGGTGCCGTTGAGGGTCTCGGCCGTAAGGTTGCCGGGAACCACATAGCCGGCACTCATGCCGTACTCGTACTTGGTGGAGCCGGCCTCAGCTGCAGGGGCCCCGTTCTTGGTGGTCCAGGCTTTGCCACCGTCCTGCTTTTCGCTCGACCAGCCGTCGCGGTTGTACGCGTTAAGGTGTCCAAGATAGAAACCATACTCGGGCAGCAACACCGGATTGCCCGTCACTTCAAAGTAATCGCCTAAGAGATCTTGCGCCACAGCCTCGTTACCCTTGGCATCCGCCACAAAGTAGTAGGCATCATATTCAGATTCGCTCTGCGTGGCGCTAACGGCCTTGGAGTCCGTCTTGGCAAAATCATACATGCCGTCGCTAAACGTGTTGCGCAGCACGCCATAGCCCTTAGAGCTCCAGTAAAACGGACTAGGTGAAGCAACGCCGCCATCAACCCATCCGTCGTTGTAGATCTTCACCGCCGAACCGCGGTGCGTAAAGCGGCCGTTCTGCGTGCCGCCGCCAAAAAACATCTCGCCATCTTGGGCCTCAACGGTTTGCGTTGTAGAACCACCAATGGACAGCGGCTCTTTCTCGGCCATCACCACGTTGCCGCCGGACTTAACGCTCATCTTGGCCGTCGCCTTGTCCAGCACAATGGTGGTCGACCCCGCGCTGATAAGGAACGATCCATCCTTATCCTCAACCGTTACCTGCGGCTTTTTATAATTTGACGAGGAATCTGGCTGCTGGGGAATACGGGCCTTGTGAGCCTCATTGCGCGGCGCGGCATACTCGCTGAACTCACCTTTAGGATCAACGTTATAGCGGAAGATGTCTTCCTCTAGAAAGGTGACCTTTCCCTGAACGTCATTGTTGAACGTGATGTTGACCACGTTTTTGTTTTTGAAGTCAACCTGCGCGGACTTCACCTGGGTTAGAGACCCCTGAAAGCTGGCTTTTGCCGCATTGTCCGCATACACATGGGGTGCAACGGCTACCGCCCCGGAAAGCGCTGCCGCAATCGCAAGCGCGCTACCCCATGTTCTACCGCTGAGATACCATCTACTTCTCACCCGTCGGGCTCCTTCCTGACGTTGCGCCCTGATTGGCGACATGATTTGGGCGCCTGTTTCCAAGCGATAAGAGGTATGCAATCCATTGCGCTAAAGCAAAGAGAAAGCCAGAGGATAGTATTGTTTTGGACATGTGTTATTTATCGTACATCCGTAAGAGATATACATATTTCTGCGAGCGGCATACGTGATGGACAGCCATCGTACTGGCTCCCTATTATGCATACCATGAGGTTGCTTTTATCAATACCAATTGGTTTAGTGTGATATCAATCTCACAATACACGCAGGTAGAGGCACTATGGATGGTTTTTACGGATAAGACGCGAAAATACAATCATCCTAGCGCTGAATAAAAACATGCAGTTTGCGCCGTGCACCCAATAGAGAAATCGTCCCGCCATCGCATGACAGGATGACTGCCTACTCTTTTTTTCTAGAGCAAAAGTTTTTAAACGACAAACCAGCAGCACATACTCAGTGCCCAAGCACCCGTATGACGCTTTGCAGTCCGCGAAAAAAGGCCCAATCCCAAAACCGGGACTGGACCTTTGAAAACACTTGTGGATCTTGAGGTACTTTACAGTTCGTGCTGGGGCAAATCCTGTAGCGCGATGACGTTCATGCCGTCGTCCTCGACCTCGCCCAGACGGCTCTCGCGATCAGCCTCGAGCGCGGCGACGAAGGCATTGGCGGCGGAAAGCGCGGTCACGCAGGTGACGCCGCGGCGAACCGCCTCGGTGCGCAGCAAATAGCCATCGCCGCGCGAGCCGGGTCCGTAAGGGATGTTGATCATGAACGCGATCTCGCCGTTGGCGACCATGTCGCCCACGTTGGGATGAGCACCGCTGATCTTCTCGACAACCTCGCAACGGACGTTTCCGCCGCGAAGCACGCGCGCCGTACCCTCCGTGGAGCAGATCTTGAAGCCCAGATAGTGCAGGATACGAGCCATGGACAGGATGTGGCGCTTGTCGCGGTCGCATACGGAGATAAAGACCTTACCGTCCTTTGGCGTGGGCAGGCGGTAGTCGATAGCGAGCTGCGTCTTGGCATATGCCTGCGGGTAGCTGCGGGAGATACCCATGACCTCGCCCGTGGACTTCATCTCCGGGCCGAGCACGACCTCGGCGCCGGGGAAACGGCCCCAGGGCATGACGGCTTCCTTCATGCAGAACCAGTCCATATCGCGCTCATCAGACGGCAGGTTGAGATCTGCGATCTTCTCGCCCGCCATAATGCGCGCGGCGGCCTTGGCCAGCGGCACGCCGGTAGCCTTGGAGATAAAGGGCACCGTGCGGCTGGCACGGGGATTGGCCTCGATAACGTAGACGGTCTCGCCCTTGATGGCGTACTGCACGTTTACCAGGCCGCGCACGCCCAGGGCGAGGGCGATGCGGCGCGTGGTGTCGCGCAGCTTGTCCTGAAGGGAGCGGGAGAACGAGAAGGGAGGGATGCACGTAGCCGAGTCGCCGGAGTGGATGCCCGCCTCCTCGATGTGCTCCAGAATGCCACCGATGTAGACCTCTTCGCCGTCGCACAGGGCGTCGACGTCGGATTCGATGGCGCCCTCCAAGAAGCGGTCCAGGTAGACCGGATAGTCAGGCGAGATGCGCGCGGCCTCCGCCATGTACTCGCGCAGATGGGTCGAATCGTAGGCGATCATCATGCCGCGGCCGCCCAGCACGTAGCTGGGACGCACCAGCAGCGGGTAGCCAATGCGCGCCGCGACCTGCTCCGCCTCCTCAAACGAGGTCGCCATGCCCGCGGGCGGGTACATGATGCCAAGGTTATCCAGCACGGCGCTGAAGCGCTCGCGATCCTCGGCCAAATCGATGGCGTCGGGCTGGGTCCCCATTACCTTGACGCCGGACTCGACCAGCAGGCGGGCAAGCTTGAGCGGCGTCTGTCCGCCCAGGGTCACCACCACGCCGTCCGGGCGCTCCACGTCGATGACGTCCATAACGTCCTCGTAGGTGAGCGGCTCGAAGTACAAGCGATCAGACGTGTCGTAGTCGGTGGAGACGGTCTCCGGATTGCAGTTGACCATGATGGTCTCATACCCCTGGGCCGCCAGCGCGTAGCTCGCGTGCACGCAGCAGTAATCGAACTCGATGCCCTGACCAATGCGGTTGGGACCGGCGCCCAGAATCATCGCCTTGGGCTTGTCGCAGGGAGCTACCTCGTCGGCGGCAACGCCCTTCTTGGCATCCATACCGGGGCGGACCAGGTTCTCATAGATTTTGTAGTGGTACTGGGTAGCGCTGGAAAACTCCGCCGCGCAGGTATCGACGGTCTTCATGCTAGGCACTACGCCCTGCCCCTTGCGGTACGCGCGAACAAAGCGCTCATCGCTGCCGGTGAGCATGGCTATTTCCGCATCGGACGTGCCGTACTGCTTGAGCAGGCGCATGGAGTCGGCATCGATGTCCTCCACGCGAAGGCCGCGGATCTGCTCGCGCACGGCCATCATGTCGGCGATGCGGTCGATAAACCACGGGTCGATGCCGGTGATGCCATGCACGCGCTCCGTGGTCCAGCCGCGGCGGAGCGCCTCGGCCACGTAGAAGATGCGGTGCTCGGTAGGGGTTGCGGCGCCCTGCTCGATCTCCTCGTCCACCACAGCAGACAGATCATCGCGACCAGAGGAAAGAAGGCCCACGTGTCCGTCCTCAAGCGAGCGCATGGCCTTGCCAAAGGACTCCTCGAAGGTACGGCCGATAGCCATGACCTCGCCAACCGCCTTCATGCGGGTGGTCAACGTGGTATCGGTGCCCTTGAACTTCTCAAAGGCAAAACGCGGGACCTTGACCACGCAGTAATCGATGGAGGGCTCGAAGCAAGCCGGGGTGGCACGGGTGATGTCGTTGACGATCTCGTCCAGCGAATAGCCCACGGCCAGGCGCGCGGCGGCCTTGGCGATGGGGAAGCCAGTGGCCTTGGAGGCAAGCGCGGAACTGCGGCTTACGCGGGGATTCATCTCGATGACGATGAGGCGGCCGTTTTCAGGGTTGACGGCAAACTGAACGTTGGAGCCGCCGGTCTCGACACCGACCTTCTCCAGGATAGCGAGCGATGCGACGCGCATGCGCTGGTACTCGAGGTCCGAAAGGGTCTGCGCGGGAGCGACGGTGATGGAGTCACCGGTATGCACGCCCATGGGATCCAGGTTCTCGATGGAGCACACGATGATGCCGTTGCCGGCGTGATCGCGCATGACCTCCATCTCGTACTCTTTCCAGCCGATGATGGATTCCTCGACCAGCACCTCGCCCGCAGGAGAGAGCTCCAGGCCCTGGCTCACGATCTCGATGAGCTCTGCCTCGTCATGCGCGATACCGCCGCCGGCGCCGCCCAGGGTGAAGCTGGGGCGCAGCACACAGGGGTAGCCGACTCGCTCGACGATGGCCAGCGCATCCTCGACCGAATAAGCGTAGCCGGAACGAGCGACCTCCAGGCCGATCTCGTCCATAGCCTCGTTGAAGAGCTTGCGGTCCTCGCCGCGCTCGATAGCGGCAAGGTCGCAGCCGATCATCTCGACGCCGTGGCGCTCGAGCGCACCGGATTTCGCCAGGTCGACGGCAGCGTTAAGGCCGGTTTGACCGCCCAGCGTGGGCAGCAGGGCGTCCGGGTGCTCGTGCTCGATGACGCGCTCGATAAACTCCGGGGTGATGGGTTCAACATAGGTGCGGTCCGCCAAACCGGGGTCGGTCATGATGGTGGCGGGGTTGGAGTTGACGAGGATAACCTCGTAGCCCTCCTCTTTGAGCACCTTGCATGCCTGAGCGCCGGAGTAGTCGAACTCGCATGCCTGGCCGATGACGATGGGGCCGGAGCCGATGACCAGGATGCGCTTGATGTCGGTACGTTTAGGCATGGGAGACCTCCTCGGCGAAGTTCCAACCAGCGAGGCGGTCGGCAGCGATATCGATATTCAGGTAATCCTGATCGCCATCCATAAGGTGGGCGAACGCGGTGAACAGGTAGTGGGCATCGGTGGGTCCGGGTGCGGCCTCGGGGTGGTACTGCACGCAGAACGCCGGGACGTCCAGCAACTGGATGCCCTCCGCCGTTCCATCATTGAGGTTCACATGCGTAAGGCGAATGAGGCCAAAATGCTCATTGCGCACCGCGGGAGCCACGCCGGCGCGGACCCAGAAGCGCAGATCGCCGTCTTCCGGATGCTGATCATAGCCACCGGAAAGCTCCGGCACTATTTCGCCCAGGCTATCCCATACCAGGCCGAAGCCGTGGTTTTGCGCGGTGATCTCAACGCGACCGCTCACCAGGTTCATAACGGGCTGGTTGCCGCCGCGGTGACCAAACTTGAGCTTTTCGATCTGAGCGCCGCAAGCCAGGCTAATCATTTGGTGGCCCAGGCAGATGCCGAACACCGGCACCTTGCCAAGCAGCTTCTTTACTTGCGTGTAAGTGCCCTCGACCGCATCGGGGTCGCCGGGGCCGTTGGAAAGAAAGACGCCGTCCGGGTTTTGGGCGAGCACGTCCTCAGCCGGGGTGTCCCACGGAACCACGGTGAGGTCGCAGCCGGCACGCACCAGGCCCTCAAGAATGCCGCGCTTGATGCCGCAGTCGTAGGCGACCACGCGATGGCGGGAAGCCGGGGCGGGAGCGTCTGCGAAAGAGTGGGCCGCGGGCAGGTTGGCGACGCCGAAGCTGTAGGTGCCGTTGCAGCTTACGCTCTCTACAAAGTTCTGGCCAACCAGGCCGGGTGCCTCGTCAAGCTGCGCGCGGAGCTCGTCCAAATCAAGGGTCTCTGTAGAAACAATGCCCTTTTGAGAGCCGTTATCGCGCAGGTGGCGCACCAGCGCGCGCGTATCGACACCCTCGATGGCAACGATGTTGTGCTGCTTGAGGTAATCCGGCACGCTTACGGAAGAGCGCCAGTTGGACGGCGTGTGGCACATGTCGCGAACCACCATACCGCGCAACGCGGGGCGAGAAGACGCGCCGGGAGCGCACGAAAGCTGGGCATCGTCCAAATCAATGCCGTAGTTACCAATTTGGGGATAGGTCATGGTGATAATCTGACCGGCGTAGGAAGGGTCTGTCAATACCTCGAAGTAACCCTCGAGCGATGTATTGAAGCATACCTCGCCCACCGCGGAACCCTTGGCACCGCAGCCTCGTCCATAAAAGACGGTACCGTCCTCGAGCATGAGAACGGCGGGGACGGACTCTCCCTTGCTCGTCGACGCGAGCATACGCTGGGCAAGCGGGGTGGCAGATTCTGCCGCCGCGGAAGCGTTGTTCACCCTCATTTCCACTCCTTTTCGGTCTCTCTGTACCGGCTTAAAGGCCTATAAGGTCTGGGGTATTTTAAATCTTTTCTCGTCCAAAAGAGAGGACATGTAAGATTATCCAAATTTTGATATATATCTGAAACATTTATACGTATTACCAAACGCAACGACGCTTGCGCCGCGTCCGCGCACCCGCCATCCATCGATACGATCTATACAAAATCCATGACAGGCGGCTGCGTTTTGTTTCAGTCGGGTGAAACGGTTTCTTTTTTTCTCAATCGTGCTATCTTGTCGCTTTGTACGCTGGTCCATAAGTCCGCGGAAAAGAAAGAAGGCATGATTATGTCTCAATCCACTCCCAGCTCCACATCTGCAATCCTGTATACGCGAAGCGGAAGCTACATTCCGCGCGTTGCCGCTGTGCACGACATGTGCGGCTATGGCAAATGCTCTCTTGGCGTTGCCATTCCCGTGCTTTCGGCCGCAGGCATCGATGTGTGCCCCGTCCCAACGGCCCTGTTCTCCGCGCACACCAAGTTTCCCGTGTTCTACATGCATGACACCACGGAAATCCTCAATGACTATCTGGACGCTTGGAAGCAGGAGGGCATCGACCTTGACGGCGTGTACTCCGGCTTTTTGGGCTCCGCCGATCAGGTTGCGGTGATTCAGCGCCTGTACAAGGAATATCCAGGCGCCCTGCGCATTGTCGACCCGGTCATGGGCGACGGCGGCGTCAGGTACCCCACGTACACCGACGAACTCTGCGAAGCCATGGCAAGCCTAGTCGACGGCGCCGATGTGCTGACGCCCAACCTTACCGAGGCCTCCATTCTTACCGGTATTCCCTATCAGGGTCAGGATGTCGACGAGACGTTTGTTCAGAAAAACGTCGACGCCCTGCTTGAGATGGGTGCAAAGAGCGTGGTCATCAAGGGCGTAGTCCATGAGGGTGAAGGCATTATCCGCAACTACCTGGCAAGCGCTCAGGACGGCGGCAAGATCGAAGAGGTGCAAAGCGAGCTGCTTCCATATATGTTGCATGGCACCGGAGACCTGTTCGCGAGCGCTCTATGCGCCGCCATCTACACCGGCCGCAGCCTCCACGACGCCGTCGACTTCGCAGGCGAGCTTGTTCGCGACGCAATGCGCGTCACCCGCGAGCAGCCTGACTTTGAGGTGCGCGGCGTCTCCTTCGAGCCCACGCTGGGCAAAGTGGCGAACCTTCTCGCATAGAGCTTATTGCGCATCGATTACTGCAAAGGGCCCGCACTAGCGGGCCCTTCTCGTTACCTATGACTTTCCATCGGGTTGACTCAGCGCCGATGCTCCCGTTGTCTGAGACCGGGTCGTAAGCAACCTTACAATGGTCCCCGCACGCAATTCTTAAGGATAATTGCATCGATTTTGAAAAAGCCGCAGTAGACCGCATTTTTCAATCGAAAAATCCACTGGTCTCTTATTTGCTACCAGATTGGTATACAAAACAATAATCAAAAGTGATGCAATTTACCTTCACAACTGCGCGCAGCACCCGCAAAGCAGCGGCGATATGGCGGGCAAAACCTTACTGCTCAGGCGGCAAAACGCTCTCGATGCTCTTCTCGCGTTTGCCGCCGGTAAAGATCTCAGAGCCATGCAGCATCTTTTCGCGCTGCATCTCCTCGCGCTCCTCCTCGACTTTGTTCTGCGCGATCTCAGAGCTCTCAATCAACGCGCTGACAGAATTGACCTGCTCCTGAATCTTCTGAGCGGTCTGATCATCCATGCCCACAATCTTGAGTTCCCAGTCAATGTAGTTGGAATAGCTCGAGACGCTCTTGGTCCAAATGAAAGTCAGCACTGCGCGGCGCGTTCCCTTGGCCGGGAGAAACCCAAAGAAAGAATCATGCTGGAAATCACCCGCACGATTCACCAGCGCGCACACGTTATACACCACGCGGTCGATCTTATCGTTGAGCAGGGCGTTGGTCGCCAGCGCCGCGGCCTGGATCTGCGAGTTCGAAAGCATCTCCAGCTCGTTTCGCGAGTCGGTGTCCACAACCGTAACCTCTACCACACCCGTACGCTGATCCGCCTCGTCGACCGTAAAGGTGGCGGGGAACTGCGTAAAGCCGTTTCCCCATTCCACGCCTGATTCCATGGCGTGCTCCACCGTATCGCGATCGACGTTCTCGGACAGGTTTGCCGTGTTAAGACGTCTCGACACGCCGTACCAAATCTGCATGCCCAGGATACCCAGCAAAACTAGGGTAATAACCAAAATCGCCGTACGGGAGATAGTCTGACCAACCTTGGATCCAGACGGGTCATCCTCACTCAAAGGATCCACTTTAAGACGACGCGAAGGGCGCGGCGACGGCCTTTTGCCAGAACTAATTTCTCGCGCGCGGTCGGGGTCGACAACGCCCGACTCATCGATCTCGCTAAAAAGCCTCGACGCCTCTTCTGATGTCAACGGTTGGTTCTTAGCCATCGCTTCGCCTAACGTGGTACTTCACGCCCCCACCCCTGAAGGGCGGAGGCGCTTCGCTTATACAATATGGACGAGGGCAGCTGGCGGCGTGCCGACGCATGCGCGTGTGGGCGGCGCCACAACCTTAAAGCTCGTGCGAGCGCGCTCCCTCAAACTGCATTCGATAGTAACGGGCGTAGGTGCCGCCGCGAGCGAGAAGCTCCTCGTGGGTACCACGCTCCATCACCTTGCCACGTTCCACCGTCGCGATCTCGTCCGCATTCTTGATGGTCGAGAGACGGTGCGCAATGATGATGGTGGTGCGGTCCTGCGCCAAGCGCTCCAGCGATTCCTGCACGGCCTCTTCGCTTTCGTTGTCCAGCGCGCTGGTAGCCTCATCCAAGATAAGGATCGCCGGATTTTTCAAGAACACGCGGGCGATGGCGACGCGCTGTTTTTGCCCACCGGAAAGACGGCTACCGCGCTCGCCCACAACCGTGTCATACCCCTCGGGCAAGCTGGATATGAACTCATGGATATTCGCCTGACGAGCCGCGTGCTCGATCTCTTCATCCGTAGCGCCAGGTCGTCCATATGCGATGTTATCGCGCAGGGTGCCATCAAATAGGTAAACATCCTGCTGAACCAGGCCGATCGCTCGGCGCAAGCTATCCTGCGTCACATCGCGCACGTCCTGCCCATCGATAGTGATGCTGCCGGATGCCACATCATAGAAACGCGGCAACAGCGAGCACGTGGTCGACTTGCCGCCGCCCGAGGGTCCAACCAACGCAATGGTCTCGCCGGGACGAATGGACAGGTTCATATGGTCGATAACCGGACGCTCCAGCGCCGTCCCATCATCGGAGGTCTCCGTATCTGGGTAGGTAAAGCACACGTTGCTGTACTCGATAGCCCCCTCGGTCACAACCAGCGGACGCGCGTCCTTCTTGTCCTGGATATCGGGGACCGTTCGCATGACCTCGTCCATGCGCCTGAAGCCAGCGATGGCCTTCTGGAAAGTCTCGGTTGAGTTCACCAGCGTCTCGATAGGGCTGGTAAATAAGCTGATATAAAGAGCGAACGTTGCCAGATCGAGCGCCGCCATGCGCCCGGTTGCCACCAGATAGCCGCCAAATACCACAATGGTAAGGTAATGCATGCCGGTCATAAGTGCGCTGGTCGCTTGGTAACCGCCCATGACGTGGTATTGATCCTCTTTAGACCGCAGGTAGCGGCCATTGGCTACGCGGAACTTCTCGCGCTCCACGTCCTCGCCGGCAAAGGATTTCACTACGCGGATGCCACCCAGCGAATCCTGCAACTGCGAGTTTACGCCAGAAATCTTTTTGCGGTTATCAGCAAACACCGCGCGCATATGCAGGTTCTGGCGCACCATGATGCCCATAAAGACCACCGTCACCGCAGTAAGAGCGGCGGCCAGGGCGGGCGATATAGTAAACAGGATTACAAGCGCGCCGATGATCTTGATGCTGCAGATGATGATCCACTCGGGCAGATGGTGTGCGCCCTCGCAGATGTCAAAAAGGTCGTTGACCACGCGACTCATCATATCGCCCGAGCTGTGCGCGTCGAAATACGCAAAGCTGAAGCGCTCGTACTGGTCAAAAAGATCCTCGCGCATCTTGGACTCCATGCGCGCGCCCATGATGTGGCCCTGGGCAGATACAAAGTAGACGCAAGCCGTGCGGACGGCATACATAATCACCAGGCCAAGCGCTATGCAAAGCAAGCCGTCCATGATGGCCGACGAACCCTCGGCGAAAAATCCCCCCGTCAAAAAGCGCAGCAAAATGGGAAACGCAAGGTCAATGCCCGCGTAAACCAGCGCGCAGATGGTATCCGCGATAAACAGACCCTTCTGCGGACCGTAATAGGAAATAAATCTCTTGAACATCTAGGCGTTCTTCTCCCCCTCGCATGCTTGCGCGCCCCGCCTCTTCCCGCAGCGGTGCGACGCTCCAACATAAAGGGTCGGGGCCCGCTTTTACAGCGCAGCGCACCCCGACCCTCACTCAATGCCCTTTGTAACGTTACAGGCGATGACCGATCGCGTCCAGCGCCAGCGCGCCGACCACGGTTTTCGCATCCTCGATCTTACCGTCAAGAACCGCGTCGATCAGCTCTTGCAGCGGCACAAGATCAACGTTTACAAACTCGTCATCGTCCGGATTAGCCCCATCGAACTCCAGCTGGGTCGCCAAGTAGATATGAATCATCTCATCACAAAAACCGCAGGTAGTGGCTATGGTGGTGAGATACCGAATACGACGAGGAGTAAAGCCCGTCTCCTCATGCAGCTCGCGGCGGGCGCAATCCAGAGGATCCTCGCCCGGATCGAGCTTGCCGGCGGGAATCTCCACCGTCACCCTATCAAGCGCGGTGCGGTATTGGCGGACGAGGACGATCTTGCCAGACTCCGTCAGGGCCACAACAGCGGCAGCGCCGGGATGGCGGACGATGTCGCGACCGGTGCGGCGACCATTGGGCAACTCAACCTCAAGAGAGCGAACGTCCAGGATCTTGCCACGCCACGCGGTCTCCTCAGACAAGATCTTCTCGTGCAGCTCGGCGTCGCGGGGGTCCTCGTCGCCCAACACCAGCGACGGCTCCTCATCCATGGGCTGCTCGTCCACTACATCATTGTCCTCGACGATCTGCGCATCAAGCTCTGTCATATCGCATCACCCAGCTTCTAGAATCTCTTACTGCTCCCATGCCTCACGGCCGCGAAGGGCGCGCAGGCCAATGTCATGGCGCAGCGTCTTGCCCTCGAATTCAATCTTGTCGCAAGCTGCATAGGATAGGTCGCGAGCGGCCTCGAAGGTCTCTCCCAGAGCGGTCACGGCAATCACGCGGCCGCCAGAGGTCAGCAGCTCGTCACCCTCCTGCGTGGTGCCGGCGTGGTAGACGGTAACGCCGTCCATGGCGTCGGCCTCGTCCGTGCCCGTTATCACCTTGCCCTTCTCATAAGAGCCGGGATAACCGGCGGAGGTAAGCACAACGGTGACCGCCCACTCGTCGCACCAGGACAGCTCAACGTCAGCCAGGCGCTGCTCCGCTACGGCGAGCATGACCTCGACCAGATCATTTTCAAGGCGAGGCAGAACCACCTGGGTCTCCGGATCGCCAAAGCGGGCGTTGTACTCAAGCACCTTGGGACCCTGGGCGGTCAGCATAAAGCCGCCGTACAGGCAGCCGCGGTAGTCGATGCCCTCGGAACGCAGCTGGTCAACGGTGACGCGCATGATGCGCTCCATCTCGGCATGCTCCTCGGGGGTAACGATAGGTACCGGAGAATAAGCGCCCATGCCACCGGTGTTGGGGCCGCGATCGCCCTCAAGGGCGCGCTTGTGATCCTGCGAGGTGGACATGGGGCAAACGGTGATGCCATCAGTAAAGGCGAGCAGGCTGCACTCCGGGCCGACCAGCATCTCCTCAATAACCACGGTGGCACCCGCGGCACCAAACGCACCAGAGAAGCACTCGTGCACCGCGTTCTCTGCCTCCGCAAGCTCGGTGGCGACGATAACGCCCTTTCCGGCAGCCAGACCGTCGGCCTTAACTACCAGCGGCGCGCCCTGCTCGCGAACATAGGCGAGCGCATCCTCCTCGTTATCAAAGCTGCCGTAAGCGGCGGTGGGGATGCCGGCGCGGTCCATGAGCTCCTTGGAAAAGCGCTTGGAGCCCTCAAGTTGGGCGCCCGCGGCACCCGGGCCAAAGCAGGGCACGCCCAGAGCGCGCACAGCATCGGCGACGCCCGCGACCAGCGGGGCCTCGGGGCCAATAACTACCAGGCCAATGCCCGCGCCCTTTACAAAGTCAGCGACAACCTCGGGGTCCGCCTCGTCTATGGCAACGTTTTCGCCCACGCTGAGCGTACCGCCGTTGCCCGGAGCGATATAGAGCTTGCCGCAGCGGGGAGACTCGGAGAGCTTCTTTGCCAGGGCGTGCTCGCGACCGCCGCTGCCCAGCAGCAAGATGTCGATAACCTGGGTCTCTGCGTTCATGGTTCCTCCTTGGAACTAAAGGGTGACTCCACTTTCATGGCGCCCGCGCGGGCGTACGTGCTAAAAATGAGCCAATCCAGACTCGGTCCAAATTGGCTCATCCATATATCTTTGCTCTTCGCTACCAGCTGCGCATGATGGTCTGCTCGCGGTCGGGACCGACGGCGACAATCGAGATGCGCGTGTGGGCGAGCTTCTCGATGTAGGCCACGTAGTCCTTAGCGTTCTGCGGCAGCTCATCAAAGGTGCGGCAACCGGAGATGTCGCACTTCCAACCAGGCAGCTCCTCATAGACGGGCTTGGCGTTGGCAAAGCGCGCGGAGTGCTCGGGCACGGTGGTGTAGCGCTCGCCGTCAACATCGTAGGCAACGCAGACCTTGATGGTCTCGAACTCGGACAGAACGTCCAGCTTGGTAAGAGCGATGTCCGTCAGGCCGTTCACGCGAGCTGCATAGTTGGCGATAACGCCATCGAACCAGCCGCAGCGACGGCGACGACCGGTGGTGACGCCGTATTCAGCGCCAACCTCGGTCAGCGTGTGGCCCGCCTCGTCCTCATATGAAAGCTCGGTGGGCATGGGGCCGGAGCCAACACGGGTGATATAGGCCTTCATAATGCCCAGCACGCGGCCGATGTTCTTCATGCCGACGCCGGAGCCTGTCACGGCGCCGCCGGCGGTGCAGTTGGACGAGGTGACAAACGGATAGGTACCGTGGTCGATATCGAGCAGGGTCGCCTGGGCACCCTCGAAGAGGATCGACTTGCCCTCTTCAACCATGCCGTTAAGCAAAAGGCCGGTCTCGCAGATATAAGGTCGCAGACGCTCAGCGTAACCAAGGTAGGTCTCGCAAATCTGCTCAACGGTATAGGTGGGAAGGTCAAACAGCTTCTCAAGCTGGGGGTTTACGCGATCAAGAGCCGTTGCGAGCTTGTCGCGGAAGGTATCCTCGTCCAAAAGGTCCTGCATACGAATGCCAATGCGGGCCATCTTGTCCTGGTAGCACGGGCCGATGCCGCGCTTGGTGGTGCCGATATTCTTGCCGCCGAGCTGCTCCTCGAAAGCGCCGTCGAGATCCATGTGGTAGGGCATGATCACATGGGCGTTGCCGGACACCTTAAGATTGGCGGTAGAGATTCCGTCACGCTCGAACATATCGATCTCTTCAAGCAGTACCTGCGGGTTCACCACGCAGCCGTTGCCAATGACCGACACGCAATTGGGATACATGATGCCAGACGGAACCTGGTGCAGGCCGTACTTCTTGTCACCCACCACAATGGTATGACCCGCGTTGTTTCCGCCCTGGTAGCGGACGACGCAGTCAAAATCAGGCGCGATAAGGTCGCAAATCTTGCCCTTGCCCTCATCGCCCCATTGGGTACCAACCAACACTGCCGACGTCATGTCTTCTCCTCATGTGTTTCAACTGTTGAGAGCCCAAAAGGACTCCTGGGTGCTCGTGCCCCCAAAACGTTCCTATTATAGGCGGGTGGGCAAGGCGTTTGGTCGCGGCGGGCGCAATCTTCCATAATCGTTACGAGCCGCTCGGCAAACCGTCGGGCGGCTCACACTTGATTTGGGCGTTGACCCGCGGCGCGTCCACGTCTCCGCTGTCTTCTGCAACCGACGCGCGCTAGTCTTCCATATGCTCGTTGAGCTCGTAGAATTTTGTGGAGGAAGGCAGGAAGACCAGGTCGACATCACCGATAGGGCCGGAACGGTTCTTCGCCAGAACAATACGCGTGATGCCCTCGTCCGGACGATCGTCCCGAGCGGCCTCCTGCTCCGAGCTTGAACGGTCCAGGAACATAACGATGTCGGCATCCTGCTCGATGGAGCCCGATTCGCGCAGGTCGGACAGCTGCGGGCGCTTACCGGTGCGGCTTTCGACCTGACGGGACAGCTGCGACAGGGCGATAAGGGGGATCTTAAGCTCCTTGGCCATGATCTTAAGGGCACGCGACATCTCGGAAACCTCGACGGCGCGGCTCTCCGCGCGGCGGCCCGCGGGGGGATTGACCAGCTGCAAGTAGTCCAAAATAACGATAGCGTGCTCTTTGTTGTGAAGCATTCGGCGCGCCTTCGCGCGAATTTCGGTTACCGTGGTGCCGGGCGTATCGTCAATGAGAATATCGAGCTTGGAAAGCTCCTGCGTGGCCTCGTTGATATTCGCCCATTCCTGCGCGGAGATGCGGCCGGTACGGAAGTTCGACATGTTCACCTGGGCATGAGCGCAGATGAAGCGCTGGGCGATTTCCTTGCCCGACATCTCGAGCGAGAAGAAACCCACGGTAAAACCCGCCGCAGCGGCATTCAGCGCCAGATTCAATGCGAACGATGTCTTACCGACTGCAGGACGCGCGCCAATGATGATGAGCTGGCCCTCGCGGAAACCCATGAGCATCTTGTCCAAGGTGGGATATCCCGTGGGAACGCCCTGAGTTTCGCCACCTGCGGCGGCAACCGCCTCCGCCTCCTTATACGCCTCGACCATAAAGTCGGTCAGCGGCTTGTACGAGCTTTTCACCTCGCGACCGGTGACGGACAACAGCATGCTTTCCGCGCGCTCGATAACCTCTTTGGTATCGGTGGGGGCATTGTATGCCAACGCGTTGATCTGGTTGGTTGCCCCGATGATTTCACGAAGCATAGCGTCGCGACGAACAATTCCCGCATGGTACTGCCAGCTCACCAAAGAAAGCGTGCGGCCCATGAGCTCGAGGATATACGCCTCACCGCCAACGGCCTCAAGCTTGTCGATGGAGCTGAGATAGTCGATAAGCGAGATGGAGTCGATCGGCAGGTTGCGATCGTACATGTCATGCATAGCGAGGAACAGCGTTTTGTGCGCAGGACGATAAAAGTCGTCGGGAAGCAATTCAACAAGCGCTTCCTCGACCACCTCGCTAGAAAGCAACATGGCGGCCAAAACATTTGCCTCTGCCTCTATGTTGTTTGGAAGGGTCAACTGAGCACCTCGCTCAACAACCCCGGTGGGCTCCCATGCGTTATCGCTCACGGTTTACCACGGCCCCCTCTCGTTGAATCTTGCTGAATATTCAATATTAAAGCCAGTGGGTGGCCCGATGGGCGCAGAACAGAGGTTGGCCGACAGGGTGCCAATATAGTCCACAACTAACTTGATCGAGCCGCGGGCCATGAATGGCGCGAACCTCCGGTACGGACAGTGCTCAACGTCAATCGGATACTGAGATATCTGTCAAGTCGGGCCGTAAAGCGTCTACGTGCGCTTTTATTCGTCCACAGAATCTTGGGTATAACTGCAGCCGTCCCACCCTGCGAAAACGGTAGTTTTCCACGTTATCAACAATTTGGTGAGAACAATTATTTGAGTTATCCACATACCTTAGCTCACCTGCAGATATTCATTATTTAGCCTAGTTTTGTTGGATTCTTACACATTCTTAATGTGATGATTTAGTGAATGTGCAGGTAGACAGATGAGCTTTATACATTACGCAGGTAAAAGGTGCAACTAGCACTTGAGGGTTAAATGCAATTTCATAATTGGTCACTATAATCAGAAACCAGCTTCTTCACAATCGCCCGAATGCACCCTGTTGATATCTGTCTAAACTTATAAACATTCCCGTGATTGCAAAAAGCGCCTGTGAACAAACACATGGCCACTCAAACGCACTAAGCGGAGGACAAGTTGCCAGGACGAGCAGCGAAAGAGCAATAAAAAAACCCGGCACCTTGCGGTAACCGGGTTGTTCGAGCGATTTGAGTCGCGAAGCTACTCAGCGGCAGCCTCGGTCTCGGCCTCGGCGGTCTCCTCGACAGCCTCCTCCTCGACCTCCTCGTCAGCGGTGACGCCAACGAGAACGGTGAGGGTGGCACGGATCTCGCGGTAGAGCGAGACGGCAACCTCGTGAGAACCAGCCATCTTGATGGGCTTACCAAGCTCGATGCGCTTGCGATCGAGCTCGACGCCAAGCTGGGCCTTGACCGCATCGGCGATCATGGCAGAGGTGACGGAACCAAACAGGACGCCCTCGTCGCCAACCTTGGCGTCGACAACGACGGACTTGCCCTCGAGGGTCTCCTTAAGCGTGTTGGCGTCGGCGATGCGGACGGCCTCACGCTTCTCAATGTTGCTGCGACGCTCCTCGAGCTGCTTCAGGTTGCCCTTGGTCGCCGCAACGGCGAGCTTCTTAGGGAAGAGGTAGTTCTCGGCGTAACCCTGAGCGACGTCTACGACGTCACCCTCGCCACCCTTGCCCTTGATCTCACCCAGAAGAACGACTTTCATGAGATCTCCTTGCTACTTGCACCGCGCTGGCAGTGCATTTCTTACGTGTTTGCCTAAGATTCCTGGAAACCCCGCGTAAGTTTACGGAAGTTTGCCCAGACATCAATCAGGCCGACTATGCTCACAATGAAGAACATAGTCTCGAGCCAGATAGACAGAACCAGGAGAAGCGTCCTACCCAAGCAGCCGAATCGAAAACGATTCGCAAACGTGAGAACGACGGCAAAACCCTGAATGGCGAAGATGAAGCGCACGCTCATGAGGGCTGTAACGCTAACGCTAAGCAGAACCTCTGCTCCCGGAAAACCAGAGAGCGAGGCACTCAAGCCAAGAATCGACGCTATCAGCACGCCAACGGGCCACATAGGCATATCGAAGGCAGCAATAGCGGGAACCCTGGGGATTCCGCTGGTCCGGACGTACATGAGATACGATCCAATTCCCGCGGCCAGTGCATCCATGCCTGCTGACGCAACATACGTGAACGGCCAAAGCGCTTTAAGCACGGGCGCGATCTGCCGGACAATCAGCTCTGCCTGTATGCCAGTTCCAGCGGCGTCTTGAGCCACGGAAACCATATAGGCAAGTAGTCCGTCGACAACCTGCGAAAGCGAAGAGCCGGCCGCCGTTGCAACAGCAGCCTCGATCCCAATGTTCACAAGCGCGGTCGCAACGACAACGGCACAGATGCCAGCCAACGTTGCGGCGTGGTTGCGCATGCACCACACAACGCCAAGAACACAAAGAACTTCACCAACAAGCAGCATGCCCATGCCCGAATTGGCAAATAGGGCGACTGCCGTAATGACGATGCCTTCGGCTACGGCAAAGAGAAAGCCTCGAGATCCGCGTGCTTCTAGAAGTTCGCGGGCGCCGTAGCCCATCATGACAACGCCAAAGAACGGAATCACAAAGCTGGCGAACGATCCAAGCGCAAACCACAGGGCGCCGGACATCTCCTTAGGAGGACGTCCCAAAACCCTGCTGGTTAAATCCGTCTGGGGTCCGCCGTTTGAAACACCATTCTCCATCTATCTGATCGAACTCGCTTTCCTAGCCGCGGTCGCGGTTACCACGGGAGGAAACCACGGGAACGGTGTACGGCAGGAGAGCCATCTCGCGGGCGCGCTTAATAGCGTTCGCGATGTCGTGCTGATGCTGCGTGCAAGCGCCAGTGACGCGACGGGGCTTGATCTTGCCACGATCGGTCATGTACTTACGGAGGAGCTGAGTATCCTTGTAATCGATGTACTCAGTGTTCTCCTTGCAGAACTGGCAGTACTTACGACGCGGCTGACGTGCAGAGTAATCATTAGCCATGTCAAAATACCTTTCATTTGGCACGCGAAGCACTAGTAGACTCGCATGCCTCTCACTAAATCAGGTGAACATCTCTCGTCTTTGGACGATTAGAACGGGATGTCCTCATCAAAGACGTCGCCTGCAGGCGGAACCGGAGCGGGCGCCTGCGGGGCAGGAGCGGGCATAAGAGCGGCATCGTAGCCGCCCTGGCCGTATGCGGGCTGGCCGTAGCCGCCCTGGCCGCCACCCTGCTGACCGCGAGAGAGGAACTCGATCTCATCGACGATGACCTCGAGCTTGCTCCTACGCTGGCCGTCGCGCTCCCAGGAGCTGTAACGCAGCTTACCTTCGATCGCGACCTTCGACCCCTTGGAGAGATAGCGGCTCACGGCCTCGGCGCGGGTGCCAAACATCGTGCAATCCACGAAGTTGGGGTAATCCTCCCATTCGCCATTCTGAGGGTTGCGACGACGATCGTTAACGGCGACGCCAAAGGAAAGAACCTGGGTACCGCCGGCGGTTGCGCGCAGCTCGGGATCGCGGGTGAGGTTTCCGGAAATATTAACGCGGTTGATGCTCATGCTTAACTCACTACCTCTCATTGCCGATTACGGCTCTATGCCGCCCGGCTTCCAAAACAGTTTCTACTCCTGGTCGTCACGACGAACGATCATGTGACGAACCACGGCATCGGTGATGCGCAGAACGCGGTCGAGCTCGGCGATCTGGGTGGGATCTGCATGGAAATTGATGAGGGTGTAGTCACCTTCGGTGAGCTTGTTGATCTCGTAGGCGAGCTTGCGCTTGCCCCACTCGTCAACGTTGTCGACCTTGCCGTTACCCTCGGCGATCGTGTTATCGATGCGCTTCATCACAGCGAGACGGGTCTCGGGATCGAGAGCGGGGTCAACAAAGAACAGCAGTTCATAAGCCTTCATTTGGTCACCTCCTCTGGGCATAAGGCTCCGGGTCGTGAAGGTGCGCCCGAAGCAGGAAAGGACTGGATAACTATAGCTGCGATCATCCGCATCCTCAAGCGGCGAGCCCACACCACGCACTACCTCCATAAATCCCTCGCAGATAGCTTTCTCGACCCAGCGTTTCACATCATCTCTTCGCTTTTAACCCTCCGTTTCTCCCCAAAGCATCTCCGCCGATAGCGCCTTATCTTCCACACCTGGCGTTCGCGCAGACCACGGTTGGTGCCACTTCCCTTCATAGCGCCCGCACCCGCGCCTAGATACGTTTAACCGCCAGCAAACCTCTACAAAAAAACGACCCCCGACAATCGAGGGTCGCTCTATGCTGCATCTATCCTTCCACAATGGGGGTTCCACTCGACCCCTCATCGTCTTTGCCGGCATCATCGGCTACGGGAGAATCTTCTGAAATCGGCGGCAACGGAATCGCCTGGTGAGGCGTCTCTTCTCCATCTTCGACGGACTGCTCCGGCGCAACGTCAATCAGCTTGGCGACATCATCGGACCCGTCCTTCGCCTCGCCTGCAACTTCCTCGACCGACTGGGAAGAAGATTGCTGGACCTGATCGCCCCCAGAAGAGCGCACAGGCTGTTGAGCAGGCTGTGCTGGCTGCTGCGAGGCATCGGAGGGCTGCTGCGGAATGGAGCCATCGCCGTACACGGAAGACTGCGGGCGCGCCGGGACTCCATCAGGCAAAGGAGCGGACGAGGTTCCCCAGCGGTTGACGTCAAACCGGCAGAACCACTGCCCCATAGCGTTAATGGATACCAACTGCATGGCGACGGTGATCACTCCGCCAACGAATAGGGCTGCAATCACCAGCAGCACGATCACCATGACCAGCCCCGGGCCCATAGCGACCAAGGAATTGATGATGTGCGCGGCGAGATCATACCTATAGTGGCTGGTGCTATATCCGTACGCCATCATGCCCGCCACGCCGCCCAGCAGAAACAGCGTACCAAACAGGCTGACAATCGCCGAGTACGCTCCGACCACAATGTCGCCAATGAGCTTCACGGCGTATGCGTGGAAAAAGCCGCCCGGGTCCTTCATGATCATCTGGAACAAACGGTCCACACGCCAACCCGCGGTAAATCCGTCGTAGATAGTCGAGCGCATGCACGCCGCAAGGATAAACGTGCTCATAAAGATGTTTACTACCGCTGCGATAAGACTAAAAGCAGCGCCGCCGGCCACAGCCGTCAACGACACGACATTGGAGAATAACGACCCAATGGGGCCAAAAATGCTAGCGATGCCAAACGTGGTTCCAAAGATCATGCTGCCAAGAATTGCAACGATGACAGACATGCTCAGGTTCACCAGAAACGCGATGCCGCCCGTGGTGAGAACCTTGCCGTAATCGACTCCGCGCTGCTTGGGCGCCGCATCGATTCCCCATGCGGTTAGGCGCGCCCATTCCAACCCGTAACCCAGTACGGCGATCTGACCCAAAATGGGCACCCAGCCCACTAGCGTCAGCACCAGTATCGGCTTGATCCACCCTTTATCCCTGGTCAACATCTTCCATGAGGTGGTAAACCCCAATTCATTTGAAAGCATGAGCACTCCTATTCAGCAACCTCGACAATCGCTTCAACAACCTCGTTCGCAGCATCCCCCTTGGCCGCCGCCTCTCGCTCGGCAGCAAGGGCGACCAGGCCAGACACAATGGGCTTTGTACCGCTTGGATACAGCTGAGGGGTCTCGCCCGCATACGCAAAGGAAGGTGCGAACTCGTACGACCCATCACTCACCGTATAGGTTTGAGCAAGAATAGTCGCCTGCTCATCACCGCGGCGAGCGACCTCGCAAATTATCGCCTCTTCACGTCCACCAACAACTTCAACAAAGCCATCGTAGGAAAAGACATATGCCTCGGGCATCTCGCGGGCAACCAGCGCCTTCATCGAGGCGTAGACATCGTCCACCGTCTCGCCAGGATGCTCCGATACATCGAACCCGTCAGACGTGCACAAAACGCTAAACGGCACCATCCCGCCGTCTGCCTCCAGACATTCGCGGGCGTCCGCAAAAGCATGGTCAAGCGCCACCCGCATGGAATCCGTCAGCATGAGCTCAAACGATCCCGATGCGATCCCTTTGTTCATATCCACTCCTCTTGGTAGGCCTTCTTTTAGCAGTGTATCCGCACGGCACGCGGCGAGCATCCTCGTAATCGCGTTTTAAGCGGCCCTTAAGTGCTCTTAAGGACACATTACGAAACGCTCGCCGTCGCCCTACCGCGCTATTCCATTAGTATCTATATATGAAAAAAGCCCTTACGGGCCCAGCAAGTCAAATGGCGGAGGAGGAGGGATTCGAACCCTCGTACCCGGGAACACCGGGTAAACGGTTTTCGAGACCGCCGCATTCAACCACTCTGCCACTCCTCCGTTTGAAGTGAAACATGGCGCACCCAATTGAGGACGCGCCATGAGAGTTAACTGGCGGAGAGTCAGGGATTTGAACCCTGGAGACGCTTTTGGCGCCTACACGATTTCCAATCGTGCTCCTTCGGCCACTCGGACAACTCTCCAACGAATGCAGGAGAAATTGTAACCCAGACTTCCGTACTCGCAAAGCTTTTTCTTAAACTTTTTTTCGATAATCTCGTTTATGCAGGTAGAAGGCTTAAATTAATTCTTTTCTCACTCATCCCGACCTTAAAGGTGCTTCATTTTGGCCTTATTTACCGAAAGCCAGACGTCTGTAGATAGGTAAGATAAGGCCAATCAACGCATTGTTTGGAGGGGTCCGTGACGCTTACTACTATATTGCTCGCACCGGTGGTCGCAGCCATGACGACCGCGGGGGGAGCCGCGGGCGAACAGGTCTCCATCCCCATCTGGCTTGAGATGCTCGCTGTTGTAGTTGCATCCGTGTCGGGCGTGCTTACCGCCCGCGAGCACAAACTCGATTTCATTGGCGCTATCGGTCTCGCCGTCGCTTGCGGACTCGGCGGCGGTATCATCCGCGACGTCATCTTGCAGAAAGGCGCCGTCTACATTCTCGACCAGCCGCTCGCGCTGCCCATGTCCGTCGCCACCGCCGCCATCGCCTTTGTCTTCCCCGTTATCTTCGAGAAACCCGATCGCCTCATCGCCATTCTCGACATCTTCGCCGTGGGCCTTTACGCCGCCGTCGGCGCGGACAAAGCGATGGTGTACGAGCTTTCGCCTATGGTCTGCGTAATGATGGGCTTCTTTACAGCCGTCGGCGGCGGCATGCTGCGCGATGTCTTCTTGGGGCAGACGCCCGGCATCTTCCAGCGGGGCAACTTCTACGCCATCACCGCCATCGCGGGAGCAACATCCTACGTCGCCCTTGTCGAGAACTTCCACGCCCCCAATATCTTTGCTCTGGTGGTTTGCGTAATCATCACCATGGCGCTGCGGTGGATCTCGCTGCACTACAACATCCTCACGCCAACAGAGGTCAATCTTGACCGTGTCGCGCGGCCCATCAGGCAGTTCGGCAACAAGGCCGTTGAAGCCGTCTCAAAACCCGTGCACCGGGTGCCATCGGAGCGCGCCCTGGACGAGCGCCGCGAACGCGTGCAGGCAGATATCAAGCAACGCCGCCGCAAGGAGCGCAAGCAGCAAGTTGCCCAAAAGCGCCGCGCTTTCTGGGAGAAACACCGCTAGGAAATCCTCAGGGCGCGCGCATCGCGCCACCTTGAATGCAAATCTTACGGGATGTCGGGCGTCTCTGAACTCGGCGGCAAGGCAACCCGAACCAGCCAATCCGCGCCTTCAACCACTGAAAGAAGAGGCTCCAAAGGAGCAATCCTCTGGAGCCTCTTCTTCGTTCTTAAGACAGTGATGCCCAAAGCGCTACTTCATCGCGCGGGCGGCGGCCTTCTTGCGGTCGATCGCGTTCAGAAGGCGCTTGCGCAGGCGAATGTTCTTGGGCGTGATCTCAACCAGCTCGTCATCCGCAATGTACTCAAGAGCCTCCTCAAGGGAGAAGACGCGAGGCGGAACCAGCTGGACGGAGATATCGGAGGTCGAAGAACGCTGGTTGCCCAGGTTCTTGGTACGGGCAATGTTGACCACCATGTCGCCGGGCTTGTTGCGCTCGCCAACCAGCATGCCCTCGTAGCACTCGGTGCCGGGCTCGACAAACAGAGCGCCGCGCTCCTGCAGGGTACCCAAAGCGTAGGCGACGGCCTTCTCAGTCGTCATGGAGATCATGGCGCCGTTGTTGCGGCCGCCAATCTCGCCAGCATAGGGTCCGTACTCCAAGAAGGTGTGGTAGAAAACGCCCTCGCCATGAGTGACGTTGAGCACGCGGTTCTTAAGACCCATGATGCCGCGAGTAGGGATGCGGAACTCGACATGGGTGACGGTGGAGCCGGCCTGCATGTTGGTCATGGTGCCACCGGCATTGCCGAAGACCTCGATAACCTTGCCGGCGTACTCGTCCGGGCACTCGACGACGGCCTGCTCGATGGGCTCGACGGTGTTGCCGTTCTCGTCCTTCTTGAACAGAACGCGCGGACGACCAACCTGGAACTCATAGCCCTCGCGACGCAGGGTTTCCATAAGAACGGAGAGATGCAGGATGCCGCGGCCGGAGACCTCGACACCGCTCTTGTCGGCAAGCTCCTCGATGCGCATGGTCACGTTGTTCTCACGCTCGGTGAACAGACGCTCCTTGAGCTGGCGGGCGCCAACGATGTCGCCGTCACGGCCGACCAGCGGAGACGTGGACGCCTCGAAGACAATGGACAGGGTGGGAGGATCGATCTCGATGGGATCGAGCTCGACGGGGTTCTCGGGATCGGTGTAGACGTCGCCGATGTCGGTGGAGTCGACACCGACCACGGCGGCGATATCGCCCGCGCCAACCTCGCTGCACTCGGTGCGACCCAGGTAGTCAAAGGTGAAGAGCTGCTTGACGGTGGCCATGGCGCGCTCGCCGCCATTCTTTACAACCAAAATCTGCTCGCCCTGGTGAATGGTACCGGAGTAGACGCGACCAATGCCGATGCGGCCGACGAAGTTGGAGTGGTCGATGGTGACGCACTGCATCGCCAACGGACCGTCCACGTCGACGTCGGGGGCGGGCATGTCGTCAACGACCATGTCGAGCAGCGGGAACATATCCATGTTGCCGTCCTCGGGGTCGAGGCGGGCAAAGCCGTTCACAGCGCTCGCATAGACCACGTGCTCCATCGCAAACTCAAGCTGCTCGTCGGTGGCACCCAGGTCAGCCATGAGGTCGAGGCAGTCGTTGAACGCGCGCTCGGGCTCGGCGCCGGGACGATCGATCTTGTTGATGACAACCATGATCGAAAGACCGGTGTCGATGGCGTGGCGCAAAACGAAGCGGGTCTGGGGCATGGGGCCCTCGAACGCATCGACCAAAAGCAGGGCGCCGTCCGCCATGCGCAAAACGCGCTCGACCTCGCCGCCAAAGTCGGCATGGCCGGGGGTATCGAGGACGTTGATTTTCACGCCCTTGTACTCGATGGAGATGTTCTTAGCCAAAATGGTAATGCCGCGCTCGCGCTCCTGATCGTTGGAGTCGAGCACGCGCTCCTCCACCTGCTGGTTCGCACGGAAAGCATCCGTGGCGCGAAGGAGCTTGTCAACCAGGGTAGTCTTGCCGTGGTCGACGTGGGCGATGATGGCGATGTTCCTTAGGTTATCAACGCGCATATATGGGTCCTCGTTCCCTTGAAACGGTTACGTGATGAGAATTAGGCGTACGGTCGGTTTTTCACCGTAACCGCTCAATTTTAGCGAGTGTTACAACAAAAGTTGCTCTTCTCCTGCAGGTTCAGGGTCACTCCACATGAAGTTCTCGCCTTGGCCCATGCCTTTCACCAATGTGAAGGCGGAATACGCGCTCGCGGAGCCCTTCTCGCCAAACACGGTAATCATGGCATCGTTGTAAGCGCCATCCATCTCCTGGATGCAGCCCAGGTACAAAATCGCATAGCGCACAGCGGGGCCAACCCCGTCCTCAGGAGAACCATTGCGGCCTGCGGAAACTACAAAGTCGTCTGCGGCGTTCAAGCACGCCTCGTCGCCGTCCTCAGAGAAAGCCACGGCGGCGCGGTTGCCGCCCGCGTCCTCCACACACGCCACTACGCCCGGCACGTCCCCCTCGGCGAGGGCGTCCAGAAACTCGCTCATCATGTCGCAGGACATGCGGTCGAGCTCGGGAGAAACGTATCCGGGCTGGTTTTCTTGCTGCTGGCTGTTCGCGGTCATGTCGCTCCCTGCACATTTTGCGCCGGCGGTTCCCAGCGGCGCACTCTATATATCCATCGCAAACTATAGTGCATGTAGCACCACTTGGGCTCGTTTACATGCGCCTTTTTAGAAAGCACAGCCCAAACAGCCATCGCCATAGTCACTCGATGCCGATATTCAAGCATGTGCGACGTGCATGAAAAAAGGGCACCCTTACGGATGCCCTCATACATTCAATGGTGGAGGTTAGGGGGATCGAACCCCTGACCTCAGGCTTGCAAAGCCCGCGCTCTCCCAGCTGAGCTAAACCCCCATTAATAAACACCCCAGCGGCGACTCGGCTCTCGCTGGGGTGTTTATTGCGAAAGAAAAATGGTGGACCTGACAAGATTCGAACTTGTGACCTCCCGGTTATCAGCCGGACGCTCTAACCAACTGAGCTACAGGTCCATCGCACGAGTGGTATAATAACCCTTTGTTGGAATCAGAGTCAACGACTTTTTCCAAAAAAGTTGGAATCTTTTTCCAACTCTCTTATTCTCCCAGTTCACAAGGCATTTTTCTTTTCAAATTTCGCATGCGGCAGCTAAATGTCGCCCAACGCAAGGCCCGCCTCGCTCCATCGCGGTCCCTCGACACCCGCAAAGCCAAGCCCCGCCCATCCGTTTAGCAGAAAGCTTGCCGTCGCGTGTCGTTGCCATGTTTCCCATAGCATCCACGTTGGAATTGGGTACTATTACTACCCGGCTTGGGATGGGAGACCCAGCCAACCCTTATGATTTCTAACCTGGAGGAGGTGCCATAATGATTCGCGTTGATATCGAAACCATTATTATGGCCGCCGGCCCCGTCCCCTCGGTTATCGTGCTGCGCGAGCGCAACGAGTCCGTGGGTGCCGGAGCAGCGCCGCGCGCGCTCTCCATTCAAACCGGATCATTCGAGGCGGCGGCCATCAGCCGTGGAATTGACCGCACGGAGGAGCCGCGCCCCATCACGCACGATCTTATGAATGCCGCCCTTACGGCACTCGACGCCAAGGTCGAGCGCGTGGAGATCAACCGCGTCGACCTTCCCGTATTCTTTGCGGACCTGGTGGTTCTCGACAAAGACGGCAAGGAACTCTCTATCGACGCGCGGCCAAGCGATGCGCTCGCATTGGCGGTGCGCGTCAACGCCCCCATCTACGTTGAGGACGATGTCATGAACCGCGCCGGCAGCATCTCGGCCCGCTCGGACGACAACGCCGAAGAAGAGATCGAGCGATTCGACGAATTTGTCCAGACGCTTTCTCCGGATGATTTCTAAGCGGACGAAAATCCGCACGCTGCTCTTCGCACCTCATTATCGACGCATCGGCCACCCACATGCCGGCCGCCATCAAGCCCCGCGATCGCAACCATGCAGTCGCGGGGCTTTCTCTTTTGCACGCGCGGACCCGGGAGCCTCGCGGAGCTCACTCCTCGCTATCGCCCGAGCGGTCGAAGTGCGCGCTCAAGGCGGGCGCATGCTCTCGCAGGGCCTTCTTGATGCGCCTGTACGTACCCACCGCGCGCGTAAAGCCGCGAATATACCTACCGTTGAGCATATCGACCAAGCCATGGACGGTCCGCATTGAAAATCCGCTTGAGATGAGCTGGCGCAAAGGCAGATCAGAGACAATTTCATGCATCATGCGCCTGGTGTCCTCGTCCATCTTTTTCACGGGCTCATCCATAACATGCTCCACCACGCGAACCATTAGTCGACCAAAAGGCGTGGAGGCCATCTCTGACACGGACGAGTCGATGGTGAACGGCGCGATGGGCGTGCGAGCGGGAAGAGGACCCGCGTAAAGCGCCTTGAAAGACTCCTCATCAAACCGAGTGGCATCGGGGCACCAGTACGCCGCGAGCGCCGAGCGGTCGGCGAGGAGGACAGGACGGCAGGCAGACACGGGAAACGGCGCTGTATCGGCTGCGAGGTGAAGGGAGCAGTTCCCTCGGATATCGCGACTTGAAGAGCCAACCAAAAGCTCGTAGTCGCCCTGATCCACGCGCCACGCGTGACGCGCGGCGTCCCAATATCGAAGCTCCATCTCGCCAAACTCAAGCGTCACGCGAGAGCGCTCGCCAGGCGCAAGGCGCACCTTGGCAAACGCGGCAAGGCGGCGCGGCTCATGGAAGGCACACTCGCAAGGCGGGCAAACATAGAGCTGCACCACTTCGGCGCCGGCGATGGAACCAGCGTTTTCCACATCAACCTCAACGCGGAAGACGGCCGGGCGGGCAGATCCACCACGGGGAAGGGGCATGGCAAGCTTTGGCCGGCCGTAGGCAAACGCGGTATAGGACAAACCATGGCCAAACGGCCATGCCGGTCGCGCGCCGACCGCATCAAAATAGCGATACCCCACGTAGATGCCCTCGCGATAGAGAACCTCGCGGTCAAAGTCGGGATAGCTCGCACCCAAAGCGGTATCCCCCAGCCGCTCCGGCCACGTTTCGGCAAGCTTTCCACACGGATTCGCATCGCCGTATAGCAAATCAACCGTTGCGGAGCCGCCATGACATCCTGACAGGTACATCGCCATAATCGCGGCGGACATGCGTCTCCAGGGCGCTTCCATGGGGGCACCACCTTGCAGAACCACCACGGTGTTGGGGTTTTCACGGCACACGCGCTCGATCAAGCTGCAGTGGCCGCGCGGCATCACCATGAGCTTGCGATCAAATCCTTCGGACTCGAACCTATCCGGCAAGCCGGCGAACACCACGGCGACGTCATACGTGCGCGCCGCCTCGACCGCCTGCTCAACTTGAATGTCGGACGCCTCGCCAGAATACGCATCATATCCAGGGGAGAACGAGACCAAGATACCGCGGCGTTTGAACTCGTCCAGCGCACAATCGAGCTCACGGGGATTGATTTTGGACGAGCCAGCACCTTGGAAGCGCGGCTCCCTTGCAAAGGCGCCTATAACGGCGACCGTCTTGGTTGGGTCAAGCGGCAAGATACCGTTGTTTTCAAGTAATACCGCGCTTTCACGCGCGGCGCGGGCGGCGAGGCGGGCGCTCCTCTTGTAGACCGACTCGCCCGCCGCAGGGTCGCCGTCAGTCGTTGCGGACGAGGAAGCTCGAGGGCGGCGCGACGGGCGCGTGCGCTCCACAAGATCGATCACGCGGCCTGCGGCGCGGTCCACGCACCTTTCATCCAGCGCTCCGTCGCGCACGGCCGCCAGGGCTGTAGGGGCGTAATCTGGACGAGGGCCGGGCATGCAGAGGTCTAGACCGGCGGCGATGGACTCGGCCACGCCGCTCACGGCGCCCCAGTCGCTTATCACGGCGCCGTCAAAGCCCCATTCTTCGCGCAGCACGGTTTGCAACAACCAAGCATTTTGCGAGCAATACGTGCCGTTAAGCTTGTTGTACGCCGTCATAATCGACCACGGACGTGCCTTTTTGACCACACGCTCAAAGGGCTGGAGGTAGATTTCGCGCAGGGTCCGCTCGTCCACAACCGAATCGCTTACCAGGCGGGCGAGCTCTTGGTTGTTACATGCGAAATGTTTGAGGCACGCCGCGACGCCGCGCGACTGGATGCCTTGGACCATGGCGGCACCCAGCTCGCCGGAAAGCAGGGGGTCCTCGCTGAAATATTCAAAGTTACGCCCGCATAAAGGGCTGCGCTTTATATTGACACCGGGCCCCAGCACAACCGATACGCCCTGGTCGACCGCCTCATCTGCAATAGCGGCGCCCACAGATAAAACCAGATTGGGATCAAAAGAGCAGGCGAGGGCCGAGGCAGAGGGAAAGCAGGTTGACGGAACGCTCTGGTTGATACCAAGATGATCCGCGGCGCCCAACTGATGGCGCAGGCCGTGGGGGCCGTCGGACAGCGCGATAGACTCAAGCCCGACCTCGTCCACTCGCACGGTGTCCCAATGGGACGCTCCCGCCAATAAGGAGGCCTTTTGCTGCAGGGTCATCTGCTGAAGCATCGAAGAACTATCCATGCAGCCCCCTTTTTGATTTCTTGCCGTGAGCCGCCATCGCATTGGCCGTCACATTGAGCTTTTATACCCCTGGCGGCGGGCGCGCGCATACACAATTGTCGCCAAACGCAAAAGGAGGGGCGCCGAAGCACCCCTCCCGTCACTCGTTTTTCCCTGCGGCGGCGTCGCGGCCAATCGCTCAAATGCGCCCGCGCGATATATCCCTCTGGAACCCCTACTCCTCGAGCGGGCCCTCCGGAGCCTCGTCGGCGGCGTCAACATCCACGCGCTCGTCATCGGACGCGGGCATCTCGTCATCGGCATCGCTGGAATCAAGGTCAACTTGGTCGTCCGCTTCGGCGGGAGTCTTGTCCTTCTCCTCCGAACTGGTCATGCGGGCCACGGCCGTAACGCGGTCGCCATCGATAACGCTCATCATCTTGACGCCCTGCGTGGCACGACCGGTCTGAGACACGTCCTCGGTCTTCACGCGAATAACCGTGGCGCCCTCGGTGATGATGAACAGCTCGTGCTGCGGTCCCACCGTCTTCATGGCGGCGAGGCTGCCCTTGTGGTCGGTCATCTGGATGGTATAAACGCCCTGCCCACCGCGGTTCTGCTCGGGATAGTCCGCAACGGGAGTGCGCTTACCGTAGCCGCGCTCGGTGATGACGAACAGGTCGCCGGTACCGTTGGAGATCTCCATGCCCAGCACCTCGGCACCATCCTTCATAGTGATGCCACGAACGCCGCTGGTATCGCGGCCGGTGGCGCGCACCTGGTCCTCGGCAAACACAATCGCCTTGCCCGACGTGGTGGCCATGATGACCTTATCGCCCTCGCGCACGCGGCGAACATCAAGCAAGCGGTCACCGTTCTTGAGGTTGATGGCGATGATGCCGTCTCGGCGGCTGCGGTCGTAAGCGCTCATGACCGTCTTCTTCACCATGCCATTGGCGGTGGCAAACATGAGGTACTCGTTGCCCGGGAACTCGCGGCAGGAGATGACGCTGGCGATCTTCTCGCCCTCCTCAAAGGGGAGCAGGTTGACGATTGCGGTACCGCGCGCCTGACGGCTGCCAACGGGCAGCTCATGGACCTTCAAACGGTAGACCTTGCCCTTGTTGGAGAAGAACAGCACGTACTCGTGGGTGCTGGCGATAAACATCTCAGCGATGACGTCGTCCTCTTTGAGGTTGACGCCGGTCACGCCCTTGCCGCCGCGCTTCTGCGAGCGGTAGGTCTCGACGGGAATGCGCTTGACGTAGCCGGTATGGGTGATGGTGACGACCATGTCCTCGTCCGCGATGAGATCCTCGACGTCCAGGTCCCTCTCCGCCCGGGTGATCTCGGTGCGGCGCTTATCCCCAAATTTCTTGGAGATCTCGCGCATCTCCTCTTTGATGACGCCCAGGATCTTGTGCTCGTTGGCGAGAAGGTCCTCGTAGTAGGCGATCGCGCGGCGCAGGCCGGCCAACTCGTCCTCGATCTTGTCGCGCTCGAGGCCGGTCAAGCGGCGCAGCTTCATCTCGAGAATCGCGGTGGTCTGCTCGGGGCTGAAGCCAAAGCGCTCGATCAGGCGAGAACTGGCCTCGGCGTCCGTCTGGGAGGAGCGGATGATCGAGATGACCTCGTCGATATGGTCGAGAGCCATAAGGTAGCCCTCGAGGATATGTGCACGGGCCTGCGCCTTCTTGAGGTCAAAGCGGGTGCGGCGGGTAACCACGTCGACCTGGTGGTCGATGTAGTGGGAAAGAATCTCGCGCAACGACAGGCACTTGGGCACGCCGTTGACCAAGGCGAGGTTGTTCACGCCAAAGGTGTTCTGCAGCGAGGTGTACTTGTACAGGTTGTTGAGAACCACCTGCGGAATAACGCCCTTTTTGAGCTCGATAACCAGGCGGATGCCCTTCTGGGTAGACTCGTCGCGCATATCCGAGATTCCCTCGATGCGCTTCTCATTCACCAGTTGGGCGATCTTCTCCTGCAGGGTTCCTTTGTTGACCTGATAGGGGATCTCGGTAAAGACCAGACGGCTGCGACCAGTCTTGGTGGACTCAACATGGGCCTTGGCGCGCACGGTGATGGAGCCGCGACCGGTCTCGTAAGCCTGACGGATGCCGGAGGTACCCATGATGAGGGCGCCGGTGGGGAAGTCCGGTCCCGGCAGGACCGTCATGAGCTCCTCGCAGGTGGCGTCCGGGTTGTCGATAAGCATACAGGTGGCCTCGATAACCTCGGAAAGGTTATGGGGCGGAATATTGGTAGCCATGCCAACCGCGATGCCGGAAGAGCCGTTGACCAGCAGGTTGGGGAAGCGGGCGGGCAGGACCTTGGGCTCTGCCAGGGACTCGTCGTAGTTGGGACCCCAGTCAACCGTGTCCTTCTGCAGGTCGCGAAGCAGCTCCATGGCAGGCTTGGCCAGGCGGCTCTCGGTGTAGCGCATGGCCGCGGCGGAGTCGCCGTCGATGTTGCCAAAGTTACCGTGGCCGTCGATGAGCGGGGTGCGCATGGAGAACCACTGCGCCAGGCGGACCATGGTGTCGTACACCGCGGAGTCGCCGTGGGGATGGTACTTACCGATAACTTCGCCGACCGTCCAAGCGGACTTCTTATGCGGGCGGTTGGGGAAGATGCCGCTCTCGTTCATTGCGTAGAGGATACGGCGGTGAACGGGCTTCAAACCGTCGCGAACGTCCGGAAGGGCGCGCGCGGTGATGACCGACATGGAGTACTCGATGAAGGACTGCTTCATCTCGCGGCCGAACTCGCTGATCTGCAGGGAGCCGCCGTTAACGTCTTCGCCAGCGGCCTCGCCGCGATCTACCGCGCCAAAGCTCTCCTCCAGCTCCTCGTCATCTTCTTCCTCGTCCGAATCGACGTCTGGGTCGTAGGCCGCAGCGTCGCCATCATCCTCGGCACGGGCCAGCAAGCGCTTCAGATCGTCGGGCAGGCCCGCGGTCTCGTCGCCGCCAATCTCGTTGTTCATATCGTCTGCCACGTAAGACCTCCTGGTTTCTCGTGGTCATTCAGTGCTCAGCGCGCGTATGTCGCGCAGGGGATTGCCAAAAGCAGTTGCCCTAGGCATCGAGGAAGCGGGCGTCGTGCGCGTGCTTCTCGATGTAGGCGCGGCGGAACTCGACCTGATTTCCCATCAGCTCGCGGACCGCGCGATCGGCAATAGCGGCATCCTCGATGGTCACGCGCTGCAGAATGCGCGTCTTGGGATCCATGGTGGTGCTCGCCAGCTGCTTGGGGTCCATTTCACCCAGACCCTTGTAGCGCTGGACGGTATATCCGCGCCGCTTCTTGGTCACCTTGCCGGAAGCGTCATCGCCGTCGTCGTCCGGATTGAGGCCAAGCTCAACGATGGTATCGCGCAAGATCTCCTCTTCGGGCTGGCGACCGTTGGGGTACACGTAGTGAATCTTGTTGCGTACCTTGATGCCGAAGATGGGCGGGCAGGCGACGTAGACGTAGCCGGCGTCGATCAGCGGACGCATGTACTTGTAGAAGAACGTCAGCAGCAGGATGCGGATGTGCGCGCCGTCGACGTCTGCATCGGTCATGATGATGATCTTGTGGTAGCGGGCCTTGGTGATATCGAAGTCTCCGCCGTCGCCGGTGCCGTTGGTGACGCCGGTGCCAATGGCGGTGATCAGAGACTGGATGGTATCGCTGGAAAACGCGCGGTGGTCTCCCACGCGCTCAACGTTCAAGATCTTACCGCGCAGGGGCAGAATCGCCTGGATGTCTCGGCGGCGGCCGTCCTTAGCAGAACCGCCTGCCGAGTCGCCCTCGACAATGAAGAGCTCGGTCATCTCGGCGTCGCGAACCGAGCAGTCGGCCAGCTTGCCCGGAAGGCTCGCGGTCTCCAACAGGCTCTTGCGGCGGGTCGCCTCGCGGGCCTTGCGAGCGGCGTTGCGAGCCTTGGACGCCTGCTGGGCCTTCTTGATAATCTCACGCGCCTGCTTGGGATGCTCTTCCAGGTAATCGGCCAAGCCGTCGGAGACGATTTTGCGGACCAGTCCGCGCATGAAGGAGCTGCCGAGCTTGGCTTTGGTCTGGCCTTCGAACTGCGGGTCGGCCAGCTTGACGGACACAACGGCGGTGAGGCCCTCGCGCACATCATCGCCGGTGAGGTTGCCATCCTTTTCCTTCAAAATACTGTTCTTGCGGGCGTAATCGTTGATCACGCTGGTAAGCGCCGTGCGGAAACCCTCCATGTGCATGCCGCCCTCGATGGTGCGAATATCGTTGGCAAAGCTCATCACAGTCTCAGAGTAGGAAGAGTTCCACTGAATGGCGACCTCGACTTCGCCGGTGCGCTCGACGGGGGCATCCGGCTCGGAGGCACCGGACAGGTAGATGGGGTCCTTGAGGCCGTCGGGGATGTCCTTGCCCTGGTTGAGGAATTTCACAAAGTCGATGATGCCGCCGGCGTAGCAGAACTCTTCCGCGTGGGGAGAAAGTTCGCGCTCGTCGGTCAGGACGATCTTGAGGTTCTTGTTCAAAAACGCCGTCTGCTGCAGGCGGTCGTGCAAGATGTCGTAGTCGTAGACCGTGGTCTCGAAGATCTCCTCGTCCGGCCAAAAGGTGACGGTAGTGCCCGTATGGTCGGAAGTGCCGACTTCCTCCATCTTCTGAGTGGTCTTGCCGCGGCTAAACTGCATCTCGTAAATCTTGCCGTCGCGAGCAACCTGGACAACCATCTTCTTGGACAGCGCGTTTACAACGGAGACGCCAACGCCATGCAGGCCGCCGGAAACCTTATATGCAGAGTTATCGAACTTGCCGCCGGCGTGCAGGATGGTCATGACGACCTCAAGCGTGGGGATCTTCTTCACAGGGTGCATGTCGACCGGAATGCCTCGGCCGTTATCGACGACGGTAATGGAATTGTCACCATGAACGGTGACTTCGATTTTGGAGCAGAAGCCAGCCATGGCCTCGTCGACCGCGTTGTCGACGATCTCCCACACCAGGTGGTGCAGGCCCGTCGAGCTGGTCGAACCGATGTACATGCCGGGACGGACGCGGACGGCCTCAAGACCCTCAAGGACCTTGATCTCGCCTCCACCGTATTCTTCCTCTTTCGCCACGCGAACTCCCTCTCATTCAAATAAAAGACTAACGTCACTATGATACACGCTTGAAATGGGAGCCTACGTAACTACCAAATAGCTCTACAAGCCCATCAGCGCCCATTTACGCCTTGTTTTGGGCATCCAAGCCCTTCCTCCACTCAAAGCTCGCTTTCATGGCCGATTTGAGCGCCTCCTGCAATCTTTGGTCTTTGATCCCAGAGACCTCGCGGTCAATCACGGCGCTCTCCGCCGGGGTGAGGTCCTTATGCGGGGGCGGAGTCTTTGCAGCCCTGCGTGCGGACGATGAGCCCGCGGTGCCTTTTGCGGGCGAATCTGCCGAACCGCTCGTCCCTGCGGCCGTCCCTGCAGCGGCGGCGGACGAAGCGCGGCTCGCGTAGCCCTCCTTGGACGTCATGAACACCAGACCCGCCACGTCTACACCCGTGGCAGCCATGCGCGCACGGATAATCTCACGCAACATGGTCATCTCCTGCGTCCACGCCGCGGAATCCATGTAAACAATCAGCTCGTTTGTCTCCGGCCTGTAGTGCAAGCCGGTCGCATGCGACCCCTCGCGCGTGTGGGCGCACACCGCGTTCCACGCCCGGTAGACTTCGCGCGTCCGTTCTGCGGCAAGCATCTGCTCGCGCTTTTTTGGCGAGGCGCCGTCAAACAAACGGCTGCGCTCCTCCGCCAGGTATCCACCCAGGCCGCGGGTCTCGCCGCTCATCTCGTCCCTATTCGCCAACCTCAACGACTTTCGCCTCCTCCATCACCAAATCGCTAAAGTAACCCAGGTTTGTAGTGGTGATAACGGTCTGAACGCCATCCTCTATGAAATGCATGATCGACTCGCGGCGCGATGCGTCAAGCTCGCTCATCACATCGTCCAACAGCAGCAAGGGCGGACGGCCCAGGATATCGCGCGTGACGGCGACCTCGGCGATCTTCCACGCCAGCACCACGGAGCGCTGTTGACCCTGCGAGGCGAACGACCGAGCGTCGCGCCCGTCTATGGTGAATAGGATCTCATCGCGATGGGGGCCGGTCAGGGTGATGCCGCGGCGAAGCTCCTCGTCCCGCCGCTCATCAAGCGCGCGCAAGAACTGCTCCTGTACCTCCCCGCGCTGCGGGATCTTGTCCCCCGCCGTATATTCGTCCCCGTATATCGAAGGGGAGTAGGAGATGCCCAGCAGCTCGCCCGGGGCGATGGCGCCATATGCACGGGCGGCATGTTCGCGGATGCGGGCCAAAAGCGACATGCGGTGCACCGTGAGGGCGGCGCCGGTCGCAGAGATCGATTCGTCCCACGCCGCCAGCAGGCCCCGATCCACGTAGGGCTCTTTCAACAGGTTGTTTCGCTGCTCGACTGTGCGCTCATACGTCGAGACCAAGCGCGCATACTGCTCGTTGAGCTGAACGCCAAAGTCATCAAGAGCGGCACGGCGCACGCTGGCAGAGCGCTTCACCATGTCAAGGTGGTCGGGGCAGAACAGCACGCTGGGCAGAACGCCGCGCACACCAGCCGCGGTCACCTTCTTGCCGTTGCGCGAAAACGTGCGGCGCGACCCCGCCACCGCCAGCCCCATCTCAAGCAAGCGTCCCTCGCCCTCAAGCGTGCACTGCGCGCGGCACGACTCGGCGCCCTGTCGGACCAGGTCGCGGGGCGAGGGTCTTCTGAACGACTGGCCGGACGTCAGCAGCTGCAGGCACTCGACAAGGTTGGTCTTGCCCGCGGCGTTACGACCAACAAGCACGTTAACGGCTTCGCCGAGCGACAGGTCGTACGCGGCGAAACTGCGAAAGTTGTATACCGACAAACTGGAGACGCGAATGCTCATGGGCGACTAGATGCGAACCGGCATGACCAGATAGAGGTAGTTAATCTTGTCGTAGCTCTTGAAGACGCCCGCCTGCGCGTAAGACTGAAGCTCGAGCGTGATCTCCTTTTCACGCGACAGCACGTTGAGGCAGCCAAAGATGTAGTGGTAGTTGAACGCGATGACGCCGCTGTCGCCCTCGACCTCCACGTCCACGGTTTCACGTGCAACGTCTTGGTCGTTGGAGATGGCGGAGAGACCCAGGGTACCGTCCTCGACGTTGATGTCGAATTTGACGGCGGAGTTGTTTTGGGCGATGACGGCCACGCGCTTCAATGCGGACGAGAATGCGTCGACGTCGATCTTGACCGTCGTGGTGCACGTCTGGGGCAGCAGCGCCTTGTAGTTGGGATACATGCCCTCGATGCGGCGCGACACGTACGTGGTGTTGCCCGCCTCAAAGACAACTTGGGTGTCGGTCGAGCCAATCATGATGGTGCCTTGGCCGCCGGTGATCGAAAGGGCGTCGTTGAACGCCTCCGCGGGCACGTTGAGCTCGAAGCTGCCCTCAAGCGAGGACGTCTCCACCTGCGTGTCGCACACCGCCAGACGGTAGGAGTCCGTAGCCACCAGGCGAATGGTGTTGTTCTCGACCGTCATATAGACTCCGTTGAGGACGGGACGGTTCTTATCCGTGGACGTCACGCGCCACACGCGACTCACCATCTCGGACAAGATGTTCGCCGGCAGCTCCACCGTGCTCTCAAGCGCATAGGTAGGAAACTCCGGGAAGTCTCCCACATCAAGCGTGTTGAGCCTAAAGGAACTTTTCTCGCACGTGATGCTTACCTGTCGCTCCTCGACCTCAAACGTCACCGCCGCATCCGGCAGGGTCTTGGTGATGTTAGAGAGCATCTTGCACGGAACCACCATTGCCCCCTCCTCGTCCACACGCGCGGCGATGCGATGACGAATGGCGATGGTGTAGTTAGAAGTCTGGAACTCCAAGACTCCGTCCACCGCCTTGATGAGCACACCCGAGAGGATGGGAAGCGTAGAGGTTCCGGCTATGCCTTTCATTACGGTTGCCAGTGCCTCGGAGAGAGCGGATTGGCTAACGGTGAACTTCATCTTTTATTCCTCTCTATATAGATATATATCTAATAATAGTAATAAGTCGGTGGACGCTGTGGATTACTAATATTTCTGCAGGTAGGGGACTGAAAAACAGTGCGCTTTGACCTGTTGAAAACTCAGTCAGTTATCAACAGGTCAAAGGGTGTGGGTTCTTTTCCCACCGAGTAGGCCGTTTCTTTCACATCCTTTCCCGCGGGTTTGCACAAGCTTTTCACCGCCTTTCACGGGCTTTCAGGCGCTTTTGCGGCGGTGAGTTTGGATACTCCTGCCTGTTTATGACTGAGACTGAAGGACAATCTTATTCTTTAGCTTCTGTAGGTCGTCGCAAATGCGGCGATCTTCCTTGATCTTGCTTTCGACTACCTTAAGGCTGTTGAGTACGGTCGAATGGTCGCGCCCGCCAAATTCCGCGCCAATAGCGGACGAGGTCATTTCGCACAGGGAGTTCGACAGGTAGACGGCCACATGGCGCGCGAACGCGATCTCCTTGGTGCGCCTGGTGCCCTTGAGATCCTCCGGCTGCAGGTGATAGAAGTCCGCCACCACCTTTTGGACGGTGTCGATGCGGATGATCTTGCGCGCGGTATCGAAGTACTCGTTGGCAACCTTCTCGATATCCTCGGTGGTGAGCTCGCCTCCCTGCTGCTCGCGCTCAAATGAGAGGCTCGCGCATCGTTCGCAGTAGCTTTCCAGCTCACGGATGTTGTTGCCGGAGATCTCTGCCATATGGCGCAGCTGCTCGTCGGTGAGCGTGCCGTCGTTTGTTTGGAATGCGCCCAAAAGCGACGGGTCCACGTTCATGCCGTTGAGGTCGTCTCCGCCCTTGATGGTGTTCTCGTAGTAGCGTTTCAAGATCATGTACTTCATCTCAAAGCCCGGTTCGGACACCAGGCACAGCATGCCCGCGTTAAAGCGGCTAGTCAGGCGCTCGTCCATACCAAGATTCTTGGGCGCGCGATCCGATGCGATGACAACCTTCTTGTTCTCGCGGATGAACTCGTCCATGAGGCTGAAGAAGTACTCGATGCTCGCCTGCTTACCAATGATGTTTTGGATATCGTCGATAATCAGGACGTTTGCCTCGTGGTACTCGCGCAGTATCGCGCGGCCCTCGGTCTTTTGGCGGGCGATCTCGTTGATGAAGTCGTCGATGTAGGCCTGCGAATTGGCGTACTTTACCTTGATATGCGGCTTGTTGGCGGCAAGGTGGTTCTTGATGGCCAGGAGCAGGTGCGTTTTACCCAACCCGCTTCCCCCGTAGATGAATAGCGAGTTGTACTGGCCGGGCTCGTCCGCAAACGCCGCGAACCGCATGGCGGAGTGGTACGCGAGCTTGTTCTCGTCTCCGTAGACAAAGTTGTCGAACGTGAACTTGGATCCTATGGGGTTGGCGACGGGCTGATCGCTTGCGCCCGCCATCGGAGCGCCGCTTCCTGCTGGCTCGATCGATTTCTTCTGCACCGTCTGTCCGGTCTCGACGCCCTTCATCTGGGCGAACATTCTGTTGAATTGGTCGCGTGACATGGTATTGGTCACGTTTACGCCGCCATGCTCCCCTGCGGGGGCGAATGACATGGGACCTGGTGCCGTGGCGAATCCCGCAGCGTCGCTTTCCACAGTTACCCTAGGCTTTGCAAAGACGGCTTCCAGGTCAAAGGGGTTTTCAATTGGCTTCTCAACCGGCTCGACCGCCATGTGCGGCGCCGCCATTTGGGGCATATCCACCCCGGCCGCGTTGGCGGCAATCGCCGCGTTTGCAGCGCTCGCCTCCGGCATCGCATTGTTTTGATGTGGACGAGGAACCTCCGTCGTGGCCATCACAGACGTGTCCTGCGACGCCGCCGCTGGTGCTGCCGGTATGGTCGGCCTCACCGCACCGGTATGCGAGCCGGCGGGAGCCTGCACCACCAGAGAGATGGGCATAAACGCTATCTCTTCCAGGTAGGCTTCGACAACTGAGCGGTTCTTTTCAAGAAACGCCACCGCAAACCTGCTGGGCGCTTCTATATAGAGCGATTCATCGTCCAGCTCCACCGGTGTTGACTGGCTGAGCATGTTGACAAGCCGATCGCTTTGGCCGTCGCGCTGACAGAACGCGATGGCGTCATCAAGAAGTATCTGAGCTTCGCTTTCCATGAGTCTCCTGTATCAGCTATCCGACCTATTGGTTTTCCTGTAGCCAGTAGCGCCCCATGTCGGTGAGGATTCGCTTCTGGCCGTGCTTTGCCACGAGTCCGGCCGCCGTAAGCGCGTTGAGCTCGCGCGACCATGTTGCATTGGAGTGTCCGTACGCCGTGGTGAGGTCCGTAGGGCCGCACATCTCATATGTCGCCAGGTACTGCAACGCCTCTCGCCCTCGCTCGTTTATATACGGCATGCCGCCGTTTACCTGCGGCTGGGGCCGCCCCATTTGACCCATACCTTGCGGATATGTCGGGTAGGGCGTCTGCGCGGACATATACCCCATTCCCATGGGGGGAACTTGTCCCATTTGCGGGGGATACCCCGGATAGGGGTATCCCGGCGCGTAGGGTTGTTGGAATTGCGGCGGGTACTGGTTTGCATATTGCTGGGGCGGCTGCTGCGGCATCTGCTGCGGGTGCTGTTGCCCCCACGGGCTGGGTCCCGCTGCCGGCATCCCTGCTCCTGCCGTTCCGGGCTCGCCTGCAGCGGCTCCCCAGCCCTGTTGTTGGTAGCCCCCCGTCGTCTGTCCGTTTTGCCATGCGACGCCATAGGGGTTTTGCTGCGCGGGTTCGCCGTAGTCTTGGTAGGCGGACGATGCGTCATGTTGCACGCCTGTCGCATCCACGGCGCGTTGCATGGCGTCTTGAGCGCCTGCGCCGCTTTCGGGCGCTATCTGACCTTGGGGCATTGCTCCATAGGGTTGTACTGGCTGCTGCGGCGCGGCCTGCTGGTTAAAGGGGGCGGGCTGGACGTGCTGCCCCACGTTGGCGTTTACCGCCGGGTGTCCGCTGCGCACCGCCGCTCCCCTCGCGCTCGCCGCTTCGATCTCGGCGACCCGTGCGGGGTCAACGCTTACGGTGATGACGGTCCCCTTATTAAGGTTGTCCTCTATCGAGATGGCTCCGCCAACGTTTTCCAGGTATTGCTGGACCATAGGGAACCCAGCTCCGGTCCCCCTGATATAGCGCTTCTGTTCCCTGTCCGCCGAGGTCACTCCAAAGTCAAACGCCCGCTCTTTGTCGGCGATGCCGGGACCTTGGTCTGCAAAGCGGATGGTGGAGCCTCCATCAAGCACGGAGATGATCGGCTCCATGAAGCGAGCATGGATAAAGTTCTCCACAATCTCGCGGATCACCATGAGGGAGATGTTTCCACCCTGCTCTTTCATACATCTATATACGGTGTTGGTAACCTCCTCCAGATATGCCCTCACGTCGTTTTGAGTGATGACTACCACGCGCGGCGTGGAGAGCATGTCGTCGTATACCGCGATCCGAGTGGTATACGACTCGGCAGCGGGAGCTCCAACCTGGGTCCCCGCCGGTGAGGTTATTCCATTTAAATGGGCGTTGTCCGGTGCCGGATCGCCCGAATCCACAAAGGGATAGAAGTCATCTGCCATGGTGCGTTTCTCAATCTTTCGTGACGTCTCTCAAGAATATCAGCTTGTTGCGAAAGGTTCCGCACCTTTCAACAACTTTTCCCAATCGGTTGAAAAGTGAAGAAAAGAACCGAAAAGTTATTAACAACATGCCAACAACCTGTGGAAAAGTCCGTGGAAGAACATGAAACGCTTCTTGAAGAAATGGTGAGAGTTGGACGAACAGTGAAAATCACTGGTTTCTTGCCAATCTTTCAGGCAAGATACATTGACATTCTTGCACCTTATTCCATACAATCTCTAAGCTCACGTGTCTATGTGAGCAGACGAAATGCAGCAGGAGGATATTAACCATGAAGCGTACCTACCAGCCTAACAAGCGCAAGCGCGCCAAGACCCACGGCTTCCGTTCCCGTATGGCGACCAAGGGCGGCCGTGCCGTTCTCGCCCGTCGCCGCGCCAAGGGCCGCAAGCGTCTCACGGTGAGCGACAAATAACTCACGCAACTCGCATGAGAACATTGAAGTCTCGGCTGGAGTTCGAGCGTGCGTTCACTCAGGGAAGGCGCTATAACCATCCCCTGATTAGAATGGTTATATGTGATGCAGTTAACGAAGGCGATCCGGGTAGGGTCGCCTTCGTTGCTGCAAAAAGGCTTGGTTGCGCCGTTGTACGCAACCGGTCCAAGCGCGTGCTCCGCGAGGCCGCCCGCGCCGTGAAGCTTCCCGTCGATGGATACGACATTATCTTGTTCGCTACCCCTCGCACTCGCGACTCTTCGCCGCAACAAATGATTGAAGCGCTTTGCAAGCTCTGTGAGAGGGCCGATCTGCATGTCTCTGTTCGGTAGTATCAAAAGACTTCTGAAGGGGATGGCGGTCGCCCTCATACACGTGTATCAAAAGGGCATATCGCCCCTTCTACCTGACTCGTGTATATACTTCCCGACTTGTTCACAGTATGCTGTTGAAGCTATTGAATCATATGGTGTTATGCGTGGCTGTTGGCTTGCTGCAAAAAGGATTCTGCGCTGCAATCCCTTGCATGTCGGCGGCTACGACCCCGTGCCCTCGAGGCCGCATCCGTATCGGAGGAACTAAAACATGTGGGATTGGATCGTCAACATTCTATTTGTGGTCCTGCAGTTCATTCAGCAGTTTGCTGTTGACTGGGGCCTTTCGATCATCATCTTGGTGCTGATCGTCCGTATTATCCTTACGCCGCTGCTGCTTAAGTCGACTAAAGCAACTGCGCGCATGCAGGTTCTCCAGCCCAAGATGATGGAGATCCAGGAGAAGTACGCGGACGACCCCCAGCGTCAGGCTGAAGAGCTTCAGAAGTTCTACAGCGAGAACAAGTTCAATCCCTTTGGCGGTTGCTTGCCCCTGCTGATCCAGATGCCCATCCTTCTTGCGCTCTTCACGCTTCTTCGTGACCTGCCCAAGTACTTCCCGGATCATGAAGGCGTCTTCTCGTTCTTCAACATCCTGCCTGACCTTACGGCGTCTCCTGCGACAAGCCTTGCAGAGGGCTTCACCGCGGGCCTCCCGTATCTCATCGCGCTTATTCTGTTCTCTGTTCTGACCCTGATTCCTCAGCTTATGCAGTCTCGCAACCAGACCGGCGCTCAGGCGCAGAGCATGAGGATGATGTCCGTCGTCATGACCCTCATGATGCTGTTTGTTGGTTGGGGCCTGCCCGCCGGTGTTCTTCTGTACTACGACGTTTCCACGCTCTGGCAGGTTGTCCAGCAGCTTTTCGTCACGCAGAAGGTTATTGAGAAGGCGAAGGCCGAAGAAGAGGAGCGCATGGCGAATGCTCCCATTCAAGTAGACGTTGTTCGCCGTGAGCGCAAGCCCCGCCCGCACAAGAAGAGCTAATAAGGTACCTTACTTATAAGGGAGTTTATGATGTCTGAGGAAATTACTGAGGTTCTTGCCGAGGATTCTTCCGTTACTTCCGGTGAGTATCCGGAGATCGCTCAGCGTTATAAGGCTGGTGAGCAGCTTACGGACGAGGAACTCGATACTGTTGCGGACGTTGCCGTGTCTGTCCTCCGCTCTATCCTTACTCATTTCGATGCCGAATCCTCTCCTATTGATGAGTACGATGGTGATGACGGCGAGCTTATTCTTGATGTTACTGCTCCTGATCTTGCTGTCCTAATTGGACGTCATGGACGTACTCTCGAATCCTTGCAGGTTCTCGTTTCTCTCCTGGTTAGCCGTAAGCTTGGTTTCAGGTATCCAGTTGTTGTTGACGTGGAAGGCTACAAGAGTCGCCGCCATGACAAGGTTGTTTCTATGGCTCACTCTGCTGCATCTCGTGCTGTTCGTCAGCATGGCTCCGTTTCTCTTCCTCCTATGAATGCTTATGAGCGCCGCCTTGTTCATATTGCTTTGAGGGAGAACGATGCTGTTGAGACTCACTCTGAGGGTGTCGATCCCGAGCGTCGTGTTGTTATCAATGCGCTTTAACTGGTTGTTTATAGCCTCTTAAGGGGATGCACTTTGTGCGTCCCCTTTTTTTGACTCAAATTCTTGTTACACTGATTTCAGTCATTAAGTCTCTGAAAGGATTTCAATGTCCGATTTTTCTGGTGCACGTTCTATTGAACTGGAAACCATCGACCCCAGCTCCGAGTTTGTAGATCAGCTTGTGTTCAAGCTTTCTTCTTACCTCCCTTCTTTTGGTATTGATATTGATGAGGATCGCCTGTGCCTTTGTGTTCTTCATCTTCTGTATGTTGAACAGGTTAATCACTATATCAATCTCACTCGCATTACAAATCTTGACGATGCTCTTGTCCTTCATATTCTCGATTCTTTGCTGTTCCTACCTTTTATACCTGAAGGATCAGATACGCTTCTTGATATGGGTTCGGGCCCTGGATACCCTGGCCTTCCTCTTCATGCTTGCTCTAACGTTTCGGCTACTCTACTGGATTCAGTGTCCAAGAAGATGAATGTAGTCTCTGCAATCGCTGACGCTCTTCTTGTTTCAGATATTACTTGTGTATCTGATAGGCTTGAGACCTATGCGAAAGATAAAGCTGGTCAGTTTGATGTTGTTACAGCTAGAGCGCTCGCTTCTCTTCCGGTTCTGATTGAGTATGCTCGACCATTCTTAAAAATGGGTGGTACTCTTCTCGTCAGCAAGGGTCTTCCTGATGAATCTGAAGTCTCGTCTGGCTTGAAAGCTTGTTCCATATGCGGCTTCAAACTCGTTGACCGCCAGGAGTTTGATCTTCCTCATGATCTTGGTCACCGAGTTATTTTCTCTTTTAAAGTGGTTTCTAAATCCAAGGTTAAACTTCCTAGGCAGAACGGCCTAGCTCGAAAGGCCCCGCTTGCATAATGTTTCACGTGAAACGCTTCCAATAGCCGGCATCTTGCCGGCTTATTTATTATCAATCAAAGGATGTGTCTTTGATCGCCTGCTTAGATTTGTTTCCTCTTAAACCTCGATGCTCTCAGCTCTTGTAAATCGGCAAATTAACTATAATCTGGACGATCCTTCATTGATTCCTGTTTGAATCGATGCATCGAGGTAATGCTTATTTGTATGGAATTGATCATGATTGTATCTATGTAAATGAATAGATATTTATCTTATTCATAGTAATCAAAGAACCAATTACTGAGATTCCTGTTAACGGCTTAAATCATGTTTGCTGGATTGTTTACTCCGGTATTGAACAACTTAATATCATTAATAGCACTATGTATTAAATTGAAGATTGTTATCTAATCTATTCAGTTTGCAACGCGATATCTCTGTCTCATCTCAAATTTTAGATCGTAAGAAGAGACCAATCATTTCACTGAGTTGAATGGCAGCGTCTTGTCTAGCCAGATAAAATGAATATTCGCGTAAATATCTATCGCAGAGTGTTTTGATTCCATGTATTTACTTAGTTTAAGTATGGACGATGACTAGATGCGCTGTGATTTGTATTAGCAGCTATACGTCACACTGTTATTTCCGGTCGCGTTTTAATGATTTAAGAAATAACCAATTTGCTGATGATTGATTTACTAAAAATGGTATAGCTATTATATAGATGTTTGATTTGGCGTATTCGATTTTGTCTTAAGGTAAATCGCATATAGATGAATTGTTGTTTGATTAGGACTCTATATGTGCATTGCGAAGTTTCATACAATTTATCACTCGCTATATTTTACTGTTGAATCTTAAGATCAATAGTATCAACTCATGATAACTGTATGTTGTAAGCTACTTGCGCATTTATATAATTTTGTTGCCCGTATTTGTCAATTACTTTGCAATCCATTAGCTATAATCGGTTGGATACGATATTTATGGTTCTATTTTTGGCAACATTGCTATAATGAATCGTAGTAAGAAGTTAGATTGTACGATTTCAGCTTGAAGAAATATGCGCTGATTATTTAGTTGACGTTCAATATACCGCGGTTAATCTTACGCAAAAGAATGTCGATAGCTTTTGTAGTGTGATTTCGTTTTGTACTTCACTTATTTATGCTCTGAATAGCTTTGCTCAATAACTGAATTCATCGAACGTTGTTCGTTAACTGACTATCGAATGGATTCTGCTTGCTCATATCGACCTAGTCGATTATCTGTAATTGCCAATCTGGACCTACTTCACGAAAGAGCAGTCAGTTTTGATTGAATGTTTCACGTGAAACGTTGTATTCTATAGGAGTTAAACCTGAGCATGTTTCACGTGAAACATATTCCATGGGGCCAAATGCAGTAATGAATAATAGGAGGACAACGTGGGGTTTCGCGACATTAGCCGTTCGAAAAGTGAAAAAGATACGCGCGTAATCGCGATTATCAACCAGAAGGGCGGTGTTGGAAAGTCTACCACTGCAGTAAATCTTGCTGCAGCGCTTGGTGAGCAGAACCGCAAGGTTCTTATTGTAGATTTTGACCCGCAGGGAAACTCTACGAGTGGCTTTGGAATTGATAAAGAGGAGCTTACCCAGTGCGTATATGACGCTATCTTGCATGATGTGCCGGCAGAAGAGATTATCCAGGAAACATCTTGCAAAAAAGTGTTCGTTGTCCCTGCAACAATACAGCTTGCTGGGGCTGAAATAGAACTTGTTTCTGCAATGGCGCGTGAAACTCGATTGAAAGACATGATCGACCCTATCAAGGGTGAATTTGACTTCATCTTTATCGATTGTCCACCTTCTCTTGGATTGCTTACCATTAATGCGCTCGCTGCTGCTGATAGCGTGCTCATTCCAATTCAATGTGAGTACTATGCCCTTGAAGGCGTTACAAAGCTTCTTGAGTCGATGAGAATGGTTAAGGGCCGCATCAACAAGGATCTTGATACCTTTGGTGTTCTTCTTACGATGTACGATTCGCGTACATCGCTTTCTAATCAGGTTGTTGAGGAAGTGAGGCGTTACTTCGGGAATCTCGCATTTAAGACATTGATTCCTCGTTCTGTGAAGGTTTCTGAAGCTCCGTCATATGGATTACCGATTATTAAGTATTCTCCCAGCAATAAGGGAGCCCGTGCATATATGAACCTTGCAAGAGAGGTGATTCGTCGTGCCTAGCCCTAAGAAAAAACCTGCATTGGGAAGAGGTCTTGGATCCCTTATGGGTGAAGCCCAGTCTGAGACTGGCTTTGTTGAGCAGAAGGAAGGAACCAAGGTTCCCATTGATAGGATTAATCCTAATCCAAATCAGCCAAGAACGCATTTCAATGAAACGCTCTTGAATGAGCTTGCGGATTCTATTCGTGAGAACGGTGTCCTTCAACCTCTTCTGGTGAGGAGGAAGGGTAAGGGTTATGAAATCATTGCAGGTGAACGTAGATATCAAGCCTCTAAGATAGCCGGCCTTGAAGAGCTTCCCGTGATCGTCAAAGAAGTCGATGATCAGAAGATGCTCGAGCTTGCTTTGATCGAGAATCTTCAGAGGTCCGATCTTAATCCGATTGAAGAAGCTAAGGGTTATAGGCAGCTCATTAAAGCGAGCGGCATGACCCAGGAGGCATTATCAAAGGCAGTTTCAAAGTCGCGCTCGAGCATCACAAACTCCCTGAGACTTTTGGATTTGCCAGAGCCAGTGCAACAGTATTTGTTTGATGGAAGGCTTACTGCCGGACATGCACGCGCAATTCTCGCCGTCCCATATGAAGAGCAGCGAATCAAGTTGGCCGATAAGGTGGTCGCGGAAGGATTGTCGGTTCGAGCGACTGAAAACCTTGCTCCGTTGTTTTCGGTCGGAGAAACGCCAAGGACTCCTCGTCCTGTTATGCCGCAATCGTATAAGAGAGCTGCAAGGGTTCTGCGTCAGGCATTGAATACCAACGTCAAGGTAAAGTCTTCACGTGGTAAGAATAAGATTGAGATAGAGTTCAAGGACGAGGAAGAGCTTACGAGAATATTGTCTTCAATGGTATCTGGTGATGACGATGAATAGGGATCAGAAGCTTGCATTGGCAGTGTTCTCAGTAAGTGCATTGGTATCTGCGGGCATTGCCATTCTGGTTGCATTAAATAAGGATGAGATTCATGAGAGGCTCACCGAGATAAAAAGCGACCTTCTCGCCGGTTCTCGTAGCCGTATGGGTGGAATGACGGAAGAAGTGGCGATGAAGACCGCTAAACTCACTCATAATCCTAAAATCAACCAAGAGTGGGTTGAGAGACAATGGGATATGATTTAATTAGGTACCTAATTATCAGATTGCTTTGCGGGGAATCTCTTGAAGAGGGTCCCCGCTTTTTAGTACGCATACGTGACACTGCTTTCAACGAGCTTGATGTAGAGTTAACGAAAAAGGACCCGGAGAGAAACTCCAGGTCCTTAGAGCAGTTCTATGTTGAGTCCCCTACTGGTCGGAGGATTTTTTAACTGCGAAACGTTGCTTAAGCTGACCGCAGGCGGCGTCGATGTCATTGCCGCGAGAATTGCGGATGGTCGTCTCGACGCCGTGCATGGTGAGGCGGCGCTGAAGGGTCTCGACCTTCTCCATGGGCGACGGCTTGAGGGGGCTGTCGGGGACATCGTTTAGCTGGATCAAGTTGACGTGGCATAGCGTGCCCTGACAGAAGTCTATGAGAGCCTGCATCTCGGGGTTGTTGTCGTTTACGCCGTCGATCATGGCGTATTCGTACGTGGGGCGGCGACCGGTCTTCTCGACGTAGTCCTGAATAGCTTCGTGGAGGCGCAGGAGCGTGTGCTTCTTTACACCCGGCATAAGCTTATTGCGGGTGGACTGCACGGCGGAATGCAGGGAGATTGCCAGAGTGAACTGCTCGGGTAGCTCGGCAAAACGCTTGATACCAGGGATGACACCGCAGGTGGAAACGGTGAGATGGCGAGCACCGATCTCAAGGCCGCCTGGGGCATTGAGCTTGCGAAGTGCAGATACAACGTTGTCGAAGTTTGCAAAGGGCTCGCCTTGGCCCATGAAGACGACGCTGGTCACTCGTTCACCAAAGTCGCGGGAGACGTGAAGGACTTGATCGACCATTTCTTGATCGGTGAGAGATCTGGTGAGGCCGTTCATGCCGGTAGCGCAAAATGCGCATCCCATAGCACAGCCAGCTTGAGAAGAAATGCAGACAGCGAGCTTGTTCTTGCTGGGCATGCCAACGGTCTCAACGGAGACGCCGTCACTGAATTGGAGCAGGTATTTGCGGGAACCGTCACGTGAAACCTGCTTGGCGCGTTCGACGGGGATGTTGAAGCCATAGGATTCAGCCAGCTTCTCCCTAAAGACTTTAGGCAGATTGGTCATATCATCAAACGAACATACGTTCTTATCGAAGATCCATTCGCGAAGCTGCTTAGCACGGAAAGCAGGCTGGCCAAGTTCCTTAGTGAGGGCGACCAGGTCATCTTCGGAAAGGGATCGAATGTCGCGCAGGGGTTTTGTACGTTCCATTAGCGGCCTTTCAAAGGGGGTAATAGGTAAAGATGCTTATACAATAAGGGATGCGAAATAAAGATGCGCCTGCGTATCGTGTAAAACAGCGAAAACGCCTAGATTGGACGCATGCTATCTATCAAGAAAGGTGGAGGGTGCTCTCATGGCAGAGATCAATCGTGCCGAGATGCGCGTAGCAGTGCTTGCTGGAGGACGTTCGAGCGAGCGAGAGATCTCGTTCTCGTCCGGAAAAAACGTGGTCGATGCGTTGCGCACCGCCGGCTTTGGCGAGGTTGAGATGCTCGACCCCGCTTCTGAGACGTTTTTGAGCGACCTGACGGGTGGTTCGTTTGACGTGGCCTTTATCGCGCTGCATGGCGAGGGTGGAGAAGACGGTAAGATCCAGAGCGTTTTGGACTTCTGCGGAATCCCCTACACCGGATCTGACGTGACGTCGAGCGCCCTTGCGGCAGATAAGGACCTTTCCAAGGTGATGTACGAGCGCGCGGGGATTCCCGTTGCGCCTGGAGTTTCGCTGGTCCGCGGCCAGTCGTATGATTTGGACGAGATTCTGTCGATGGTGAGCGACCACTGCTTTGTGAAGCCGGCTGTTAACGGCTCGAGCTATGGCATCACCTATGTGAAGAAGGCCCAAGACCTGCAGGCGGCAATCGATGTGGCCTTTGGCTTTGGCGACAAGGTTCTTATAGAGAAGCGCATAGAGGGCACCGAGATCACCGTGGGCGTATACGGCGGCGATAACCTGCGCGCCCTGCCCATTGTCGAGATCCTCAAGCAGGAGGACGCAGACTTCTTCGACCTTCGCGTGAAGTATATCTCGCCCGATAAAATCCACCGTATTCCCGCTCAGATCTCTAAGGAGGATTACGCCCGCGCACAGGAACTCGCGTGCGCCGCGCATCGCGCGCTGGGCTGCATGAGCGTATCGCGAAGCGACTTTATTGTGTCTGAGGAGGGCCCGGTTATCCTTGAGACCAACACCATCCCCGGCATGACGGATACGTCGCTTTATCCTGATGAGATTCGCCATACGGACGATCTGACGTTCCCTGAAGTCTGCGCCTCCTTTATCCAGATGGCCATCGACCGCGCTGAGAAGTGATACATCTGAACGCCAACACCTACAACAACATGGCCGCGGTGGTGCTTCCGGGCACCCCCGGCTTTGTTATCGAGCAGTACGCAACGCTTGCCGAGCGCGCCAAGAATCGCTCCTTTGGCCTTATCGAGGACGATGTGATCGTTCTTGATACGGAGACCACGGGGCTTTCATGCGCGGAAAACGAGCTCATAGAGATTTCCGCAGCGCGTCTGCGCGGCCGCGAAGTGGTGGATCGCTTTGACACCTTTGTGCATCCCAACGGTCTAATCCCGCCGGAGATTACCGAGCTCACTAGTATTACCAACGCTGACGTGGCGCACGCCCCGCGCGCGGAAGAGGCCGTTGCCGCGCTTGAGGAGTTTGTCCAAGGATGCCCGGTTATCGCCCACAACGCCACGTTTGACCGCTCGTTTATCGAGTCGGTCAAGGGCGGCGTGAGGGTGAGCGATATCTGGATTGACTCGCTGGCGCTTTCGCGCATCGCTTTGCCCCGTTTGAGTTCGCATAAGCTGGCAACCATGGCCGAGCTGTTTGGGTGTTCGGCCGTATCTCACCGCGCATCAGATGATGTCGAGGCTCTTTGCGGAGTCTGGCGCATCTTGCTGTGCGCCCTCACGGATCTTCCCGGAGGTCTGATGAGGCTGCTGGCCGATATGCATCCTGACGTGCGCTGGCCGTATCGACCCATCTTCTCGTTCCTTGCTGGCGAGCGGCAGGGCGAGACGTTCTCTCTAGAGGCGGCGAGGGCGCAGGTTATGCAGGCGGATGCTGAGCCGGACCACATCGATGCGGACGAGCTTCCGGGTCTTACCATGCCTCGACGCGATGAGATCGAGCTGAGGTACGCCCCCGGCGGCCTGGTGAACGACATGTACTCCTCGTACGAGCCCCGCGCGGAGCAGATTGTGATGGCGTCTGAGGTGCGCGATGCGTTCGCAACGTCGACGCACCGGGTCATCGAGGCGGGAACGGGCGTTGGAAAATCAATCGCCTATCTAGTCCCAGCTGCAGAGGCGGCGAAAAGGAACAAGATCACAGTTGGCATCGCGACCAAATCGAACAACCTTACCGACCAGCTTATGTATCAAGAGCTGCCAAAACTTGCTCGTGAGCTAGATGGCGGGCTCTCGTTTTGCGCGCTTAAGGGCTTTGATCATTACCCGTGCCTGCTCAAACTCGAGTCCCTGGCTGCTGGCAGGGAGATCACTACAAGCCGAGATCCGGCGGATACGCTGACCGCCATAGCGGTGCTGTATGCATTTGCCTGCCAATCCCCCACGGGTGACTTGGATTCGCTTGGCATTAGGTGGAGGAGCGTCAACAGGGCTGATCTCACCACCTCATCAAGGGAATGTGCCCGCGGGAATTGCCGCTTCTTTAACAGGGGCTGCTTTGTGCGCTGCGCTCGCCGGCGTGCTGCAAAGGCGGACATTGTTGTTACGAATCACTCACTGCTGTTTAGAAACGTTGCAGCTGATGGCAAGATTTTGCCGCCCATTCGCCATTGGATTATCGACGAGGCCCATTCGGTTGAGAAGGAGGCCCGTCGCCAGTGGGCGCTAAGCGTTTCGGCAGATGAGTCGCGCATGGTGTTCGAGCGCTTGGGCGGGGCTCAGTCGGGTGCACTGGGAAGGCTGACGCATGCTCTGGCCTCCTCCGACGCCGCCACCTTGTTTCTGGGCCTGGGTGCCAAGGCGACGAGCAGCGCCTCAAGGGCGTCGCTTGCAATGGCGGAGCTCTTCGAGGCCGTGCGAGAGCTATCCCGAAACGGCAAGGCGGATGGCTATGCGGACGCCAACATCTGGATAGGGCCCGAGTTGAGGGAGCACCGTGGCTGGGAGTACTTTGAGCCGACGGCGCGCACCGCTATCGATGCGCTGGACGAGGCGGGAAAGAACCTTTCCTCGCTTGCGGAGTCGGTTGGGGCGGAGAATCCGGAGATGGTCATAGAGGTGGCTGACGGAGCTCGACGCATCAAAGAGATGAAGGCCACGCTATCGCTTGTTCTCGAGGGAGCGGACGAGCATTACGTCTATTCCCTGCAGGTCAACAAGGCTCGCCGTGCGGGTGGAGAAGCCCTTACGGCGGAGCGCATGGACATTGGCGAGGCGCTGGCGGAGCAATGGCTGCCCGAGATGCACAGCGTGGTGTTTACGTCTGCAACCGTGACGGTCTCCAACTCGTTTGACCACTTCAATCACTCCGTTGGTCTGGATCGCCTTCCCAAAGGGAGCTTCTCATGCGTCCAGCTGGAGTCGAGCTATAACTTCCAGGAGAACATGGCAGTTGTGGTGGCGGGCGATATCCCGGATCCGAGAGATCGCGATGCGTATCTTGCGGCGATGGAGAATTTGCTGGTGGATGTGCATATGGCGATGGGTGGCTCAACGCTCACCCTTTTCACCAATCGCCGCGACATGGAGGATCTCTATGGCCGTGTGGAGCCTCGCCTGTCGCGCCAGGGGCTGGAGCTTGCCTGCCAGCTGCGCGGAACAAGTGTGAAGCGCCTGCGCGACCGATTCCTTTCCGAGGAGTCATCGTCCCTCTTCGCCCTCAAGGCATTTTGGGAGGGCTTTGACGCTTCCGGCGATACGTTGCGTTGCGTGGTGATCCCCAAGCTGCCGTTCGCCAACCCTACGGAACCGCTGTCTTGCGAGCGCAACGTTCGCGAGGAGCGGGCGTGGGCCAAGTATTCGCTTCCGGACGCCGTGCTTGAGGTTAAGCAGGCGGCAGGCCGGTTGATTAGGACCTCGACCGACCGCGGCGTCTTGGTTCTGGCGGACTCGCGCTTGCTGAGCAAGGGGTACGGCAAGAAGTTTCTCTCTTCGCTTCCGTCCCAATTCCAGCGGATTGATGCGGAGCAGGTTGGTCACTACATCAAGCTGTGGCGCGCCTCACACGAATAGGCGCAGCGCGCGGCAAGTCTAGGGTAAGGTCGCGCCTCTCGCTCGCGTTGCTTGCGGGTGCGGACGAGGAACAGCTGGATAGCGGGCAAGATGGCTAGCAAAAAGAGGGGTCCGGCCGGGCCCCTCTTTGCATGGGCGGTACTTCCTGGGTTACTTGTCCCTTGCGGTCGTTCGTCAAAATATGGCTTTAAGAGATTCTCGACGCCAAGCGATGCGCGTACTCTACCAGGCGCTGGCGCAGGTCTGAAGGCGATTCGATGATGATTTGACCTCCGGAGCCAAGCACGCGGTCAAACAGCCATTCCTCGTCCGCGATGTAAACGGTCGCCCGTGCCCTGCCGTTTTGATCGGCATCGCCGTCTGTATCCGCTATGCCTGCCCATCCGGCCTGTTCGAGGGTTTCTTTGCTGGGGAATGAGACGGTCGCTTTGAGCGCACCGGCGGTAAGGCTCTGCTGGATGCTGGCGTTCTCCCAAGGATGAATCTCTACGGAGTCATCGGTGTAGGCAACGTTATCGATGCGATCCAGGCGGTAGAGACGTTGCGCGTCCTTCTCCACATCCCAGCCAATCAAGTAAGCGGCATCGCGGTCCTGCTTGATAGCGAGGGGGTCGACCGTTCTGGGGCGCGGCGCGGTATCGTTCGAGCTTCTATAGGTGAGGATAAGGCGGACGCAGTCTTGGATAGCGATTTCGATTTGCTGGTAGAAGCGCCCGTAGATGGAGACGGAGCCGATGGTGTCGGGCTGGGGCGTCGCATCGACGGTTTCAAGGGGGAGCATGGCCCGCTCAACGCGCTCGCGCACGCTGGCGTCGATGTTGAGGAGGTTGAGCACATGTGCGAGAACCATGCCCTCTTGCAGCGACAGGCGGATGGCATGGAAGGTCGCAACATCGCCCAGCAAAGAGATGGTATCGTCCTCGATGAAGACGGCCACGCGCGCACCGGATTGACGGTGGGCCAGGCCGCAGAGGGTGTCCACGGCAGAGGTGAGCTGGTCTTCGCTGACCTGCAGCAACATCGCCGTCTGTGCAAACGGCGCGGTTTGGGTGGGCGAGTCGCTCAGCACCTGCAGCAACTCGATGCAGGTGCCAATAAGGGCATCGCCGTGTAGAGCTGGTTTTCTAGGCATGGGCTTGCACCGCCTTTGAGATACGATTTCGCCAACAGTCGATAAGGAGCGGTGGCTCCAGGGGCGTCATGCCCATCTGAGAGTGTTCCAGGCAAAAGCCTGCGGCAGCGTCGAGGTCGCGCACGTCGATGTCCCAGCGCACGCCGTCGGCATGGGGTGCGAGCGTTCCCCTGCCATGGGTGACCGCTTCGATTTCTGCCCGGGGAACAGAGGCGGGGAAACTGAGCGCGGCGGGTGTGGACGAGGCTCCCTCGAAGTCAAACGTGAAGAAGAGGAAATCCGTGACATCGAAGTCCGCGGGGACGGAGTAGGTGCCCTTTGGTTTCCATACGCGCTGGATGCGGTCGATTCTAAAGGTGCGCACCTGCGAGCTCTTCTCGTCCAAGCCCGCGAGGTACGACACGCCCTTAACGGAGAAGAGCCCGTAGACGCATACGGTGCGCTTGGTCGCCTCGCCGCGCGCGTTTTCATATTCAAAGGTGAGCTTAAGGCGCAGCGAAAAGGCGGTCCACACTGCTTCGAGCACGTTGTCCTGCGAGGCGTCCAGCAGCCCCGGAAGGTCCGGCGGCGTGAGTCCGCGCGCAGAGGTGAGTTTTGCGACAATGTGCTCGAGCGGGCGCCTGTAGGGCAGGCCGGGGCTTAAGAGATGGTCTGTCAGCGCCTTTGCAAGCAGGTCGGCATCGTCCGCGGTGATAAGGCGCGGCACGGCGTGCGTGCGTTCCTGGTCGATCGCCCAAGAACTTTCTTCGCGTTCAGACGCTCCCCGCTCTTTGACCTCGGCGACTACAATGCCAAGGCTTTCAAGTTTTTGCCGGTCGCGTTTGAACTGCTTCATGGCGGACTCGCGCTTTGCGGCCGAGTATCCAAGCTCCTCATCGTCCAAAATCTGGCTGGTGGTAAGGGGTATGCGCGAAGCATTGAGGATAAAGAGCAGGTTGAGAATGCGGTGGACGGCGTCCTGCCGGTCGTTCTCGCGGGCGGATTGCTGCACTTCGCGCCCGGCTGGGGGCGTGGGCGTTTTTGTCATAGGAGGACCTTTCTACAGAATCAAGCGTTCTTGCGAATTGCTGCAGCTACCAATAAGTAAGGGTATACTTTCGACTATATACAGGCTTACCGTGGGAGCGGTGTGCCTACATGTAACTATAAGATGATGTGGAGCCCTCATGGCGAATACCCAAAAGTATCTCAACCACCTGCTGCAGAACACCGGCATCACGCCGGCATGCAGCGAGGAGGAGCGTGCAGCCGCTGACATCGTTGCCGATATCTTCAGAGACCATGGCTTTCAGCCCGAGATTCAGGAATTTAGCGCTTCTTCCAGCGAAAAGGTTGCCCAAGCAGCTATGGGCATCATGGTCTTTGTGGGCGCGGTCCTTATGGGCATCGGCGGCGCCGTCGGCATTGTGGGCGTCATCATCGCGCTCGCCGGCGCGGTGCTGTTTGTCATGGAGCGCTCCGGCCATCCCGTGCTCTCCAACATGGGAGCCGGCGGCTTGAGTCAAAACGTTATCGCATACCACAAGGCCTCTGGCCCCCTGGCGTCTCCGCGTAACCGCCCGGTTGTGGTGGTCGCCCACTACGATTCCCCGCGCGCGGACCTTTTGTCGCAGGAGCCCTATGCTTCTTATCGGCCCATGTTGGTGAAGCTGCTGCCCTTCGCCATGATCGCCCCCGCGATTTTGGCTGTGGTGCGCCTTCTGCCAGTGCCCGCCCCGGCAAAGATCGTGCTTTGGATCCTCGCCATCATTGTCGCGCTGGTTCCCCTTGCCAACGCCGTGGCGATCATAGCCAACAAGTTTGTGCTTCCGTACACGTCCGGTTCCGTCTGCAACAAGTCTTCCGTTGCCGCCATGCTTGGCGTTATGGATGCGGTCTCCCCGTACCAGGGTGTCAACGAGTTCCCCGGCGACGTTCCGTTTGACCAGTACATGGAAGAGCAGCGCTCTTACGCCCCCGTTATGGAGCTGGTTGACCAAGACGCCGTGGATGCGGACTTTGAGGATGAGTATGGCGCGGCCGCCCCTGCGGACGAGCAGGTTGAGGAGCAGGATGAGGCAAGCGCCGTTGATGCGTCTACCCCGTCCGTCGCTGCTTATGATGAGGACGAGGAGTCTTCCGACGCTGCCGCCACCGCCATGTGGTCCGCACTTGATGCCGAGACCATGGTAGCTGCGGGCGTCGAGGCCGCCCGCCGTGCGAACCAAGCCGCCGCTGCCGTGCAGCCCGTATCTCAGCCCGTGGCTGACCCGGGCTCCACCGTCGCCATGACCTCCGAGCAGTTTGCCGCGGCTCTGCTTAATACCGACGTCCAAGTGGAGGGCTCTGCGCAGGCCGCTTCCGCTGATAAAACCGTTGCGTTTGAGGTTGCGCCCGAGGCGCAGTCCGCTGCACCCGCAGTATCTGCCGAGCCCGAGGGCCCCGCTCTCCCCATCAACGCATCGGGCAATATTCGCTATGGCGTTGAGGTTCTTCGCGCCCTTGGCATGGTTTCGTCCGCGTGCGCAATCGAGTACGAGGCGGGAGCTTCCGCTGTTCCTCCCGTGAAGCCGGAGCCCCAGCCCGTTGTCCAGCCGGCTGTCCAGCCCGCGGTGCCGGCTGCTGTTCAGCCTGTGCTTCAGCCGGTCGAGAGCTCCGCGCGTCAAGTAGAAGATGTGCCCGCGCCCGTTGCTGGCTACCATGAGGTTGCGCCGACGCCGGTGGACGGCGATGGCGTGCCCGCTTCCCATAATCCCGCTTCTGAGTATGAGGACGATGAGGCCTACACGCCTCTTACGGATGAGAGCTATGAGTCTCAGACGGTTGAATCCGCTGCTTATGAAGAGGCGCCCATCGAGGAGGACCTTGAACCCCAGCGCGTCGACCAAACGTCCATGTGGGCGGTTCCGGCAGAGTTTGGCGGCTCCTCCGCTTACGCAGAGGATGAGGCGACGGGGCAGCAGGACGACGAGGACTCGTTTGATGGGTATGAAGATGAGTCCGACCAGTCCATGCATAGCGCGTACCTTGATTACGCCGATGATGCGGATGACTATATTCTTGAAGCTGAATACGAAATCATCGACGACGGCATGTATGACGAGATCGATGAAAGTGTTGAGGACGTCGCCGCTGAAGAGGCGTCTGAGGAGGTCTTGCAGGACGACGAAATCGTTGATGACGACGAGGCAGCCTCTGATATCGATGAGGTAATTGACGCCGTCGATGACGCCGATGCAAGTGATTTCGACATCGATGATGAGGACGCTGATACCGAGGGCGCTTCTGAGGAGGAGCCTGCAGAGGAAGCTGAAGCTTGCGATGGCGATGAAGTGGAGGGCGAAAACTCCTTCAATGGCGAGGGCGTTGTATCCGAGTCCGAGCTTGTGGATATGGAAGAGGAAGTTGCTGAGTCTGTCTCCATCGACGCTGTCGAGGAAGGCGATTCTGCAGACGAGTCGAGCGTAGGGTCCGATGGGGATGCCGAATCGGTCGAGCCGAGTGATTCTACGGTCGATGGTCAGAGCGAGGCTCAGCCTGTCGAGCAGCCCATGGTTGACGTGACGGCTGACACCCAGCTGTTCCAGATGCCGCAAAACGTCATGAAGCCGGGTGCGACTCAAGCTATGCCCATGCCGACTGCCACCAAGCACACGATGCCTCGTCGCCCCGTGGAGACGGTGGATTCCCTTATGGCCCAGATCGCACAGCCGCAGCCCGCGGTTCATGTTCCGCCGCGCTCAATCAACGTGCCGGATATCTCTGTTCCCGCGAACGCCCGCCGTATCCCCGCGGTTCCCGGCATCGAGGCGTTCCAGCAACAGAATGCGTCGCAGAACAGGTCTCCGCTGTTTGATTTGCCCGACCCCTCGGTGAAGCCCGCCGATCCCTTTGCGTCGGCTTCCCCCTCCACCACGTCTGCAGCCAGCAGGGGCTTCTCCGTTGTGAGCTCAGCTCCCCAGCCCACGCCCGCTCCCGCTCCCGTACAAGAACAGCAGGTCTTTGAGACTATTAAGGCCCCCGCCCCGCAGCCCAAGAAGCAGCGCCGCGGCCTGGGCGGCCTGTTTGGTCGCAAGAAGAAGCAGCAGGAAAGCATGAGCGAGTGGCTTGGAGTCGATGATGACTTCGACGCTAAGCGCAGCGGCGGTGAAATTGGCTCTTGGGACAACTTCGACGGAGATGATAACGGCTGGAAGGGCGGCGCGACGGGCGTCGACGGCGTAACTGAGCTTGAGCTTCGCGACGCTATCACCTCCATGGGTGATGATGAGCTGCTTGGCCATGACATTTGGTTTGTTGCCACTGGCGCCTCCGAGTGCGGCAACGCCGGTCTCAAGGCGTTCCTTGAGACTCATCGCGATAAGCTGCGCGGCGTTTTTCTGATTAACCTCGAGAGCGTCGGCGCCGGCCAGGTTGCAATGCTTGCATCCGAAGGCGATTCCCGAGCTCTCAAGGGTGATAAGCGCATCATGAAGCTCGTTCAGCAGGTTTCTAGCGATTTCCATCATGAAATCGGCGCCGTCGATATGCCGTATGTGAATACGGACGCACATGCGGCGATGAATATGAGCCTGCGCTCTTTGACCATCGCCGGTATCGAGGGCGCGCATTTCGCCTGTTCTCACAGTGAGGAAGACATGCCTTACAACGTGAACGATGAGAACATCAACAAGGTTGCCGATGTGGTGACCGAGGTCATCAGGCGTTCCTAACTAGCGCTCCATCGCATTTGCGCCGAGAAAAAGGACCCCGCTCGCAAGTGGGGTCCTTTGCTATCAAGATCATCTGTTAAAAGGCGTTGTCGAGGTAGTCGATGATATCGTTCGATTCATACAAGGGCTTACCATCGATAAAGAGACAGGGGACCTGGGTCTTGCCTCCAACATCAAGAAGTCTCTGGCGGGCGACGGGGTCGGCCGTGGTGTCTTTGAGTGGCAGCTCGATCCCCCTGGACTTCATGAACGAAAGAACCTTAAGGCAAAATGGGCAGGTAGGCATGATGAAGAGCTCGTAGGAGGGCTGATTCATGGCGGATCCTTTCGGTAGTGAGAGGTGACAGGCACTCATCCCGTTCAACATGTATTGAAAGCCGTCTACCCACTTTTCTGATTGAGCACATCTATATTTTGGCTTGTGTGTCCACTGCGAGTAATTGCTACCATGTCAGCAAAAGCTGATAGCATAGAGGAAGTCCGAAGGCAGGAGGTACCGTGTTCGCCTTTATCCGTAAACATTGGGTTGCATATCTTATAGGGGCGGCCACAGCCGTTGCCCTGGGCTTTGGTGTTTCCTATGTTCTTGGCGTTAAATGGTCCACTCCAGAGGACGTTCGCGCGGAACGGCAGGAGGCGTATGCAGAGGATGCCGCGGAGCGCAATGAGATGGCTGGCGACGAGAGTCAAAACGTTGACGATTCATTGGATGCGGACCAGGCGGCTGACGCTCAATCAACCGACGCCGGTTCATCCGCAGAGTAGTATTCAACGGCCTCTGCTGATGCTGACTCTATAACCATGCCGTACGTTAACGTTCGCTGATCCTTCCATCTGCTATATGAGCACGTTACAAACGTGAAGAGCTGGTCGATTGAGGATGGCCGATATAGAACGGCCTCCGATTCGTCCAGCTTTTCCTTTATCCATGAAGCAAGTGCCTGCCGACTGGTGAATGATGTCTTAATCTTCTCCGTCGATGCGTCAACGATATTTCCCGCAAATAGTTCTACGTGAAACATGGTGGTAGGAGTATAGAGAAATACCTGGTCATGTCTTGAAAGCTCGTCGACCGAATCATTCTTTGAGAAGGATGAGAGCATCGAGCCGTTGAGCTGGTAGTGGCCGTATATGACGGGGGCGGAAGAGGAGAGACCATCGTCAGCGTTGTCTGAGTCCAGATAAATTGCTCCCTGGTTGTTGGGGTAGGCTACGGAGCCTTCAAAGGTGGTTCGCAGGTACTTTTCCGAATCGTTCACGGGTGCTTGCACTATAGGGTAGTCGATTGGCGTATTGGGGACGTAGATCCAGCCGATAACGTCTTTGTTTATAGCCGAGAGCGCATCCCAATCAATGTGCCTGCTGTTCTCCAATAACTCAGCGCTTGGACGCGGAGGGGCACCCGTGTCCTTGGCATCGTGACCGTTCTCGCGTGAGTTCGATCGATTATCGATTGCGTTTGGGTCCATCGGTTTGGAGAACGCTCTCAAGCGTTCATATTCTATGTCGGCTGAGATGAGCGGTTGCAGGTACCATCCGAAAAAGCCCGATACCATAACGGCGCAGCCAGCGCATGCTGATATCAAGAATCGAAGCGCTCTATGGGTTACTGAATGCATAGGTTCCCTTATCCAAGCGGGGTGCGCCCAGCGGTTGCCAGGCGCACCCTTTGATTAGTGACGGGGACGTTTGTGGGTGATGATGGCGGCGAGGCATATGCATATCGCAACGCCAAGAACCGTTACCGTGGGTAGATTGCTCATGAGCCAATCACCGGTTTTGCCAAGGTCTTTACCAAGGTCCTTATCCGGATCATCGGTTCCCGGCGTGTCAGGCTGATCGGGATTACTGGGCTCATCGACATCGTTCGGGCCATTAGGATTGTCTGGGCGGTCGGGAGCCGGGTTATCCGGGGTGTCCGGATCTCCCGGCTCATCGTCCGTATCGTCTTCGATATGAATAACGGCGTCGTCTGCTAGCGGCTCATCAAGACCATCAAAGTCCAAGGTGGCCACGTTGACAATGGAGGCACCCTTGAGCGAAGGGTCGGATGGCGTTGCGTTGTAGGATATCGCGATCTCATCCCCTGCCGCCAGGCTTCCGCATGCGATGCTGAATCCATTGTCAGCATGCTTGACCTCGTCCTCAAGCAGGGTCCCGTTCTTGGTAACCGTGATGCTATCGAAATCGATAGGGGTCGTTTTTGGCAGGCTTGTGTCAGAGATGACGGCGTTATCAGCTTTGGCGGAGCTCAGCGTTGCCTTTACCGTATAACGTGCGGTTTCATTAAGTGCGAGATTTTCGTTTTGTACGGTCTTGGAGATTGAGGCCTGAGGCTTTGCTTCAAGAATTTCTACGCTGTGTTGGTCTACGCCTTCCAATGATCCTTCCGCTTGGGCTCTCACCTTGTTGTCGAGCATCTGGGCGGGAGCCTCCATGTTGACTTGGTAAGAGACCGTGATTGCTTGCTCGTCCTCCAGATCAATGCCGGTGGGTATTTCGAATCCGGTGATTCGCTCATCTTTTTGGACGATAAACTCCGGCTCAACATCAACCGCGTTGCCGTCTGGGCCGGTGACCACAATGCTGCCCTCAACAATAGATGCAAGATCTACCTGGTCAAAAGCATCATGTATCACAACCTTCCGTGCGATTCCCGCTTCACGCGTTTGGCGAATCACCAGGGTGTATTCAGCCACATCTCCAACGTGATAAGTTGGCTTGTCGGATGACTTCTCAACAATCAGCCTGGCGCCATCAACGTTCACCACTTCGTCATCCGTTGTCTGCGTGTTGGGCTCATCGGTGACGGCGAGCGCGGTGTTGTCGATGGCCTTGCCTGCAAGCTTAGCGTCCGATATTGCAACTTGGTACTCGACCGTTATAGAGGTCTCTCCATCACCGTCGAGGGGATTGCGCCCCTTTGCGTTTTGCAGCTCGCCCTCCTTCCATAGACTTCTGGAGTCCGACTTGTTGATGATGTCGCGATGCGTCTGGACAATAAAGGTTTCCTGGCCGTGTTTGTTAGAAATGGTGCACTCATCGGTGATGTCCTCATTGCGTGAGTCGTATACGCGTATCGATCCGCGAATCAACTCGACGCCCTCGGTGTGGGCAAGGTCTGAAATCACCAGGTCGCGACCAAGGGTACCGGGTGTCTCATTGGTTACCGTCACGTGGTAGACAATATGGTCGCCAACGGAGAAGGACTCAAGGTTAGCTTCCTTATCAACAGCGAGGTGGGGCTGGTTGATCCAGATCAGCGCGGTATCCTCATCCTTGCTTGAGTTATCCGCCTGGGCGATAGCTTTGTTTTCAACCTCCCAGCCAGACGCGGCGTCTTGCGGGTAGGCACGGTAAGTGACCGTCACAGTGGTTGTATCGTTCAGATGGTCAAAGGACAGCTTCCATCCGGTGCCCGATGGGTCGAGGTTCCAGGTAACGGGTTGGGGCGCCGTTTGGTTGTGGACGGTATCATCGTCGCCTATGGGATATGCTACGTCGGCAAAGCTTCCTTCGGCCCTATCTCCAACCCATGTCATGGTGTTGTCAGAGCCATCGTCCACCTTCACCTCGACGCGCAGCGCTCCGTCGTTATTTCTACCTACCGGCATCTCTTTAGGAAGCGAATCATCGCTTATCACAACATCGTTCGCGATGGTTCCGCGCTTGGCGTTCTTAAGGGTCACGGTGTATTCGAAAAATCCCGGGTCGATATCTGACGAGCCAACATAGCCTTCGTATCTATCGACTTCCTTTGTTATGTCGAGGGCGGCGGAGTTGATCCATACTTCGGCTGGATCATCTTGGTCGGCAGCGTTGTTCGCGTGGATCGAGGCGTTGTTGACAATCTCCTGCCCGTTGCCGTGGCTTGTCGCCCGTGCCTGATAGGTAACGGTGATGGTGTCGCCATAGTTGAACTTGTCAAACGAGTAGGACCATTTGTTCTCGTTGATATCTGGATCGGGCAGGTCTTTCAAGCCGGTTGCCTTGACAGAGTCGGCTATAAGTTCAAGGCCTTCAGGGAGGTTGTCAGAGATGATGGCTTCTCGCGCCTGGGCGTTCTTGGCGGTCTGCTTGTACACAACGGTGTATGTGATGGTATCGTCCACCTGGTATTCATACTTGTCTGCGGTTTTGTCGACGGAGAGCACGGGTTCTACCAACAGCGTGTTCACGTTGTTCGAGGGAAGCTTGCCGCTTTGGTTGATGAGCGCATAGCTGGAGTTGCGAACAAAGAGGTGGCCGTCCAGCCGCTTGCCGCCTTTTGGGTATTCGGTCAGTTCCGCTTTGAAGATAAAGAAGTAATGCTCGCCCTCCATCTTCATAGTCTGCAGGTAATCGGGGTAGAACTCGAAGCGAACCGTGTTTTCCACTGGGTTCTCGTTATCGCCTTCGTAGATGACGCGACCGGCATTCTCTATGCGGGCGCCGCTTTCATCGGTGAGGTAGCCGGAGCCGTCGACGTAGCGCATCTCATCCGGCAAGACATCGATGATGTCGAGATTGGTATATCGGTATCCGCCACGACAATTAACGCCCTGCTCGTGCGCGGTGAAATCGATGGTGTAGATGACTTGGTCGCCAAGGGAGACGCCGCTGGTCTTGTCGGCGGATTTCACGGGTGCGGGCGGATTCTCCGGTATGTCGTCTTCTGGGTTGGGCAGTGTGAGGAACTCCGAGGTCATGGCGAAGAAGGAGACGCAGGTTGTTCCCAGGCCCCGCCAGCTGGCACCAAAGTAGAGCTCGGTGGGTGTCTTGAGCTTTCCTTCCGCCGTGGTGTCGTAATACGCACCCACTAGACCCATGCGATATTCTTCTGGGTTGCGCTTGTATTGATCATCAAGCGCGGTGTTCTCGCTCTGAACGCGCGTTTGGTCATCGGTGATCGACAGATGGTCGTTGTTGGAGACAACGCGCGCCTGGGTAACGGATCCGCCAAATCCAAACGACTGACTAACGTCCAGATCCATGCAGGTCATATGCCCCTTGAGCTCAATAGGCGTATTGGTTCCCGCGTAGACCCAGGAGACATCGACGCGAATGTTGGCGAGTCCCACGGTGTAGAAGTTGAAATTCTGATAACCGGTCTCATCGTCTGCACCAGAGCGCCAGAGGTCGCTTACAAAGACGCCAGTGCGGAATTCCTCAAACCACTGATCCTTAACCTCGGGAAACTCGTCCCAACCGCAGGTTGGTTCTAGATAATCCCAATCTACCAGCGTAACAAGCGCGTCTACGTTGTCTTTTCCGTATGATCCGCCGGAATAGCGCAGGGTTGGACGAGAATCCTTCGGTGTGCTCTCATCGATAAAGAAGGCATAGCCTTTTCCGCGTGGTGCCACAACCGGTCTGGAGCCGTCAGGGTTGGGTTCCGTGCCTCCAGACGTGCTGTAGTACTTGGAAACATCGGTCTCTTCCACCCAGCCGTTTTCGATTGTTATGGTGTCGAAGTCGATAGATGGGGCGTAGCCCTCGTCCTCAAATTCATTTTCGGCAACTTCAATGATCTTTGCCTTACCGGTGTCTGCAGCCACAAGGTGGAAAATGGGTGTAAGGCTACCCACAATGGCTGCGGCAAAGATGACAAGGCCTAGAATCGCTGCGGGCGGATTAAAGGAAGGCATGAGGGTGAGAAGCGATTGTCTGCAGCTGGGTGGGTGGTGGTTCATGGCATGTCCTTTCTCGCGCGTATAGTGTGCGGATGAGAAAGGAGCCTAAGCGCGTCTTTGCACCCCAAGGTGATATGGAACGTTCCAAATGTGTAGGCGTGCGTATCGAAGATTCTTACAGGTATAACGAACGTGCAGGTCGATGCCTGCCGAGCACGGTGCTTGGATTCTATATCCGTTATCAAGGGGTGCGGTTTATCATCAAAAGCGCACGCCGGTAGTTCAAAAGTATGCTTTGTATGTTCCAACCCGGAGAAATAAAGGAACTCCGCGGTCGGGAAATGAAGTCTTGCCGCCTCAGGTGGTGCGGGATATACTTATCAAACGGCCAGAGATGGCTTTCATTTTGCGGGCATCGCCAAGTGGTAAGGCATCAGCTTCCCAAGCTGACACTCGCGGGTTCGAGTCCCGTTGCCCGCTCCAGAGATTGTTTAACCCGGTATCGCAAGGTGCCGGGTTTTTCATGCGCGGTCAGCGTGCTGGGCGTATAGGGCGCGCCGGCATGCTCTACCAGGGTTATAAGATCGATTCAAATGCGAGGAGCGGGGCATGAAAAAGGCCCCGGGATGTGCCCCGAGGCCTTGGCAGATGCATATAAGGGAGGCTTTACTCCTCAAAGGAGAGCGTTTCCAGGCGCTTGAACACCACGTCGATGCGGGTGAGGAAATCCCAGGGATCGAAAATCTCATCCAGCTTCTCGGAAGAAACAGTGCATTCGGGGTCTGCTTCCAGGCGCTCGCGCAGGTTGGGGCCGTCGACCGCGGCGTGGACATCGTCCCAGACCGCCATGGAGTTGCGCTGGACGATCTTGTAGGCGTCCTCGCGGGTGATGCCGGTGTCGACCAGGGCCAGCAGGACCTTGGAAGAGAAGATGAGGCCGCGGGTGAGGTTGAGGTTCGCCTGCATGCGCGCGGGGTACAGGATGAGTCCGTCGACGATGCGGATAAGGCAGTTGAGCATGTGGTCAAGGGCGATAAAGCTGTCTGCCTGGGCCACGCGCTCGGCGGAGCTGTGCGAGATGTCGCGCTCGTGCCACAGGGCGACGTTGTCAAAGGCGACCTGGGCGTTCGCCTTCACCACGCGAGACAGGCCGCAGACCTTCTCCAGGGTGATGGGGTTGCGCTTGTGGGGCATGGCAGAGCTGCCCTTTTGACCCTTCTTGAACGGCTCTTCGGCCTCAAGGGTATCGGTCTTCTGCAGGTTGCGAATTTCCGTGGCGATACGGTCGCAGGTTGCAGCGGTGGTTGCCAGAACGCCGGCCAGATAGGCGTGGTGGTCGCGCGAGATGACCTGGGTGGACAGCGGGTCGTGGGCCAGGCCCAGGCGCTCGCAGACGTACTCCTCAACAAACGGGTCGATGGAGCTGTACGTGCCCACCGCACCGGAGATCGCACCGAAGGCGACGTTCTTGCGTGCATCGAGCAGGCGATCCAGGTCGCGCTTGAGCTCCCATGCCCAGCTGCCAAACTTCATGCCAAAGGTCATGGGCTCGGCGTGGATGCCGTGGGTGCGGCCAACGCACAGGGTCTCGCGCTCTTCAAAGGCGCGGCGGCGGCAGATCTCGCCCAGCTTGCGAACGTCTTCGATAATGATATCGGTAGCCTGGACCAGCTGATAGCACAGGGCGGTGTCGCCCAGATCGGAGCTGGTCATGCCGTAGTGCACCCAGCGGCTTGGCTTGGGCTCGCCCTCGGGCACCTCGGCGTCGATATACTCGCCCATATTGGTGAGGAACGCGATGACGTCATGGTTGGTGACGGCCTCGATGGCGTCAACCTCTTCTTTGTTGAACTTGGCGTGCTCGCGAATCCACGCGGCCTCTTCGCGCGTGATGCCAATCTTGCCCATCTCGGCATGGGCCTCGCAGGCGAGCACCTCGATCTCCTGCCAGATGGCGTACTTGTTCTCAAGGGAGAAGATGTGTCCCATTTCGGGGCGAGTGTAGCGGTCGATCACCGGCGACTCCTTCTGTACAAGCGGCGCGCGCCGCGCAGGTCAGATACATTCATTGTAGCGTGACGGGGTGTTGGCAACCCTTGCGCTACTCGATTTCGCCCAGCTCGCGCATCTCTTGGTCAACGCGCTCGTCGCGCAGGGAGCAGTTTTCCGTGAGCAGGCAGTTGACGCACATATAATCGCAGGGAATCTCCTGGGTGAGCTGTGCCAGGGAGTAGCCCTTGATGCGCAGGCAGTAGTCGCCAATGAGCGCGCGAACCGCCTCGATGCCAAATACCAGCGTGTAGATGCGGCTCTTGGGAAGCCCTCCCAGCTCCTCATCAAGTTCTTCCTTGGTGATGGAGAGCGCTTGCTCAAAGGTTTTACCGGGCAGCTTGTTTGCCAGCAGGGCCGCGCAGCCAATGGCGGCTAGGCATCCGTGGCTGCGAAAGCCCACCTCTTCAAAAGTCTCGGTATCCGGATCAATGCGGGCGAAGAGCTGCATTTGAACCGTGCCGCGCTTCTCCTTGCCCACGCTGCAAAAGGCGTTGGCGCCATCGGGGATGCCGCAGTTGGCAGCATCCGCAATAAGGTCAAGGGTGGCGTCGGCGTACTCGGTGATGGGGGCGTCGTTCTCAATTTGGTACATGTCCGGCGTGCGCAGGAACGGGGTGTCTTGGGTAAGGCGCTGTTTGGCCATGGTATTCCTTCCGGGTGGGTGGTGCGTAGGCGTTGCGGTACGTGAGACGTTACGGCAAGCTCGGGCGGTAAGAGCGGTGTGGATAAGGCGGGCTGGGCAAGTAATCGCCGCGCACCCGGTCTTTAGGGGTTGCGGCCCTTCTCAACGCCATAGAATTCCGCCAGGGCTTTGCCTTGGGCGTCGCTGAGGAATCTGGTGGAGTAGAAGAAGGTCTCATCCAAGCTGGTCTTACAGGAATGGATGTCTGCAAAAGCCTCCTCGTCCCCAATGCTCTCAAAAAGGCTGCGGGTTTTCTCGATAGACCACAGGTAGGGTGGGTTCATGAAGTCGAGGATGGATACAGGGCGGGGGTACACGCGCGACTCGGTGCGCACTACGTCGATAAACGTCGAGAAGTCGTCGTTTTCCGTGGTGATGAACAGTGCGTGGGCAAAGCTGCTAGAGAGAAGCGGCTTGGAATAGAGGTAGACGGATTTCTTGCCGTAGAGAAGCACCACATCGGACACGTCCGGATTGGGCAGGGGCGTGTCCTCGTCCACATCCTGGCCTTCTAGCAGCACATCCAAGGGCTTGGGAGCCTCCATGTGGCCGATAGCGGGGGAATCATCGGCATGAGGGTTGCTCTCGATGTAGTCCATAAGGCCCGCCTCGAACGCCGCGGCATCCATCTCCTGCGGGGCGATGGCAAGGCGCTTCCAGCGCGCGGGCGTGGTGAGCTTGCCCTCATAAGAGCGCTGTCGCATGTCGGTAAGGGCTTTATCCCATGCGCGAACAAGGGCGTTGCGCTGGTGAATTTCCGCCCGCTGCTCATCCGTGAGCTGGGGGGCGTCTTTTTCCGCATCCTCGGCGGGCGAGGTGTCGCTTTCCAGCGCGGCGGGTGGAATTGTTGGCTGCTGATCGGAAGTGTCGGTCATTGCGCGCCTTTCAATGTGTGGCTCATATGTTGTTAGGTCCATGCAAACCAGTGTAGTACAAGGTATACTAAACCATCGCCAGAGATGGTTTTGGAGCAAACGTTATGGCAGCGTAGAAGCGTAGTCGCGCCAACGGCTCCAAAGGAACAAAAAGGGGAGAGAGCGTGTCGCAGGAAAAAGCGGACCAGACGGTTATGCCGCCATTGGGCTTTGATGCCTACAAGGTGCTGCTACCTTCGATATTCGGCCTTGCGCTGAGCTCGACCGTGGTCAATATCTGCATTCAGGTTGCGCACGCCACCACGGGCACCTCTACGTTCTCCGGCTTCACCATGTTTATCTCCGCTGTGATAATCTCGCTGCTCTTTTTGTCGACGTTGGTGGTCAAGCGCTTTGATAAGCGTTTTATCTCGTCCACTACGGCCGGTGCGGTGGTGCTCGCCGGTGCGTGCTCGCTGGCGTCTGCGGTGCTCGAGGTGCTTGGCGTGGCGCCCTTGCCCTGGATGGTTCTGCTGCTGGGCGTTGGTATTACTGTGGGCAGCACCTACCTTGAGTTTTACTGGTTGCGAAAGCTGCGCGGGGTTTCCGCCCAGGCCGCGGTGGTTGTAGTGTTTGCCGCTTTGGCCCTTTCCGAGACCGCCACGTTTATGCTGAGCTTCTCCAGCGAGCTTGTGTGGTATGCCGCGGGCGCCCTGTTTACGGCGGCCCAAATGATCGCCATCAAGATCTCGCGCACCATGGATGCGCCTAGCGACTCGTTTCCCGCTGTGTCCGAATCGTATTTTGGTACGGACGAGAATCGCTTTTCTAACCGCAGCTTTCTTGTGGTGGCCGCCGTGGGCATATGGTTCATCTCCATCCCCATTGGTATGGGACGAGGATTTCCCGCTGGCGACCCTATCTACATGAGCACGGTGCCGCGCTTTCTCATCATGATCTTTGTATGGGTGGTCGCCGCACTGTGGGTGCGAAACGGCCTTAAGTCGCGCATGCGCGCGCTGACCACCAGCATTTGGGTTGTTATGGAGATCCTCATCGCGCTGGGCGCCATCTTTTTTGCGATCTGGCCCAAGACCATCAGCATCGGCGCCTCGTTTGTCATGGCGGCCTCGCTGGTGCTCAACGCGTTTATCTGGTATTTGACCATTGCGTTCATTAGCTTTGGCTGGCGAGATTCGTTCTATTACGCATCTGCGGCGTGGGTGGCGAGCAATATGCTGGCCGTCGCAGGTATGAAATTCGATACGGCTATCACTCGCGTGATGCCCAGCAACGCGCCGGTCATCATATCGATCATGAGCTTTTTTGTGCTGGTGGCCACGCAGGTGGTGTTTACCAAGTTGCTGGCAGCGCCGTCCGAGCAAACGGAGAGCAGCCGCGCCGAGGGGCCCATTACAGAGGCGGACGTGCGTCGCATCCCCCTGATGGGCGTGCTTGCCATCTCTCCGCAGGCCCAGGCTCCCATGGTGAACCAAAAGCCCAACGTGCACATTGCGACGTCGGTCATGGAGATGGCACAGACCTTTGGACTTACGGGCCGCGAGGTAGAGGTGCTCACGCTCTACACCCTGGGTCACACCCAAGCGCGCGTAAGCGAGGAGCTTAAGTTGTCGCCCAACACGGTGCATACGCATATCAAGCGCATCTACGACAAGACGGACCTGCATTCTCGCCAAGAGATTCTGGACTATATTGCCGAATACGGCACGCACGGAGCGTAAAGAAACAAAAACGGAGGCAGACCGCGCTTGTCCGCCTCCGTTTTTTAGTCACCTAGAATGGGCTGCCCTGTAGGCTGACGGCCGCTTATTGGTCCGCGCCCGCCGCTTCGTCGGCAGCCTTCGCCGCCGCGATCTGCTTTGCGGCGGAGTCGGCGAACATCTTGCGCTCGCACTCGGGCAGCAAGGTGCGCAGGCGATCGCGTTCCGTATTCATGCCAATAAAGATCTGGCGCATCATAACCAAGACAAGGTAGCGGCCCTTGCGGGTAAGGGTCAGCTCGTCCGCATTATTCTTATCAAAGGCGCCGTTGGCGGCTAGGTAGCCGTATTCGACGGGCATGTCGTACTGAATGTACTTGCCAAAGTCGCGCCTCCAAGCGCGGTTGTCCAGGCGCAGGCCAAACAGCTCGCGACCCATGCGATAGCGCTTGCCGTTGGCGTGGCCCATGGAGATATGGGAGGCAACGCTCATGGTTCCCTCTTCGATACGGCGGCAGTATCCATCCAGCGAGGAGTCGTTGGTGTAGATGTCATCGCCCAAGAAGGAGTAGCCGCCGCAGCCTGCCGCCACGTACTCGCCGTAATCGACCACGTACTCGTCGATCATGGCGTCGCGGTCCTTGGCGAAGGTGTAGACGTCCGTAGCGTAGAAGCCCACGCCGCCCTTCTCAACCGGTGCGGTCATCTTGTCAAACAGCGTGTTGTACAGATCCTTTTCCAGGTTGTAATCGACCTGTCCGTGGAAGCAAGTTTGCATGAGCTTCTCGGACCCCGGCGAGGCCATCAGCGGATAGTAGGTGATCTGGTTGGCGCCGGTGGTGCGGAACACGTCGATATCGCGCGAGACCATCTCGGGGGTCTGGCCCGGGAAGTTGAAGATCATGTCCACATTGAAGGTGTCGAACATGTCGTGCACGCTTTGGATACGCTCGACAATCTCCTCGGCGCTGCCGTACTTGTTGTAGCGGTCCATTCGCTTGAGCAAGGTGTTGTCAAAGCTCTGCACGCCAACGGAGAATCGCTGGACCATATTGCTCAGTCGCTTGAGGCGCTCGCGGTCAAGGTGCGGCGGATTGGTTTCGCTGGAAACCTCTTTAATGGTGGGGAACAGCTCGCGCATGTAATCGATGGTGCGCTCGAGCTCGTCCATCATAATGGTAGGCGTGCCGCCGCCAATGTAGGCGCTGGGCGGTTGATAGCCAAGGTCATGGATTATCTTGAGCTCGCGCCTCAGCGCTTCGAAGTAGCGGCGCGCCGCCTCCTCGCGGAAGGGGAAGCGTGTGAAGGAGCAATACGGGCACAACACGTCGCAGAATGGGATGTGAACGTAGAGCAGGTACTCGTGCCCCGCCTCCGGCGCGGGCAGCGTGCGGGCGCACTCGTCCTTAGAGCGGAAGAGCTGACGGGCTCCTATGCCAACGGTTTTGGAAAGTAGGCGTTCGGATAGCATGGACGACCTCCGTGGGTGTCGCGTTTCTTGAGTGACTGTTGAACCAGTCTATTGTGCATCGATTGGCGCCTCGCTGCCACAAGGTTTGTTTGCAACACAAGCAAAACGTTATGAAGAGCGCTCCCATATGAATATAGTGGACGAGAAAATCAACCTATAAATACAATGGGGAATATAGAAACTCTAGCAAAATAAAGCGTTTGCAGTGGTTCAACGACACTGGTTATCAAATGTAAACCCGCAGGTACAGCGTATACCCTATAACAGGTGACAAGGTTTTAGGCCAATCGCGGACTATTTTTCAAAGATACCCATAACAAGGTGAGTCGAAGATCGCGCCTTGACCCACAATGCATACTAACGGCGGAGACTGTATCGCCAACGGTCCCGCCAAAGTAAAGGTGCGATGCGCCGTCCCTTGGGCGTATCGCGTAATGCAGTAAGGGGAGGGAACTATGAAAGAGAACACCGCTTTGGAGCAGGTTGGCTCCGGCGCGGATCGCCTCGACTCCTTCTTCACCCGTCGCGGGTTTGTGAAGGTTTCTGGCGCGTTCGTCGCGAGCATGGTGGCCCTGGGTCTTCTGCCGGACACCGCCGCAGCGGCTCCCACGAGCTCGAAGGGTAAGGTCGACTACTATGCGACCCCGTCCCACGTGCTCAAGGTAAACCGCGCCCGTTGCACCGGTTGCCAGCGCTGCGAGATGAGCTGCACGCTTCAGAACGATGGCGTGTCCCAGCCCGCAGCCGCCCGCATCCACGTGCACGACGGCTACCAGTTTGGTAAGGAGCTTGGGTCCGGCGACGGTATCTACTACTCTTGCGAGTGGAATGTCCGCGCCTGCCACATGTGCAAGACGGCCCTGTGCCAGACCGCATGCCCGCAGGGCGCCATCCTCACTGACGACAACGGCATCCGCTACGTCGACGCCGAGAAGTGCGTTGGTTGCGGCACCTGCGTCGCCGCGTGCCCCTATCACATGCCCGTGGTGAACACCGTCACCGGCAAGTCCTCTAAGTGCATCGCGTGCGGCCGCTGCGCCGAGCAGTGCCCCAACGGCGCGATCGAGCTTATCGAGTGGGAGGACGTGAGCCACTCCTCCGGCCCGACCAAGCAGGAGAACCCCTGGCCGCTCGTCTCCGAGAAGCAGGACTTCGTCGCCGGCGGCAAGATCGGTTAAGGATAGGAGAAGTAAATGGCTGATACCTCTTACGGTTGGGCTGGCTGGATCGCCCGCGTCAACCTTACGAGCGGTGCTATCACCGAAGAGTCCGATGTCGAGATGCAGAAGGACTACATCGGCGGCATGGGCTTTGCTAACAAGATCATGTACGACGAGGTCCCCGCAGGTGTCGACTGGATGGACGAGGAGAACAAGGCCGTTCTCGCCGTTGGCCCCCTCACCGGCGCCGGCGTTCCCCTGGCCGGTCGTTCTACGTGGGCTACCCTGTCCACTTTTACCCAGGACCACCTGGTTGTCGACTGCCACTGCGGCGGTCAGCTGGGCGCCATGCTCAAGTATTCCGGTCACGACGGCCTGATCATCGAGGGCAAGGCCGATACCCCGGTCTACATCTTCATTAACGATGACAAGATCAGCATCGAGGATGCCTCCGCTCTCTGGGGCAAGGGCACTCGCGAGACCACCGAGGCCCTGTGCAAGAAGCACGGCCTTGAGTGCTGCGTCGCCGCCATCGGTCCCGCAGGCGAGAACCTGCTCCCTTATGCGTGCGTCATGAACAGCCGCTCCCACTCCGCGGGCGCTGGCCTGGGCGCCGTTTTGGGCTCCAAGAAGGTCAAGGCAGTCGTCGTCAAGGGCACCAAGGCCGTTAACGTTGCCGACCCGCAGATGGTTGCCGACCTGTCCGACTACATGATCGCCCAGGTCCTTGGCTCCAACAACAACCATGTCGTCCCCTCCACCCAGCAGTCCTGGGCCGAGTACTACGACAAGGGTTCTCGTTGGACCGCCAAGAAGGGCCTCTACTGGGCAGCTGCCGAGGGCGGCCCCATCGAGACCGGCGAGCCCAAGCCCTTCGAGCCCAACACCATGGGTTATCGCTGCATGAAGTCCACCAAGGACCTTGGCCCCGCAGCTGAGAAGTACACCGTGAAGATGGCCGGCTGCCACGGCTGCCCCGTGCGTTGCTACGCCCAGGTGAAGGTCCCTCAGGTTCAGGAAGCCACCGGCTACGAGTCCTCGGGTAACACCTGCGTTCCCAACTTCCCGTTCTCCGCGTACATGCAGCCCATCATGCAGGTTCCGGGCATCCAGGAGGGCGAGAACAAGACGCTCACCGACCTGTCCGTCTTCTACAACCAGCTGATCTCCGTCACGGTCGACGACCTTGGCCTGTGGTGCAACTATGCTCAGCTCTATCGCGACCTTGCCTGGACCTACAAGGAGGGCATCCTCGCCGAGCACTGCACTCCCGAGCAGATGGCTGAGTACAACTTCGAGGGCATTATGTCCGGCGATCCCACGTCGTTCATCAAGATCCTCCTCGATATCGCATCCAACGACACCAAGAACAAGCCCATTTCCTGGCTTGGTCACGGTCCGTACGTTTGGGCTGACAAGGATCACTGGAACCGTCCCGACTGGTTCGAGAACAAGACCTCCGCGCTGATCAACTACCGCGGCTGGCCGGTTCACCACGCCATCGAGTGCTTCGCCCAGGTTGGCGGCCTGTACAACATGGTCTTCAACCGCGATGACATGATCCACTCCGCCGTTAACCTCCAGGGCTGCGGTCTTCCCATCGAGCTCAAGAAGGAAATGGCAAAGGAGATGTTCGGCGGCGAGGACGCCATGGATCCGGACAAGAACTACACCCCCATCAACGAGCACAAGGTCGAGTTCGCTTGGTGGAGCATCGTCACCGACGTCCTGCATGACTCCCTGACGCTGTGCAACTGGGTGTGGCCCATGGCCATGGCTCCCGCTAAGGAGCGCAGCTACCGCGGCGACCTGGACCTCGAGGCCCAGTTCTACACCGCCGTCACCGGCCAGGAGGTCACCATCGACGACCTGTACAAGGCCGGCGAGCGTATCATGACCCTCCAGCGCGTCAACACCGTCCGCGGCATGAAGGACAAGGACGGCAAGATGGGCTGCAACGACATGCGCAACATCCATGACGTCATCACCGAGTGGGTCTTCACCAAGGATCCCGACATCAAGCCCTTCACCGCTGGTACCGACAAGATGGATCGAGAGGACTGGAAGAAGTCCCTCACCATGTTCTACAAGCGCTTTGGTTGGGACGAGGAGCTGGGCTGCCCCACTAAGCAGTGCCTGGCAGACCTGGGTCTTGAGCAGGAGTCCAAGGACCTTGAGGAGCTTGGCCTGCTGGTCGACGGCGGAGTCGCCTATGACGAGCGTACGCGCAAGTACGACGGCCTGCTGAAGAAGTACTGCGGCGATAACCCCGCGAACGCCTAGTGGTCTCGAGAGGAGAAAACAATGGCTGACGAGATCAAGGAGAGCACCGAGGGTACGCCCGAGGCAACTCCTAAGAAGAAGTTTGATTGGAAGGGCAAGCGCCTCCCGATCATCATCGCCGCTGTGGTCGTTGTGACCGTCATCGGCGTTGCCGGTTGGGCCTGGCATGCAACGCCTGAGTGCTGCGACGTTATCTGCCACAGCACCATGGGCAAGTACTACCAGACCTACACCCAGGACACCACCACCCTGGCTTACAAGCACCGCGCTGCTACCAACAACCAGTGTCTGGGCTGCCATGAGGCAACCCTGCCCCAGATGGTGCACGAGGTCCAGATCCAGCTGTCCGGCGACTACACCCAGCCGTTCGACAAGGTCACCTTCTCGAACGACTTCTGCCTGCAGAGCGGTTGCCACCTGGGCGCTGGCGTGATGCCGGGCGCTACCGAGTCCTCCACCAAGGACTTCAGCTTTGACCCGCATAGCGATTACCATGGCGTGCAGCAGTGCAACTCCTGCCACCTCATGCACGATCAGTCCGTCTTCACCTGCGCTTCCTGCCACCAGGTTGGCGCTTGGGAAGGCGAGGGCGGCGTGCCCGAGGGCTGGGTTGTCCAGGATCTGGGCAACGGCAAGACCGGCGCCGTCCCCGAGGGTTGGGCAACCCCCTTCACCTTCGAGGCCAGCAGCTCCAAGTAGTTCGCGCTTGCGCGCATAGCAAACTTGCTTGCAAAGAGGTCTCCGGCGCCGCCGGGGGCCTCTTTTGCTATGGGTTGCGCATGGTTGGATGGAAAGGGCGTGGACGATAACCTTGGCCGCATCCTCGTCCACAGCATTCGCTGCCAGGTCCATTTCTTATTTCTAACTCTTATATATATGTGTACTCTGCTTAAGAAGGTTCTCCTTTGGGCGCGCGAGCGGGGATAATAGGCAAAACAAATTGGAATACCTTTACAAGGAGACCATCATGATTTCCCATGACTTCACGCCGCGCGGCGTCTGCGCTCGCTCCATTCACGTTGATCTTTCTGATGACGGCAAGGTTGTTGAGAGCGTGTCTTTTGTTGGCGGTTGCAACGGCAACCTTAAGGCTATCGGCAAGCTTGTCGCCGGCATGCCGGTTAACAGGGTTGTCGAGCTGCTGCAGGGCAATACCTGCGGACCTCGTTCCACGTCCTGCGCGGACCAGCTGACCCTGGCGCTGCGCGAAGCCGCTGCGGAGGCGTAGGTCCATGGGCCTGCTCAACGGGGAGTATAAGGGGTTTAGCCGCAGGCGTTTTGCATTGGGTAGCGTAGCCGCCGCGGGCGCGGTCGCTGCCGCAACGGGCCTTTCTGCCTGCGGTGGCGATGAGGATAAGAAAAAGTCTACGGGCGAGCCCCAGGAGATCGATGACGAGTCGATTGTCTCTGTTTTGGATGATTACAAGGCGCAAGACTTTGGCCTTGCCGCTGCCCAAACATGGACCCTACCCTTGGGAACCGTGCTGTTCCACTGCGAGGGCTCTTGGGCCGCGGCCATGCTCACACCGGAAAGCGCCCTGCATCCCAATACCCTGGGCGTTCTTTCGCTGGCATCCGGAGCGCTCACCACGGTCCGAGAGGACGCAATCAACGGTAGGCTTTACACCTTTTTTGATGCGCGCTGCGGTAGCTCGGCGTTTGCATGGGTAGAGATCGACTACAACACGCGCGACTGGAAGCTGTACGGCCAGGGCTTCTCCGAGGGCACGCTGACCGGGGAGCCTGCAGAGCTCGATTCCGGTAACGCGGACTGGGAGCCTCCCATGTTTACGGTTACGGGCGATTCCGTGATTTGGCAAAAGATGCCCTTGGCGTCCGGTTCAAAATCATCGTCCGCCTCCCATTGCTTGCGGTGGCACGTGGGGGATAAGGAGGACTCGGAGATCTGGGAGTCCATTGGTAGGTTCGCCACGCACCCGCGCGTTTCCGACAACATACTCACCATTGTTCCGCGCGTGCTCAATGAAGAGGGCACGTATTACGGAATGACGGCCATAGAGTTGGACGATGACAAGCACAAGCAGATGGACCAGCTGGTGCTGCCCGCCTCTATCAGGCCGTTTGACGCGGTGTACACGGGCGAGCAGTTTGTCTTCTCTATTGAGGCAAGCTACAACTACGGTGGCAGCTTGGGCAACATGGGCACCTATATTGGACGAGAAGGCGAGCCGTACGTTTACTTTAGCCGCGAGCCCGCCGCGTGGACGTCGTTTAACGGAAATCGCTTCTACATCAAGACACAGTCCGCACACTACATTGTCGATACGGCTGAGAACACGTATGACGCGATCTCGAGTCCGGACCATTCCCTGAGCTTTGGCGATTACCCGGCGAGCGAGGGTCATACCACGCAGTTTTTGGTGTACTCAACGGTGCGCGACACCCAGGGCATACCCCAGAGCGTGACGGCGCGCCTGTTTGCGATCTAGATGGAATTAGCTCTTGCTCGCCAGGCGCGCGTTGACCGCGGCAAGGATGCGCTCGCAGTCTTGGGGTGCGGGTGCATGGGGCGGCTGGGGGTTTGCGGGATGCGGGGCCAGGTGCTTTTCGAGCCACTGTATGCCCAGCCATCGTCCAAATTTAGATGCGCAATCGGTAAATTCGGCGCAGGTTCGGTAGCCGTGGCGGCGGTGGAACTCAATTGACCCGGTGTTTTCGCTGCAAATGCAAGACTCGCTATTGGTGATGCCCGCGCTCGCCATAATCTTCTCGAGGGCGTCTAGCAAATGGGCGCCCAGTCCGTTTCCGGTGAGACCCTGCTTAAGGTAGATGGATATTTCTGCCGACCATTGGTATGCCACGCGGTGGCCAAAGGGTCCGTACGAGGCGAACCCAACAATGCCTGCGCCGGCTGGCGCCGCTTCGCCTGCGGTGCCCAGGCCCTCCTCGTCCTCATTGTCCAGGCGCTCCAATACCAAGAACGTGTAGCGATCGAGGGCGGACTGAATGCGATCGGCATATTCGTCCACGGAAGGGGGCTCGACCTCAAAGCTCACGGTGGTCGAGGTCACATAGGGCGCGTACAAATCAAGAACGGCTGCAGCGTCTTTACGGCTTGCCAATCGAATCCTATACAACGCAGAATGCCCCCTCATGTTATGCGCGACTGATACGCAACTGGTAAAGTTGGGCATAATAATACGCTAGAGACGCTTCATGGGTTTTTGGAGCGCATATTGAAACAGTCGGCAGGGGCTTTGGCGCCGCAACGCGTAAAAGGCCGCTTGGCGATGCGATGTGCAACCGGGCAACCCGTGCGCCGCTCTCTACGATAAAATGTGTAGGGTTCGCATCTTATGAGATAAGGAGGCTTCAATATGGCTTCGGACGCAAGGAAAATTCTGCTCGTTGAAGACGAGAAGGCGATTCGTGATGCCGTTGCGGCCTACCTCGAGCGCGAGGGATATTGGGTTGTTGGCGTAGGTGACGGCCAATCCGCCGTTGAGGAATTTGAAAAGCATCAGTTTGACCTCATTGTTCTCGATCTCATGCTTCCCAAGCTTTCCGGCGAGCGCGTGTGCCGTGCCATTCGCGATACCTCGGACGTGCCCATCATCATGCTGACCGCCAAGGGCGAGGTCGAGGACCGCATCATCGGCCTGGAGCTTGGTGCGGACGATTACCTGATCAAGCCGTTCTCTCCCCGCGAGCTTGTTGCCCGCGTCCGCGCGCTGTTCCGCCGTACCCATTTGGCAGATGAGCCGCAGGTCGAGGTTCTGGACTTTGGCGACCTGGTTATCGACATCTCCGGCCACAAGATTTTGGTCGATGGCAAAGAGGTCGACCTCACCGCTTCCGAGTTTAAGCTGCTGACCACCCTGGCGCGCCATCCCGGGCGTGTGTACAACCGTATGGAGCTGGTCGAGAAGGTACTGGGTTACGATTTTGAGGGCTACGAGCGCACCATCGATAGCCACGTGAAGAACCTGCGCGCCAAGCTGGGTGATGACCCCAAGCACCCCAAGTGGCTCTACACGGTACACGGTGTGGGCTACCGCTTCGAGGCTCCGGCCAAGCCCGCGGACGATAAGCAAGACGGCGCGAAGTAATGCTGCCGGCTCGACTCGTCCTCGATCAAAAACATAAACAGTCCGACGAGGCGGGTTCCCGCGCAAGCTGGAACACGCCTCGTTCCGATTCTCGCACCGTGATGAGCTACGGTATGCGCATGGCCCTGTCTTTTGCGCTGACGTCGTTCATGACGGTGCTTGTGTTGGTATGCGTTGTCACCGTGGTGTGGGGTGGCGCGTTTTCGGACTACACGCGCGCTAACGTTGTTGAGATCGCTCAGATAACCGCGCAGAAAATCGCCGCTGTATACGAGGAGAGCGGCGGATGGTTTACCGGTGACTTGGCGTCGATCGCCGAGTCCAATCTTGTTTCAGACGATATCGGTATGCAGGTGGTGGACGCTGCTGGAAACGTGGTGTATGACGACACCTGGCCTGCGGCTTCGCTGGCGGCCGAGATAAAGCGCGAGCAAGAGCGCGAGGCCGCAGAGCAGGCGCAGGCCGCCGCCCAGAACCAGGCCTCCGCTCAGGGCGCCGCGAGCGCCACCGACGCCTCCGCGGCGAATGCGCAACAGGTTTCCGCAAGCGCGGGGTCATCGTCCGAAAAGCCGCATAGTTTGGTTTCAACCGCTCCCACCGATCAAGAGGGCGCGGTGTCCGAACCCGTGGTTACCGGCGATGGCGTCAAGATCGGCACCGTGCGCCTATGGGTTCTGGGCAGCGACGCTTTGCTTACCAAGGCGGATACGGCGTTTAGGGAGAAGACGTTTAACGCCATGGGCTTGGCGTCGTTTATCGCTATCGCCATCGCCCTGCTTATTGGCTTCTTTGTATCCAGCATGCTCACCAACCCCATTCGCCGCATCACGTCGACGGCAAAGCAGATTCGCGACGGCGACCTATCCGCCCGCACCAACATGCGCGGGGACGATGAGATCGACCAGTTGGGTGAGACGTTTGATGAGATGGCGACCTCGCTTGAGAAGGACCTTAAGCATGAGCGGCGCCTAACCAGCGACGTTGCCCACGAGCTGCGCACGCCCTTGATGGCGATGCTCGCTACGGTCGAGGCCATGCAGGACGGCGTGCTGCCCACCGATGACGAGCACCTTGAGACCGTGGCGTCCGAAACCCGTCGTCTGTCTCGCCTGGTGCAGCAGATGCTGGACCTGTCGCGTATGGAGAACCGTACGGCCCCCATGAACCTACGGCCCGTGGATATCTCTAACCTGGTGCGCAACGTTGTGGACGCGCAGCATCCGCTGTTCCACGAGCGCGACCTGCACCTGCGCTTTGCGGATGAGACCGCTGGCAAGCAGGTGACCATAGAGGTGGATTCCGACATGATCACGCAGGCCGTCATCAATATCATGAGTAACGCCATGCGCTACACGCCGGAGGACGGTTGGGTAGTGGTGACGGTGCGCGCAGATCGCCGTCACGTGATGATCTCGGTTTCGGACACCGGCATCGGCATTGCAAAAGAGGACCTGTCGCGTATCTTCGGCCGCTTCTGGCGCGCAGACGCCAGCCGCGCGCGCGAAGCGGGGGGCCTGGGCGTAGGCTTGGCGGTCACCAAGCAGATTGTCGAGCGCCACCATGGATTCATCTCCGTGGAGTCTGAACTTGGAAAGGGTACAACTTTTACGATTCATCTGCCGCGCGAGCACACAGGTGATAGCGCATCAACTACAATGGTGGATTAGCTGCGAAGGGCCAGCCCGCACGGGCTGGGGCCGCGGCAGCGTTACGTGGCAACATATATAAAAGGAGTTGATCTCTGTGTCGACAATGGAGCGTCGTCCCGATTCCCGCGGCAAGGTTCGCGATATCTACGATACCGGCGACAACCTGTTGATGGTTGCAACCGACCGCATCTCCGCGTTTGACTACATCCTTCCGGACGAGATTCCGTTCAAGGGCGAGATCCTGAACCGTATCTCCGAGTTCTGGTTCAAGAAGTTTGCGGACATTGTCCCCAATCACCTGGTTTCCATCGACACGGCAGATTTCCCTGCGGAGTATGCCGAGTACGCCGACTACCTGGCGGGCCGTTCCATGCTGGTCAAGAAGGCCGAGCCCATTATGGTCGAGTGCATCGTCCGCGGGTACCTGACCGGTTCTGGCAAGAAGACCTATGACGAGGACGGCACCGTGTGCGGCATCAAGCTGCCCGAGGGCCTGGTCGAGGCTTCCAAGCTGCCCGAGCCGCTGTTTACTCCTTCCACCAAGGCTGCTATTGGCGACCATGATGAGAATATCTCCTATGAGCGCTGCGTTGAGCTTGTGGGCGAGGACATCGCGAGCCAGCTGCGTGACCTGTCGCTGAAGATCTACACGGCTGCCGCCGAGTATGCCGCAACCCGTGGCATCATCATCGCGGACACCAAGTTTGAGTTTGGCATCATCGACGGTAAGGTGACCCTGATCGACGAGTGCCTCACCCCGGACTCCAGCCGCTTCTGGCCTGCCGACACCTATGAAGAGGGCAAGGTCCAGCCCAGCTATGATAAGCAGTATGTCCGCAATTGGCTGAAGGCCAACTGGGACATGACCGGCGATGCGCCGCATCTGCCCGCAGAGGTTATCGAGGGAACGTCCGCCCGTTACCGCGAGGCATATGAGATCATTACCGGCGAGAAGTTCGAATCCATGAAGGAGCAAGCGTAAGTGAGCACCCGTAGTCCCATGAACAAGCGTAACCAAGAGCACGCTGGCAGCGGTATGACCCGCAAGTCGGCGGGTTCCGCCAAGCCCGCCCGCGCCGCCGCGGCTTCCGTCCGCGTGGTTCCGGCGAGCGCCAAGGACAAGCGCAAGCAGCTTGAGCGCGGCGAGGACCTCTCTGGTTTGTCTCGCGAGGAGAAGAAGGCCCGCAAGGCAGAGCTCCGTCGCCAGGAAGATCTTATCTACAGCGCATCCAACGTGCTGATGAAAGAAGATCCCGAGTACAAGCCGCGTCGCACCAAGTTTTGGATCGTGATGGCCCTTGGTTTGGTGTTCATCCTTATTGGCTGGGCGCTTCTCATGGTATACGGCGAGGATAGCGGCGGTATGTACCAGAAGATCGAGTTTGCTGCGATCGCGATGGCGTACGTGTGCATCATTGGCGGCTTTATCTATGACATGGTTCGTATCCGTCCTATTCGCAACCAGGCTCGTGCTACCGCTGAGGGCATGAGCGAGGCCAAGCTCAACGATGTTATTGAGCGCGCCATGGCAAAAGACGCGGAGCGCAAGGCTCGCAAGGGCAAGTAATCGCACCATTGCTGCGATGTAACGCGGCGGACAAAAGAGGGTATAACTCAAGTCCGCTGTTTGGTAGTGATGAAAAGACGGGCACGCCACCGGCTTGGGGCGTGCCCGTTTTTTTGACGTGCCGCGCGCTTTGCATGGATTGCGCGCGAAGGAAAGGAACCGTCTATGTCTCTGCTTGAGTACACCTGCGAAGACGCTCGTATGGGCATGCAGAAGCTTGCGCCGGCGATCGAGCGCTATGCAAACCTGGTTGTGCGCAAGGGCGTTAACGTAAAGCCCGGTCAAGAAGTGGTTGTGCAAAGTCCCGTTGAATGCGCGGAGTTTGCCCGCTTGCTGGTCAAGCGCGCGTATGCCGCGGGCGCTGGCCACGTGACGGTGATTTGGGGCGATGACGAGGTTTCTCGTCTGACATATGAGAATGTTGAGACCGCTTGGTTTGAGAATGTTCCCGAATGGCAGAAACTCCAGCTTAATTCGCTGGCAGAGGACGGCGCCTGCTTTATTTTTGTCGAAGGAGCCGATCCGGAGGCGCTCAAGGGTATCGACCCCGCTAAGCCCGCCGCTGCGAGCAAGGCGCGCAACACCCAGTGCAGCTCTTTTCGCCACGGCTTGGACTTCAATATCAATCCCTGGTGCATCGCCGGCGCGCCGGTGGCGGCATGGGCACGTACCGTGTTTCCCGGTGTTGCGGACGAGGTGGCAATCTATCGCTTGTGGTGCGCGATTCTCTCTGTCGCCCGTGCTGACGGAGAGGATCCCGAGAGCGATTGGGAGCTGCATGACGCTACCTTTGAGAAGAACCTTCGCCTGCTAAACGAGCGTCGGTTCAAGGCGCTTCATTACCGCTCTGACAATGGAACCGATCTTGCCGTTGGATTGCCCGCCGGCCATTTGTGGGCGGGAGGAAAGTGCGAGACACCCGAGGGCCATCCGTTCTTCCCCAACATCCCTACGGAGGAAGTCTTTACCTCTCCCCATTGCGACCAGGTGAACGGCGTGGTGTACTCCGCGCTGCCCCTGGTGCGTCACGGCAACAAGATCGACCGATTCTGGTTGCGTTTTGAGAACGGCCGCGTAGTCGACTTTGATGCCGCTATTGGCAAGGATACGCTGGCGAGCATTCTTGATACGGACGAGGGCGCCCGTCGCTTGGGCGAGGTGGCGCTTATTTCCAAGAACACGCCCATCCGCGAGAGCGAGATCTTGTTCTACGATACGCTGTACGATGAAAACGCAAGCTGCCACCTGGCGTTGGGCGTTGGTTTCCCCGAGTGCTACGAGGGCGGCTATGAGATGTCTTCTGATGAGCTGCGCGAAGCCGGCGTCAACACCTCTGCCACCCACGTGGACTTCATGATCGGCACCGATGATATGGATATCACCGGCATCTGCGAAGACGGCACCGAGGTCCCCGTATTCGTTAACGGTCAGTGGGCTTGGGAGTAGCCGCTAGGCGGTGATGGATCACGTAAGGGCGCCTCACTTGCTAAATGGGGAATGTGTTGAGAAACCAAGTTGTCCCCAACCGTGTTACAATGCCTCTGCGGGCCGTTAGCTCAGTTGGCAGAGCAGGGGACTTTTAATCCCAAGGCCCAGGGTTCGAACCCCTGACGGCCCACCATCCATTGGAACGGAAAAGATATGGCTCCGCATTGCGCGGGGCCATTTCCGTTTACAGCGCGTTAACCCTGTGCAAGGGCTTCGCTGGTTCACCGCTCAAACGTGAACGCCTGCCAATATTTCCCTATCACCTACGGGCAATTGCCGTATGATGCAAAAAGGTAGGCGTAATTCTCGTCCAAAAGAATATTCGTCCACCTATCAACCGCCAATATGGCGGCGCGTCATATCAATTGGGAGTACAAGGGAAAGGCTGCAACCATGGTAGATGTGCACGAGCTTTTGAATACGTGGCTTGAAAACGTTACGGATGAAGAGCTTCTGGCGGAGCTCAAGGCAATGCAGGAGGCAGGGGACGAGGACGCCATTACCGATGCGTTCTTCCAAGACCTGGCTTTTGGTACCGCTGGCCTGCGCGGCACCATTGGCGCCGGCACCAACCGCATGAACATCTACACGGTCGGCCGCGCCACCCAGGGTTTTGCCGATTATCTAAACAAGGCGTTTGAGAACCCCACGGTCGCTATCGCGCGTGATAGCCGCAACAAGGGCGAGCTGTTTGTTAAGACTACCGCCGCGATTCTTGCTGCGAACGGCGTGACATCCTACGTATATCCCAAGATCTCCCCGGTACCCACCCTGTCCTGGGCTACCCGCTATCTTAAGTGCTCCGGCGGCATCTGCATGACCGCGAGCCATAACCCGGCGCCCTACAACGGCTACAAAGCCTACGGCCCCGATGGCTGCCAGATCACCAGCGAGGCCGCCGACGCCATCTCTGCGGCTATGAATGCGTGCGATCCGTTTAAGGACATCAAGACCATGGATTTCGACGCCGCTGTTGAGCAGGGTCTGGTCAAGTGGATCGACGACGAGGTGCTGGATGCTTACTACGACGCCGTCGCCGATAAGTCCGTGAACAACCTTACCGATGAGCAGATCGCCAACGCCCCGTTGAAGCTGGTCTATACTCCGCTCAACGGTACCGGCTTGATTCCCGTTACCACCGTTCTGAATAAGGTGGGCATAACAGACATTACCGTTGTACCCGAGCAGCGCGACCCCGACGGCGACTTCCCCACCTGCCCGTATCCCAACCCGGAGATTCGCGAAGCCATGCAGAAGGGCATCGACCTTTGCCAGGAGGTCAAGCCCGATCTGTTGCTGGCGACCGATCCGGACGCCGACCGCGTGGGCGTTGCCTGCGCCGACGGCGATGACTATACGCTGCTGACCGGCAACGAGATGGGCGTGCTGCTGCTTGACTACATCTGCAAGATGCGTGCCGAGCGCGGCGAGGACCTTTCCAACAAGGTTGCCGTCACCACTATCGTCTCCTCCGCTATGGTCGACGCTTTGGCTGCCGAGTACGGCTTTGAGCTGCGCCGCTGCTTGACTGGCTTTAAGTACATTGGCGACATCATTACCGGCCTCTCCGACGCTGGCGAAGTGGACCGCTTCATCTTTGGCTTTGAGGAGAGCTACGGCTACCTGTCCGGCGACCACGTGCGTGACAAGGATGCCGTCAACGCTTCCATGCTGATTTGCCAGATGGCCCAGTACTACAAGCTGCAGGGAAAGAATCTGGTCGAGGCCATGCGCGACCTGTACGAGAAGCACGGCTACTATCACAACAAGACCGTTTCTCTGAGCTATCCCGGCGCCGATGGCGCCGCCAAGATGGCTGGCATCATGAAGTCCCTGCGCTCCGAGGCTCCTGCCGAGATCGCCGGTTCCAAGGTCGAGGCCGTTGTCGATTACGCTACGTGCGTAAACGGCTTGCCTGCGGCGGACGTCATCGAGTTTGACTTGGAGGGCGGTAACAAGGCGATTGTCCGCCCGTCTGGCACCGAGCCCAAGATCAAGCTGTATATCTTCGCCAAGGGCGAGGACGCTGCTGCTGCCGATGCGCTGATCGCCGCTATTGAGGAAGACGGCCGCAAACTGCTGTCCTAGCTTGCGTCGCCGCGCCGCGGTCGCAGGTGCCGCGCTTGCAGATGCTAGCTGGCGCGATGTAACGCGATAATCAAGAGGGGTCCATCAGCGATGGTGGACCCTTCTTTTGTGCGTAGTCTTGAGACGCTGGCGGGTAGATGCTTAATAGCGCGCGCAGGAACCCGTGATGCCGCTCATGAGGCGCGCGCGTTCAATCGCTGCGGGAACACGGTCTTTAAGAAGGTCGAGGTCTTCGCGCGTGATGTCATCAGCAAGCGAAAGGCGCAGCGCACCCTTTGCTCGCAGGGGGTCGATGCCCATGGCGGTGAGGACATGCGAGGGGGCGGTCGATCCGGTTGAGCACGCGGACCCGGTTGCGGCGGCGACGCCTGCGCGGTCGAGAAGGACTACCAACAACTCGCCGTCAACGCCCTCGCAGGTGAACGATGCGATAGAGGGGAGCCTGCGGTCGGGGTCGCCGGTGGGATGAACGTCTGTGCAGGAGGCGCATATATGGTCGATGAGCTCGTCTCTCATAGAGGCGATGCGCTGCGAAGGACCATCGTCCACATGGTCGAGTGAGTCCACCTGCTGCTGAAGCGCGGCCACCATCCCCACGATGCCCGCTAGGTTCTCCGTACCCGCGCGTTCGCCGCGTTCTTGCGCCCCGCCGGCGATGAGTGGCGGGATGGAGAAGCCCTCTCGCAGGTAGAGGGCGCCAACGCCGCGGGGGCCGTGGAACTTGTGGGCAGAAAGGGAGAGCGCGTCGACGGCGAGGTCCGCAACGTTAACGGGTACATGGCCCACTGCCTGGACCGCGTCGGTATGGAAGGGCACGCCATGCGCGTGGGCTATGCGGGCGAGGTCGGCGATGGGTTCGAGGGTGCCTACCTCGTTGTTGGCGAGCATGATGGAGACAAGCGCGGTCGCGCCGGAATCCATGCCCGCTGCGTTTTCATTGTGGGCGAGGGCTTGTTCAAGATCTGCGGGTTGAACTCGTCCGCATGCATCAACGGGTAGATAGGTAACGCCCACGCCCTCGCGCTCGAGCGCCTCGCAGCAATGAAGGATAGCGTGGTGTTCGATGGCGCTGGTGATCACGCGAGGCGTCACGTTCGGGCCGTTTATGTCGCGGAATCGCCGGACCGCTCCGCGTAGGATCCAGTTGTCAGACTCCGAGCCGCCGCTGGTGAAGTACATCTCCTCTGGGTGCGCCGCGCCCAGCAGTGCCGCCAAGTGCTCGCGTGCGTCCGCCAGTGCGCGAGCTGCTGTGCTCGCAACGCGATGAATGCCACTGGGATTGCCAAACTCGCTGGTAAGGTAGGGCATCATGGCATCGAGGGCGACGGGTGAGAGCGGTGTGGTCGCCGCGTTATCGGCATAGATGTAGGGGTGGGCGTCTTGCGCCATGATGGGGCCTCCTTGATGGCGGGCGTTATGGAGTTGTGGCTAGCATACGCGATTTAGCGCAGGAAAAAGAACCAGACAAGGCCGAGAATGGCTGCGAGGAGCAGCAAGGCTAGCAAGACGGCTTTGGCATGGCGGTGCTGCTTCTCATAGCGAGACTTGAAGATAGTCTTGCCGGGCTTTGGGGTGGAGAGATAGCGCGCCGAATGCTGCAAGCTGCGGTGAGTTCCGGGCTGGATGGTTTGCATGGGGTGGGCGGGACGAGGGGCGGCGTTGTGAGCATCGGGCTGCTGGCCTGCGTTTTGGGAGCGCTGGTGTTCGCGCGCCATGGCGCGTTCGCGAGCTTGCTCTTGGGGAGTGAGCGGGAGGTATTGCGGGTCGGAAGAGGCGACGCCCATATGACGGCGGCTGCCGCGCGGTGCCTCTGCGCGGAATGCGTTGGGGGAGGGGGCGGCATCGCGCCTCATGGGCACGTTGGCCGCCGTGGTCGTGCCGGGTTTTTCTGCGCTCCGGCTCATCTGCGCTCTATCCTGTTCGACCATGTGTTCCTTCAGTCGATTACGAATAGATAGATTGTACGCTGTTCGGTCATCCCGTGGCGCCGCGGCAGCGAGCGGACGACGCTCTCCACAGCAGCCCCGCATCGTTTGATGGAGGCGCCAAATCGGTAGTAGCTTAAACCTTAGTCATACACACTTAGATTTGATGACTATGTGACGCTTAAAAAATCTTTCTAGATACGTTTAAGCTTTGGCGGCGCGGGAATAACAACAGCGTCAACGAAGTCCAGCGTCCCCACAGGTGGGACGTGGCATTACTAAGGAGTGACCAGGTATGGCTAGCATGGTTCCGTATCGTTCTGTTTTTGGTGTTCGTCCCGTTGTCCCCGCTTCGCTCTTTGACGCGTTCGATGACATGATGGATATCGCGAGCTCGCCGCTGGCGTCCAAGGCGTTCCCTATCGACGTTGAGGATAAGGGCGATGCTTATGAGGTGAAGGCGTACCTCACCGGCGTCAGCAAAGACGACATTGACGTCGAGCTCAACGAGGGCCGTCTCTCCATTTCCGTCAACGTCGAGGAGAAGGAAGAGGACAAGGATAAGAACTTCCTGCAGAAGGAGTTTGTGTCCTATTCCGCCACGCGCGGCGTGTATCTGAAGGATGCCGCCTGCGAGGGCTTGACTGCTCGCTACGCTGATGGCGTGCTGACGGTTGGCGTGCCCAAGTTTGTAGAAAAGAAGAACGTCACCAAGGTGGCGATCGATTAGCGTATTGCCGCGCGTGTGGTATTCGCGGTTGCGAAATACGCCTAATGGGGAGGCGACCCGGGTGGGTTGCCTCCCCATTTTTATGGCGAGAGGCGTTATACATTTCATTTTCTAGAAAGCTGGGCTTTCTCTATTGGTGTATTCACGAGAATAGTGCCCGAAAAAACCGTCCCGAGTCGTCGTGGTCAATGAGTGCCACGAGGTGGGTAAAGAGGCTTCCGGAAGCGGGCGTTTGGAGGGGAATTGATAGCCGAGAGGCCGTCTGCATGCCCGAGGAGGGACTTTGAGGGTCAATTGGCGCGCATTCAACGGGACGATAAATGCGAATATGTAATCTATCTAACGATTGTTTCCCGCTAGACTGAGCGCGCGAGCACGATGTGCGGAGCATTTTGGCCAATAGCGCTTGATATGGAAATGTATAAAGAAATTGATCCCCGCCTGAAGCGTTTCAATTGCCATCCCAAATAGGTACGACCTTATAAGGCCTTCCGGCGAGCTTCGTTATCGCTCCTACAACAGGGAAAAGGGCCGGTTTTGCCCGGCCGCGCGGACGTGTAGGCACTCGCCGCGGTCTCGCTCAAGGGTGGCGGAAGAACCAAGCTCGTTATCAAGCTGTGCCCCGACCGCATGGGCTAGAGCGCGGACGGCCAGGCTGGGGCGGTTGTTCTCCTGGGAAATATGCATGGCTACCAGCGACTGCGTGTTTTCATTAATCAGCTTTGTCGCGACATCGGCGGCCTGCTCGTTTGAGAGGTGGCCGTAGTCAGAGAGGATGCGGTCCTGCAGCTGGCGCGGGTAGGGACCGCATCGCAGCATGGATACGTCGTGGTTGCTTTCAAGCGCAAGGATGCGCGATCCGTGCAGCAGTGAGATGGCGTCCTGGCCTAACACGCCGGTGTCGGTAACAAAGCCAATGGAATCGGCTGCGGAGATTCCAGCGCTGTTTACTGCGGAGCGGGTGCCGATGCTATCCAGGGAAAACGTCATGCCACATGGGTTGGTAACATCGTGCGAGGTCGAAAAGGTCTGCACGCGGACGCCCGCGATAACAAGCTCGTCGCCGGGATCGAATTCTTCCGCGTCGATATCCTTAAGGCTGGCCCGTGCCGCCATGGTGCCGCGCCCGGCGAAGACTGGAGTGGAAAAGGCGCGAGTCCACACGCCCACGCCCTTAACATGGTCGCTGTGCTCATGCGTGATGATGAGGGCGTGGACGTTGCGCTCGCTAAGTCCCAGTTGGTGCATGCGGCCCAGCGCTTCACGGCGGGAAAATCCGTTATCGATCATGATGAGGCCCTGCGGCCCCTCGATAAGGGCGCAGCTGCCTTTGGAGCCGCTTCCCAGGATGTGCAGGTGCAGCCGTGCGGGCGCCGGCGCGCCGGCGCTACAGCCATTGGCGTTTTGCTTAAGGGTGCTAGCACCTGCGTTGATTGTTTCGAGCGGTTCCATATGGCTCCCAATGGATACAATGACAACTGGATTCAAGGAGGAGGATGTATGCCCACGGTCGCACAACATTATCTGTCGCATCGCCCGCAGGGGGCGCCGCTTGCCTCTGTTGGCGCCGAGGAGCTCAATGCTCCCGTGGTGCTCATGGTATCAGGCGGTGCGGACTCAACTGCGCTGTTGCTTATGGCCTGCACATCGAAACTGGATGTGGCAGATGGCCGCGGCCGAGCTCGCATCGCGCGGGAGCGCCTGCATGTGCTGCACGTCAACCATCATCTGCGCGGCGACGCGTCGGATGGGGACGAGGCGTTTGTGCGTGACCTTTGCGCGCGCTACGGCCTTCCCCTTTGCGTGGAGCATGCAACATTCACCCAGCTCGATGGGCTAAACTTAGAGGCTGCCGCCCGCGAGGTGCGCTACGCCGCCGCCCGCCGCTACGTACGCGATCTGTCCCGAGAGGCCGGGACACCTCGCTCGGCTGCAAGGATTCTGACAGCGCATACAGCGAGCGACCGCACGGAGACCTTCTTTATGAACGCGATCAAGGGATCGGGGCCGGCGGGCCTCTCCAGCATTCCGCGCCGCCGCAACATCATCGTCCGCCCCCTTATCGATATGATGCATGCGGATTTGGTCCATTACCTCCAGGTGGTCGGTCAGCCATGGCGCGAGGACGAGTCGAACAGCGATACGTCGTATCTGCGAAATTTCATTCGCCATAAGGTGGTTCCGGTGGCGGCCCAGCGCAACGGGAATCTTGAAAAGACGGTGGGCGCCGCGTGCGACATTTTAGGGGACGAGGATGCGTTCATGTCCCAGTTGGCGTCCCAGGCGTTTAGGTCTTGCGTGCGTAGGCAGCAAGACGGGCTGGTGGTGCTGGATGCGCGCAGGGTTGCCGCCAGCGAGATCGCGATCGCCCGCCGCATAGTGCGACTTGCCGTCAAGATGGTCGATCCAGAGGTGCGGTTGGAGATGCGTCACGTCGAGAGCGTTCTTGCTCGCGTGGGCGCGGGCGAGGGGTCGCTCACGTTGCCGGGCGGCATCGATGCTCGCATGGAATTTGGCGCGCTCTCGTTTAGGACCGCATCTGCGCGCGAGGAGCTTGTCGCCACGTGGCTGCACGTGCCCGGCATGATTCCCACTGCGAACGAGAGCATTCTGGAGGCGTCTTTGGTGCGCGTTCTCTCCGGCGAGGACCCGCTCGCTATGGCGCGCGATATAGATGGCGGGTCACACCGGCGCGCGGTGCTGCTTGATGCCGAGTCTTTGGGTTATGCGGCGCGCGATTTGGAGATGGCGTGTTGCGACAAGGCATCGTCCAGAAATGCGGCGGACGGACGAGGTCCCAGGCTTTGGGTTGATTCCGCTGTTCCAGGCGACATCATGTGTCCGCTGGGAATGCATGGGCGCACCAAAAAGGTATCGGATATCTTGGGCGCGGCGCGCATCCCAGTGGCTGAGCGCTCCTTGGTACCCGTGGTCCGCACGGCCCCGGCGGGCACGATCGTGTGGGTGGCGGGCGTTCGTTTGGACGAGCGTTTTAAGTGCACGCCTGCAACGCGCTTCGCGATCAAGCTCGAGATGCGCCGGGTGGTGTAGCGCGGGGCTTGTGTTGCATGGTTTCAAAAGACGCCATTGCGCCACACTGAGGGGTGCAAAAGAGAACTATGCTGGTAAAATGAACTATTCGCGTAACCACGGCGCCCCCGTGTTCGGGTGTCCGCAAAAGTGGGTACGCGGTAAGCACGCGCAGCTACCAAAGAAAGGGTTGTCATGGAAGCAATGCATCCGGATGTCGATAGGGTCCTGTTCAGCAAAGAGGACATCGCTGATATGGTCAAGCGCATGGGCGCTCAGATCAGCAAGGATTACGAGGGCAAGGACCTGGTTCTCATCGCGGTTCTGCGCGGCGCCGTGGTTTTCATGGGCGATTTGATGCGCGCCATCGACTGCCCGCTCGCCATCGACTTCATGGCCGTTTCCAGCTATGGCGACGGCGCCAAGTCTTCGGGCATCGTGCGCATCGTCAAGGATCTGGATATCGACATCAAGGGACGCGACGTCCTGATCGTCGAGGATATCCTGGACTCTGGCCTCACGCTCAAGTACCTCATGAAGAACCTTTCCAGTCGCCACCCCGCCTCCCTTGAGGTCGCTACCTTCCTGTGGAAGGACGTCGAGGGCCGCACCACGGCGATTGATCCCAAGTATGTAGGAACGCACTGCCCCGACGAGTTTGTTGTGGGTTACGGTCTCGACTTTGCCGAGCGCTATCGCAACCTTCCCTATGTGGGCGTGCTCAAGCCGGAGGTTTACGCCTAGGATGTCGTTCAAACACAACTACATCGCCGCTCCTTCCGTTGCCCTCCTTGCCGAGGGCAACGGCTCAAAGAGGGACGAGAACAACAAGACTAACCCCGCGCCGCAGCGGGGCAACCAGCGGGAAAAGGCTCCCAACCAGGGCCTTTCCAAAGACGATGATTTGATGGGTCGCTTTGACCGCATGTTCCTTGGCGAGAAGCCCGGTGGCGCGGGTTCAGGCGGACCCAAGCGCCCGGGGCGCGGCCCGTCGCGTACTAATTGGCTCTATATGCTGCTGATGTGCGCCCTGCTTGCCTACGTGTTCTTCAACATGGGCAACGCCATGGGTGGAGGCGGTAAGCCGAGCGAGCTCGCTACCAGCGACTTTGTAAGCGCCGTCAAGGACGACCGCGTGGCGAGCGCCACGTATACGGTGGTTGACGGCACGGTGAACGGCACCTATTGGACCTCTGAAAAAGAGGTTGGCGACAAAGACAAGCTCGAGGAGTTCTCGTCCACATACGTTGGATCGGATTCCCTGGCCGAGCTTATGGCCAAGCACCCGGAGACCACGTATGTGGTGGACACGCACGACCCGGATGCGCTTATGAACATGCTGCTGGGCCTGCTTCCCACGGTGGTCCTGGTCTTCCTTATGTTCTATTTCATGAGGCAGATGATGGGCGCCAACAACAAGGCCATGCAGTTTGGCAAGACCAACGCCAAGACCAACGAGGCCACGCGGCCCAAGGTGAAGTTCAAGGACGTTGCCGGCATCGATGAGGCGGTCGAAGAGCTTGAGGAGATCCGCGACTTCCTGAGCGAGCCGGAGCGATTCCGCAAGTTGGGCGCCAAGATTCCGCGCGGCGTGCTGCTGGTTGGCCCTCCGGGTACCGGTAAGACGCTGCTTGCCAAAGCGGTTGCCGGCGAGGCGGGCGTACCGTTCTTTAGCATTTCCGGTTCGGACTTTGTCGAAATGTTTGTGGGCGTGGGCGCAAGCCGTGTGCGCGACCTGTTTGCCGAGGCCAAGGCGCAGTCGCCCTCGATTATCTTTATCGATGAGATCGACGCCGTTGGTCGCCAGCGCGGCGCTGGTTTGGGCGGCGGTCATGACGAGCGCGAGCAGACCCTGAACCAGCTACTGGTTGAGATGGATGGTTTTGAGGAGACCGAGTCGGTCATCTTGATCGCCGCCACCAACCGCCCCGACATCCTTGACCCCGCCCTGCTGCGTCCCGGACGCTTCGATCGCCAGATCACCGTGGACCGCCCCGACGTTAAGGGCCGCGAGCAGATCCTGCGCGTCCATGCGGAGAACAAGCCGTTGGACGAGGACGTGCGCTTTGATAAGCTCGCCCAGCTTACCGTGGGCTTTACCGGCGCCGACTTGGCGAACCTGCTGAACGAGGCCGCGCTGCTTGCGGCGCGCCGCCGCCGTTCGCTGGTTTCTATGGACGAGATTGAAGAGTCGATGGAGCGCGTCATCGCCGGTCCGGAGCGCAAGGCGCGCGTGATGAGCCAGAAGGAGCGCACCACCATCGCCTATCACGAGAGCGGTCACGCCCTTGTTGGTCATGTGCTGGACAACGCCGATCCCGTGCACAAGATCTCGATCATCAGCCGCGGTCAGGCGCTTGGCTACACGCTGCAGCTTCCTAGCGAGGACCACTTCTTGAAGACCAAGAACGAGATGCTTGACGAGCTCGCGGTCTTCTTGGGCGGTCGCGTGGCCGAGGAGCTGATGTGCGACGACATCACCTCCGGCGCGAGCAACGATCTTGAGCGCGCCACCAAGATGGCCCGCGAAATGGTTACCCGCTTGGGCATGAGCACGGAGCTTGGCACCATGGTCTTTGGCGAGGCCCAGCATCAGGTGTTCCTGGGTCGCGACTACGCCGACCACCAGGACTACTCCGAGGAGACGGCCCGTCGCATCGATGTCGAGGTCCAGCGCATCATGCGCGAAGCCCATGAGCGAGCGGAGAAGATCCTCGCCGCCCGCCGCGACCAGCTGGACCTGATGGCCCAGGTGCTGCTTGAGCGCGAGACGGTCGAGGGCGATGCCGTGACGGCCCTGCTTGATAACGAGTGGGATGCCTACCTTGAGCGCGAGGGAGATATCAAGGCCGCCAAGGAGGAGCGTAACGCCCGTGCCGCCGGTAAGCCCGCACCCCGTCGCCGCCCCCGTCAGAGCGACGAGGAGATCGCGGCGGACGCTGCGGCTTTCGCGGAGGCGGCTGTTGCGGCCGAGCTTGAGCACGAGGCCGAGGAGGCTCGCGACCAGAGCGAGCGCGCCGTAGAGAATATGGCCGCCGTCGATGCGACCGATGACGTTGAGAAGACGGATCGCGCGTAGCGGTGAAAAATAATACTTCCCCCTATGCGGGGCAATCAGAGCGGGTTCGCAGATGTGGACCCGCTTTTGCTATATTGAGGGAGTCTCTATGGTGGGGCGCTTGTACTGAAGGGAAGGGGCCGCATGGCTGGATTTATCTCTCGCGCTAAGGAGACCATGCGCAGCAAGCGCGCGGAGCAGCCTGTGGTCTTTGTGCTGTACTTTGTGTTGCGCGCGCTGGTGCTTGTCACACTTGTTCGCTCGGCGTTTTTGGGTCACTACGAGCACATGATGCTGTGCGTGCTTACCCTGGTGCTATTGTTGGTGCCATCGCTGATCGAGCACACACTGGACATCGAGCTGCCAGACTTGCTTGAGTCGATCATCTTGCTGTTCATCTTTGCGGCGGAGATTTTGGGCGAGATCGACGCGTTCTACATTCGCATTCCGTTTTGGGATACCATCCTGCACACCACGTGGGGGTTCCTGTGCGCGGGTATTGGCTTTGCGTTGTTCGATATTCTCAATCGTAGCGACTCGTCCAAAATCAAATTGACGCCTCTGTATATGGCCGTATCCGCAGTGGCGTTCTCTATGTGCATTGGCGCGTGCTGGGAGATCTTTGAGTACCTGGCTGACTCCTTCATTGGCGTGGACATGCAGAAGGACACGCTGGTGCAGACCATCAACACGGTGTGGCTCGACCCTACCAACTCCAACGTCACCATACCGGTGCGCGATATCGTCTCAACTCAGATTACGCTGGCGTCCGGCGAGGTTATCCAGATTCCCGGCGGTTACCTGGACATTGGCATCCACGATTCCATGGCGGATCTTATTGTCAACCTTATTGGCGCGCTGGTGTTTGCCGTCATTGGATTCGCCTACGTTAAGACGCGCGACAGCAACTCGTTAGCAGCGCGTTTCATTCCGCGGGTTCGCGGATCGCGCGACCGCAAACAGGTATGATTTTTCCCGTATGCGAAAGGGGGAATCATGATCAACCAGACCATGTACCAGCGCGGCGCCGAAAGCTCGGTGATCCGCGAGATCTTTACCTATGCTTGCGAGCGCAAAGAGCAGATTGGTGCCCAGAACGTATTTGACTTTAGCCTGGGCAACCCGTCTGTTCCGGCGCCCGCCGCCGTGCGCGATTCCATTGAGGGCTCTTTGACTCAACTTACCAGCGAGCAGCTTCACGGTTATACGCCTGCCCCCGGCCTGCCGGCCACGCGCGCGGCCGTCGCGGCATCGCTCAACCGCCGTTTTGGAACTGCGTATGCGGCTAAGGACGTCTTTATGACCGTGGGCGCTGCGGCGTCTGTTTCCTGCTCGCTTCACGCTCTGGTGAATCCGGGCGAGGAGGTCATTGTGATCGCCCCGTTCTTTCCCGAGTACCGCGTGTGGATTGAAAACGCCGGCGCTGTCTGCCGCGAGGTCCTGGCGGATCAGGAGACCTTCCAGATCGACGTAGCGGCCGTGCGCGACGCGATTACCCCCAATACCGCGGCGGTCATTATCGACTCGCCCAACAACCCCACCGGCGCCGTCTACACCCGTGAGAACCTGGAGGCGCTCGCCATGGCGCTGTCCCAGGCTAACGGCGCGCGTGAGCAGCCTATCTTTTTGATTTCGGACGAGCCGTACCGCGAGGTGGTGTACGGCGCGGAGGTTCCCTGGGTTCCGTCCATCTACGAGCATACGGTGGTGTGCTATTCCTACTCAAAGTCGCTCTCGTTGCCGGGCGAGCGCGTTGGCTGGATCTTGGTGCCAAACACTATGCCGCTGGCGGATCAGATTATGCCTGCTGTCGCCGGCGCCGCCCGCTGCCTTGGCTTTGTTTGCGCACCGGCCCTGTTCCAGCGCGTTGTGACGGACTGCGTGGACGAGCCGGCAGACGTTGAGGCCTACGCGCGCAACCGCGAGACCCTCACCCGCGCGCTTACCGAGTACGGCTACACCTACGTTGAGCCGGACGGCGCGTTCTACTTGTGGGTTCGCGCGCTCGAGGACGACGCGGAGGCCTTCTGCGAGCGTGCGCGCACGTTTGAGCTGCTGCCCGTTCCGTCTAATAGCTTTGGTGTTCCGGGCTGGATTCGCATTGGCTACTGCGTGAGCCATGAGACCATCGAGCGCTCCCTGCCCGCGTGGAAGGCCCTGGCGGATACATACAAATAGACCGCATGCCTGCGGTAGCGCAGTGAAGCGCGGGAGATCTTGAATCAAGGTTCCCGCGCTTTTTTGGTGCTTGGCCGCCGCTTGGCTTTGGGGCTGCATCTGCTTTGAGCATGTGCCGACTATGAGATAAGGTATCAAGGGTGAAGAAGGAGGAAGAATGCCCTACCAGATAACGTGCGACATCCATACCCATACGTTGTTTTCGCGCCATGCGTACTCGACCATTATGGAAAACCTGGTAGCCGCGCGCGATGCGGGCCTGCAGGTGCTGGGGTCTGCCGATCACTTTAGCGACATGCTTTTTACCCAGCAGGACATCCGCAACTTCCAGTATTTTCTCAACGTGGACGTCTGGCCGCGTAAAAAGGATGGCGTGGTGCTGCTCCGCGGCGCAGAGGCTGACATCGTGTCGCTTGACGGACATCTGTTTGGAATGGATATCCCGTGCCACCACAGTATCGCCGATACCAAGGGCGAGCCTACGGCCAACCTCTTTAAGCGCGTGACGGGTGGGTTGGATTACATTGTCGCCAGCGTGCACAGCCGCGCGTTTGCCAAAGGCGCAACCATAGAGCAGGCCACGCAGATGTATCTCAACGTGTTGGCGCAGCCCAAGGTGTTCGTGTTGGGGCATGTGGGCCGGGCGGGCGTGCCGTTTGACTTGGATGCCGTGCTTACCGCCGCGCGCGATTCCCATAAGCTGATCGAGATCAACGAGCACAGCTTAGAGGTTGATCGGTCCGGCAAGATCACCCAGTCCTGCCGCGATATCGCCCGACGCTGCGCGGATCTGGGCGTTGGCATCACGGTTTCGACCGACGCGCACATCTCTTCCGATATCGGCCGTTTCTCACAAGCGACCGCTATGTTGGAGGAGATAGGTTTTCCGCAGGAGCTCATTGCGAACCGCAGTGCCGAATCCCTGCTCGAGCACATGGCCCTCGCAGGTGTCTGCGACCTGCGCGCCCTGCTCAATTAATGTTTGGACGAGAATAAAGAGGGTTTCGCCCCAAGCGGCGCTCGCGTATTATCAAGGGGTTTAACAAGTGTTTTAACAGCAGGCGGTCAGCGGCGCTTGGCGGTTGCAACCGATTGACTGCAACCGTCACCGACGCTGCCCCTGCTGCCGTTTGCGAAAGGACTCGTCCAAATGCTCAAGCGAACCCTGCAAGAAGACCTCGACCGCGCCGTGGCCTTTCACGGTCATCTGTGCGGAGGCCAGATGATTGGCACCCGCATGGCCCGCCTTGCGCTGGAGTACTTCCACATTGAGGATGCGGACACGTATCGCGACCTTATCGCATTTGTGGAATGCGACCGCTGCCTGGCAGACGCCGTGGTGTCCGTCGCTCACTGCCACCTGGGCAAGCGCCGCCTCAAGTGGTATGACTACGGCATCATGTCGGCGAGCTTCTACGATATCGCCAGCGGCAAGGCCATTCGCGTCTCCCAGCGTCAAGACGTTCCCCGCTGCCCTAAGGGCGAGGACGTGGTTGCGTTTTTCAATCAGTTCAGCGATACCGAGCTGTTTCACGTGCACGAGGTCGAGCTGCCCGACTTCATGGAGTACGACCTGCCGGGCAAGCCCCGCAAAACCCAGATCTGCGAGACGTGCGGCGAGCGCGTGCATGACGGTCGCGGTATCGAGAAGGATGGCCACGTGTACTGCAAGCGCTGCGCCGGCGAGCACGTCTACTACGTAGAGGGCGCCGAGCTTACCGCCGAGCAGATCGCCGCGGGCGTGTAGCCGCACTATTTCCAAACTAGCCATACGGTTTGCAAGCGAGCGGTCGCGGCGTCGGCGCGGCCCCTCTTCGAACCGCACTAACGCATTATTTGACCAAACCTCCGCACTAACTCATTTTTTTGACACGCCCGTCCTCCGGGCCGCCTTCCCATCTGCCATCCCGTACTGCCCTCCGCCCTGCCTTCTCGCACGCCGCTCACACACGCCGCCCGCACGCCTCGCCCCCGCAAGCCGCCTTGCACTGCGAAACCTTATGAAAATGTAAGCGTCTGCCCACGCTCGCTCCATGACCGCTTGATATCCTCAGCACTAACGGTAGGACAAGAAGCCTGCAGGTAAGATTGCGCTGATGCGGCGCCGGCGTTGTTGCGCCTGCGCATGTGCGCGAGGGGAGGCGAACATGGCAGAACACCACACGGCGCTCGCGGCGGTGCGAGCCGGTTTGCGCCGGCTTCCGTTGGTGGCGTTGCTCATGCTCGCCGTGGGCGTATCGGCTTTCGCGTTCATGCTCATGTATCGCCATGTGCAAGAGACCCGGGGCGAGGGTGCGATCGATTCTCCGTCGGCGCTTGAGACCGTCTATGCAGACAGCGTTCCGGCGTCCGGGCGCTTTACCAAGCAGATCGCGTTAACGTGCTTTGGCGCAACGGGCACTACGGATCGCGACACAGAGGTGACCAGCGACCTGCTGTGGGACGATTCCTGGTTCTTTAACGATCCCGCCCAATACAACCATGAGCTGGCGCGCGCGGCGTTGACGCTCTCGACGCTGGCGTACTCGGAATCCGCCTACTACCAAGACGCGGACAACAATCTGCCCTACATGGAAAACGCCCTTCATGAGCTTGGGTTCTTTGAAGTGTCAACCGAGTCGTACAGATATCGCAGCCAGGTGGTGGACGAGCTGCTCGACGTGGTGACCCAGCAGTCGGACGGCATCGCCTACACGCTTGCTCGCAAGCAGGTCATGGATGGCGACGGTAACGAGCGCGAGCTAATCGCCGTGGCGATACGCGGCAGTTATGGCTCTGAGTGGCTCAGCAACTTCAACCTCACTGACGCTCAGGCTTCAAGCGCGGCAGCATCGCTCGCGGCAGAGCGCGAAGGCGACCACAGCGGCTACCTTGCCGCTGCGATGGAGATTGCGGACGAGCTCGAGTTGTGGCGCCGCGAGGCGTATGCGCGCGGCCATAAGGTATCGATCCTTCTGTGCGGTCACAGTCGCGGCGGCGCGGCGGCAGGCGTGCTCGCCGCCATGCTCGATGACCAGCAGGAGTCCGCAAGCGATGCGGCGGCTGCCGGATTCTTGGCGGGCGAGGGGGACAATATCTATGCCTATACCTTCGCGTCACCTAGAACCACGGTTAGCGCCAGCAATTCGGCTCTGCGCTACGCCAATATCTTCAACATCTTGAACCCCGCCGATCCCGTCACCAAGTTGCCCTTGGAGGCCTGGGGCTACCAGCGCTACGGCGTCGACGTCTGGCTTCCATCTGTGGACGAGGAAGGGTTTGAGGAGCGCCACGCCGCCATGCGGAGTGCGTTCACAAAGCTGACGGGCGACAAGAGCACATATGATCCGCAGGTAGAGACCGTTATGGATGATCTTGTTGAAGAGCTGGGGCGCTCCATCCCCACGGCGGATGCGCTTATGACGCCGGTGGGCGTCGCCACGCTGGCGGGAACCTGCGCGCTCAGACTCGATCCAACGACGCTTCTGCTGGGACACTATCCCAGCGTCTACATGGCGTGGATGCAAACGGTCGACTGGTAAAGTTGCCTGCTCAAACAGATGATAACAATCCGGTTCCCGCGTAGCGAGACAATGCTTCTCGGCCACCCCGCCAGGACTCCTCATCGAGCCGGTCTTTGTGTACGACAGCGCATACACCCCACAGGCGGGGCGGCCGTTCTTTCGAATCGACCGGCTATTTCCAGTTGCCTCAGCGAGGTCGGTAGCCGATAGGTCGTCGCTGCCTATATAATCGAATAGCTTTACCGCAGACGGCCGGCTGGCTTTATTACTCGCGTCTCAGCACCGCCACCGTTTCCACGTGCGTCGTATGCGGGAACATGTCGACAAGCGACAGGCGCTCCAAGTGATAGCTGCCCTGCATAAGGTGCTGCAGGTCGCGGCATTGCGTTTGGGGGTTGCAGCTTATGTACGTGATGCGCCGGGGGGCGAGGCTTATGGCCGCGTCGAGGAACTCCGGCGTAGAGCCGGCTCTGGGCGGGTCGATGGAGAGCACATCGATGCGGCGCTCCTCCCGCGCGGCCTCCAGCATGAACTCCGTGGCGTCTTTGGCGACGAACTCGCACGAGTTGGCCAGACCGTTGAGCTCGGCGTTCGCCTTCGCATCGATGATGCCGGCGGCGTTGCGCTCAACGCCCAACAGGGAGATGGACGCGCCGCGCTCGCGAGCGTCTGCAGCGGCGCACAATCCTATGGTTCCGCTGCCGCAATAGGCGTCCATGAGGACATCGCCCTCTGTTAGCGCCATACCATCGATGGCCAATTGGTAGAGCAGCTCTGTCTGCTGTGGGTTTGTCTGGTAGAACGCGGTGGGGGAGATCTCGAAGGTGCATCCCAGCAGCTTGTCCCGCATGCGGGGGGAGCCCGCTATCACGCGCGTCTCGCCGCCCAGGATGGCGTTGGTGACGCGCGGGTTTATGTTTTGCGCTACGCAGGTGATGCGCGGATCGAGCTGCATAGCGCGAAGCGCCAACTCGTCCAAATGCGGCACATCGCGGCGGCTGGTGACCAGCGTGAGTACGCCCTGGTCTGTCTTCCAGCCCAGCCGCAGCACCGCGTAGCGCAAGATGCCCTGGTGACTGTCCTCGTCATATGCCGGAATACCAAGCTCTTGGGCTATACGGGCAACGCCGTTGAGGATCTCTCTGGCGCCCGGCGCCTCGACTATGCAGTTGGGAACTTCGATGATGCGATGCGTTCCGCGGGCGAAGAAACCGCATCGCACCTCGCCGTGCTCGCCGGGCGCGAAGGGCGTTGCCGCTTTGTACCGGAACGCGCGCGGTGACGCGATCTTGCCGTCCCCCGCTCGTCCGCCCATGCCAAAGATGGGTTCCAGCTCGCGAACATCGCTGCGGCTGGAATCGAGGACGGGCTGGAACAGCTCCTGCATAGCGGTCTGCTTGCGGGCGAGTTGCTTGCGGTAGGGAAGGCCCAGCCATTCGCAGCCTCCGCACGCGCGCATGAGCGGGCAGGGGCCATCGGATTGTGGGCAGGGCGTGGAGTTCTTTTGCGCGGCGTGATTGCCGGGGCGATGCTTGGGGTTGCCGCCTCGCCCGCGTGCGCGACCATCCGCGGGCTTGCGTGATGCGTGGCGCGCACCGGATCCGTTGTGCGGGTGCTTAGTGGATGGCATGGGTGCCCTCGGCTTTCATGTGTTTGCAAGGGGAATATGCCCCCGGTACTGGTGTGACGTGCGTTTATTAAGCATAGCAAAGGGCGCGCTGCCGCGTGCGCGCGTGGCGTCGCTCCATGCTCTTGCCGCATGCCGGTGCAGGATTTGGGCGAGCTTCAGCAAGGGCTTTGGTGCGCGGCGCCCCGCCCAAACAGCCCGGCGTCACACGGCTTGACCGTGGGCTGGGTGGACATCAAAGAGCTTGCGGGCGAGAGGGCAACGAAAAAAGATTCTTGACACTGGTGGCGAGCAAGTGCATCATGCCAAACCAATAGTTCAAATATTTTAGATAAAAATACTTAACTAAAAAGTTTGAACGAAGACCCGTGACGCCGGCGACACCGCGCCGGAGCAAGAGAGAGGACCAACCATGGCATTCGATTTCGACAAGCTGGCTTCTATCATTTCCGAGACCCTGGGCTGCGCTCCCGACAAGGTGGTGCGCGAGGCCAAGCTGGACGAGGACCTGGGCGCCGACTCCCTGGCGGCTATGGAGCTGGTCATGGCCGTTGAGGAGGCTTTTGACATCGAGATCACCGATACCCAGCTTGACCAGTTCAAGACCGTGGCCGACCTTGCCGACTACGTAGAGGCCCAGCTTTAAGTCGCGCACGTGCGCAGCGGGCGTGGTTCAGGGGGCGAGAAATGAACAACAAAGAGGTAATCGAGCTGATCGAGCGCTTTGCCGCAAGTGGTCTTGCGCATATGAGGGTTCAGACGGGCGGCACCACGGTCGAGCTGGATCGCTGCGCCGCCGCGGCTGCAGCGCCGGGCGCGACGGTCGCGGTCGCGACGCCGGGCGGTCCCGTGCCTGCCGAGCCCGCGCCCGTCATTGCAGAGGCCGCGCCGCCCTCGCCGGAACCCCAGGGCCCGTGCATCACCGCGCCGTTGGTGGGCACGTTTTACGCCGCCCCCGCCCCGGACAAGGCTCCGTATGTTGCCGTGGGCGATCGCGTGGTCGCCGGGCAAACCGTCTGCCTGCTTGAGGCCATGAAGATGATGAGCGAGGTCACGGCCCCCTGCGATTGCGTAATAGAAGAGATCCTGGTTGCGGATGGCGAGCTGGTCTCATATGAAGCGCCGCTCATCCGCTACCGCACGGTATAGGGGAGCCCATGTTCAAGCGAATGTTGATCGCCAACCGCGGAGAGATCGCCGTGCGCATCCTGCGCGCCTGCCGAGAGCTTGATATCGACCCTGTAGTGGTCTATTCCCAAGCGGATAAGGATTCGCTGGCCGTGCAGCTGGCCGAGCATTCTTGGTGCATTGGACCCGCCCGCGCGCAGGATAGTTACCTTAACCAAGATGCGCTGCTCACGGTCGCCAAGGCGACGGGCTGCGAGGCGGTGCACCCGGGGTATGGCTTTTTGTCCGAGAACGCCGACTTTGCAGATGCCTGCGCGCGCGAGGACCTGGTGTTTGTGGGGCCTTCCGGCGACGTGATGCGCGCCATGGGCAACAAGGCTGCGGCTCGCGAGCTCATGCAGCAAGCGGGCGTGCCCGTGGTGCCGGGTTCTGAGGGCGGCATTGCCACGGCGGCGGAGGCGGCGCGCGTCGCGGACGCCATCGGATACCCCGTGCTCATCAAGGCGGCGGCGGGCGGAGGCGGACGCGGCATGCGTCGCGTGTTCGATCCCGCCCAGCTCGAGCAGCTCTTTGAAGAGGCGCGCGCGGAGGCCCGGGCGTGTTTTGGGGACGATGAGATGTACCTGGAGAAGCTGGTGCTCAACCCACGGCATATCGAGTTCCAGATCATTGCGGACACGCAGGGCAACATCGTCCACTTGGGCGAGCGCGATTGCAGCGTGCAGCGCAGAAGCCAAAAGATGGTAGAGGAGTCGCCCTCGCACGCGCTGGATCAAGACCTGCGCCAGCGCATGGCGGTCTCTGCGGTGGCGGCCGCGCGAGCTGCGGGCTATGTCAACGCGGGCACCATCGAGTTTGTGCTCGATCCTTCCGGTGCGTACTACTTCATCGAGATGAATACGCGCATCCAGGTGGAGCATCCCGTGACCGAGATGGTGAGCGGCATCGATTTGGTGCGCGAGCAGATTCGCATCGCCCAGGGCCTGCCGCTCAGTGTGACGCAGGAGCAGGTTGAGCTGCGCGGCCACGCCATCGAGTGCCGCATCAACGCGGAGGATCCGGCGCGCGGGTTCGCGCCCAGCCCCGGGCATGTGGGCCTGGTGCACATGCCGTCGGGCTGCGGGGTGCGCACGGATTCGCTGCTGTACAGCGGCTGCGAGCTGTCGCCCTATTACGACTCGCTGGCGGCTAAGGTGATTGTCCACGCGCCAACGCGCCTTCAGGCGATCCGCCGCATGCGCCGAGCGCTCGAGGAGTTCACGGTGCAGGGCCCCGCAACGACGGTGGACGTGCTGCATCAGATTATGTATCACCCCCAGTTTGTGCGCGGTAGCTACAACACATCGTTTTTGGATCAAAACTTGGACGAGTTGCTTGCGTGGAGCTCGTATGGCAAGGAGGCGTAAAGGCGCATGGCTGGCTTTTTGGAGGAGCGCCGTCGCAGGATGGTGGCCTTAAAGGGGCTCCGTCGGGGTATTCCGGCGCGCGGTATGGCCGAGCTCGCCGCGGGGCCGTCGGGCGCTGTTGCGGGCGGGGCGCCGTCCTTGTCATCGTCCACCGCCTGCCCTGCATGCTCGCGCGATATAGCGGCGGCGGATCTTGCGCAGAACCGGCTGGTGTGCCCTTATTGCGGCCACCACTTTGCCCTGGCCGCCCGCGAGCGCATCGCGCTGGTGGTGGATACGGGCTCGTTTAAAGAGGCAGACCGCGCCCTGGCGACTACGGATCCGCTGGAGTTTCCCGGGTACGTGGACAAGGTTCGCGGGCTTTCGCGAAAGACGCACCTGGCAGATGCGCTGGTAGCGGGCACGGCGCGCATTGGTGGATGCAAGGTCGCCATAGCGGCGATGGATACGCGCTTTTTGATGGGCAGCATGGGTGCTGCGGTGGGCGAGAAGCTTGTCCGGCTGGTTGAGCGCGCCGCCAAGGGGCGCCTGCCGCTGGTGGTCTTTTGCGCAAGCGGTGGGGCGCGCATGCAAGAGGGCGCCGTCTCGCTGATGCAGATGGCCAAGACCACGGTTGCGCTGCGCGAGTTTTCCCAGCGCGGCGGGCTGTTCATCTCTGTTATGACCAATCCCACCACGGGTGGCGTCACGGCGAGCTTTGCAAGCTTGGGCGATGTGACGCTGGCGGAGCCCGGAGCGCTCATTGGTTTTGCCGGGCCGCGCGTGATCGAGCAGACCATTGGTGAGAAGTTGCCCGATGGCTTTCAAACGGCGGAGTACCTGCTAGAGCACGGCTTTATTGACCAGGTGGTGCCCCGCGCCCGCATGAGGGCGACGCTGGCGCGCCTGCTGGCACTGTACGGAAGGGAGGTTGAACGCGTTGGATAGCGAGAATGTCGAGCCCGCGATGCAGCCGGGCGCGCCCCTCACGGCCGCACAGCGCGTGGCGCTTGCCCGAGAACCGCAGCGCCCGGGGGTGGCCGAAGTGGTCGATGCCCTATTCGAGGACTTTTTCGAGCAGCGCGGCGACCGCCTGTGCGCGGACGACCCCAGCATCATGGGAGGCATCGCCCTGTTCCACGGCCGTCCCGTCACGGTCTTGGGCAACCGCAAGGGGTCCACGGTGGAGGACCGCGTGCGCTTCAATTTTGGCATGGCGACGCCGGAGGGCTATCGCAAGGCCCAGCGAGTCATGCTCGATGCAGAGAAGTTCGCCCGCCCGGTGCTGACGTTTGTCGATACCCCGGGCGCCTACCCCGGTCTAGAGGCGGAGGCGCGCGGCCAGGGCGAGGCCATCGCCCGCACCATCAGCGTGATGAGCGGTCTGCGCGTGCCCGTGATCAGCGTGGTCATGGGCGAGGGCGGCAGCGGCGGCGCTCTGGCGCTGGCGGTGGGCAATCGCGTGCTCATGCTGGAGAACGCGGTGTATTCCGTGCTGTCGCCGGAGGGGTTCGCGAGCATTCTGTGGAAGGACGCCTCGCGCGCGGATGAGGCGTGCGAGGTCATGAAGCTTACCGCCGCCGATCTGCTTGAGCTGGGCGTAGTCGATGGCGTGATACCCGAGCCCGCCGGCGGCGCGCACCTCAACCCCCAGGCGCTTATGCAGACGTTGGACGCGGTGTTGACGCGCGAGCTGGCGGCGTTTGAGAAGAAGGGCGCTGCGGCTGTGGCTCGCGAGCGCGCGGAGCGGTTTCGCGCCATAGGCTCGTCCGCGGTGAGAAGGGGGCGCGTATGAGCGGCGTCAAGCTGGTGGGCACGGGGTCGGCGCTGCCCGCGCGCAGGGTCACCAACGATGACATGGCGCGCATGGTCGACACTTCTGATGAGTGGATTTCTGAGCGCACGGGTATTCGCGAGCGCCGGTTTTTGGACGAGGATTCGCTCGACGGTCATTTTGATCTGGCGGCGACCGCGGCCCGTCGCGCGCTGGACGCTGCGGGGATCGATCCGCAGCAGGTGGGCGTGTGCCTGGTGGCCACGTTTACCGCGCAGACGGCAACGCCGTCCGTAGCGTGTCGCCTGCAGGCGGATCTGGGCCTGCCGCAAGACGCGTTTTGCCTAGATATCAATGCGGCGTGCGCGGGCTTTGTTTACGGCATGCACGTTGCCCAGTGCCTGCTGCCCACGGCGCGCTCTCCCTATGCGCTGGTTGTTGGTGCGGAGGCCTTGAGCCGCGTGCTTGATTTTACCGACCGTACCACCTGCGTGCTCTTTGGCGACGGCGCCGGTGCGGCGGTGCTGCGCTATCAGGAAGATGCTCCCTCGCTCGGCTGCGTGTGGGGGTCGCGCGGCGACGCGGAGTCGCTGTGGGTACCGGGCGTGTCCTCGTCCGCGCCTTCTTACCTGCATATGGATGGACGAGCGGTCTTTCGCTTTGCCACCAGCGTTCTGCCGGCGTGCGCACAAGAGGTGCTTGACCGCGCGGGGCTGGACGTCGACCAGGTGGACCGCTATGTGTTCCACCAGGCAAACCAGCGCATCATCGACGTTGTTGTCAAAAAGCTGGGAGCGGATCCCGCCAGGTGCCGGGGCAACATCGCGGACGTGGGCAACACGTCTGCCGCCAGCGTGCCTCTGCTGCTTGATCAGCTGGTGCGTTCCGGCGAGCTGGCGGGTGGCCAGCGCGCGATGTGCCTGGGGTTTGGCGCTGGCCTTACATGGGCGGGCGCCTTGATAGAGCTTGCTTAGACGAATGGAGATAGCAATGAAGCTCAACGAGCTGCTGGGAACCGAGTTCCCCATCATCCAAGGTGGCATGGCCAACGTCGCCACCGGTGCGTTCGCCGCGGCTATGTCCAACGCGGGAGCGCTGGGTCTGGTGGCAGCCGGCGGCATGGACGCCCCCGCGCTGCGCCGGCAGATTCGCCAGGCCCGCGCGCTCACTACGCGGCCCGTTGGCGTGAACCTCATGCTCATGAACCCGCACGTCGACGAGCTCGCCCGCGTGGTGGTGGAAGAGGGCGTAAGCGTGGTGACCACCGGCGCCGGCAACCCCGGCAAGTACATGGACGCCTGGAAAGAGGCGGGCATCAAGGTGTTCCCCGTGGTGGCGGCGCCCGTCTTGGCCCGTCGACTGGCGCGTTATAGCATCGACGGCGTGATCGCGGAGGGAACGGAGAGCGGCGGACACGTGGGCGAGACCACCACCATGGCGCTGGTGCCGCAGGTGGTCGACGCGGTCGACGTGCCCGTGATCGCGGCGGGTGGCATCGCAGACGGTCGCCAGATGGCGGCGGCCCTTGCCCTGGGCGCGTGCGGCGTGCAGGTGGGCACCTGCCTGCTGGCTAGCGAGGAGTGCCCGGTGCATGACAACTACAAGCAGCTGGTCATCAAGGCGGGCTCAAACGACACCGTGGTGACGGGCCGCTCGTCTGGCGCGCCGGTGCGCGTGCTCAAGAACAAGATGGCCCGCGAGTACCTGGCGCTGGAGCAGGCCAATCCTTCGCGTGACGAGCTCGAGGCGATGACGTTGGGGTCGTTGCGCCGCGCGGTGGCAGATGGCGACTTAGATACCGGCAGCTTTATGGCGGGCCAGGTGGCGGCCATGGTACACGGCGTTCGTCCCGCCCGCGAGATCTTTCAGCAGATGGTGGACGAGTGCTGTCGCGTGTGCGCATCGCTTGGGCGGCTTGCGGGCGCGGGCGTCGCCGCTGCCTGCGGGCCTGCTGTCGGTGTCGCGCCAGCCGCCGGTGCCGCGGCCGCCGCGCATGTGAACGAGGAGGGGGAGTAGATGAGCCTCGCGTTTCTCTTTGCCGGCCAGGGCTCGCAGCATGCGGGCATGGGTCGCGACCTGTACCAGGCCTACCCGGAGTTTCGCGCCGCGCTGGATGAGCCGCGGCTGTCCTTTGACCTGAAGGCGCTCATGTTTGATGGGGACGAGGCGACGCTCGCCCAAACCGAGTTCACCCAGCCCTGCATGGTGGCGTTTGCCGTGGGCCTTGCGCGCGTGCTCAACGGCCTGGGCGTGCGACCGGATTATGTGGCAGGTCTCAGCCTGGGCGAGTACTCCGCGCTGGCTTGCGCCGGCGTGTTCGATGGGGCGCAGGCGGTGGAGCTCGCGGCGTTTCGCGGGGCGGCCATGGAGCGCGCCGCCGCCGGGCGCGATACGGCCATGGTCTCTGTCCTCGGGCTCGATCGTGCAGACGTAGAGCGCTGCGTGGCCGCGGCTGGGGAGCAGGCGGCGCCGGCGGTGGTAGAGGTCTCCAACTACAACTGCCCCGGCCAGACCGTGATCGCTGGCGATGCCTCGGCGGTCGCGTGCGCGGTGGAGCTGCTGCGTGCCGCCGGCGCCCGCCGTTGCGTGCCGCTTAAGGTGAGCGGCCCCTTCCATACCTCGCTTCTGGCACCTGCGGGCGACGAGCTTCGCGAGCGGTTGGCGGGCATGGAGCTTGGGCCCATGCGTATCCCCGTGCTGTTCAACTGCCTTGGTCGCGAGATGGGCCCGCGCGACACGGTACCGGAGCTGCTCGAGCGTCAGGTGCAAACCGCGGTGCGCATGCAAGAGACCATCGAGCGCCTGGCGCAGTTGGGCGTGGACACGGTGGTTGAGATTGGTCCGGGTCGCGTGCTGAGCGGCCTGGTGCGCCGGGTCGCGCCGCAGATGCGCGCGATAGCGGTTGAGACGTGCGAGGACGTGGAGGGTCTCCTCGTCCAGTTGAAGGGAGCCAACAATGGCTGATGAGATGAAGGAGACCGGCGCTAGGACCGCCGTGGTAACCGGTGGCAGCCGCGGCATTGGACGAGCGATCTGCGTTGAGCTGGCGTCGCGCGGCATGAACGTGGTGTTCTCCTTTGCGGGCAACAAGCAGGCGGCGCAGCAGACCGTGGAGCTGGTCCAGGCGGCGGGCGCCGGCGCCGTGGCCGTGCAGGCGGATGTGGTGAGCGCCCAAGCGGCGTCGCGGCTGATCGCATCCGCGCGCGAGGCGTTTGGCGGGGTGGACGTGCTGGTGAACAACGCCGGCATCACCCGCGACAAATTGGCGGCGCGTATGGGGGCGGACGAGTTCGAACAGGTGGTGGCGACCAATCTCACGGGCGCGTTTCTGTGCGCGCACGAGGCACTTCGCCCCATGATGCGCGCTCGCTGGGGCCGCATCATCAACCTGAGCAGCGTAGTTGCCCTGCGCGGCAACGCCGGCCAGGTGAACTACGCGGCGAGTAAGGCGGGCCTCATCGGTATGACCAAGTCGCTGGCGCGCGAGGTGGCGTCTCGCGGCATCACGGTCAACGCCGTGGCGCCGGGCTTTATCGAGACGGATATGACCGCGGCCATGCCGCAGGCGGCAAGGGACTTCATGTGCTCGGGCATTCCGGCGGGGCGCGCGGGGACGCCGCAGGACGTGGCGCGCGCCGTGGCGTTTTTGGCATCGGACGAAGCGTCGTACATCACCGGCCAGGTGCTTTGTGTCGACGGCGGCATGGCGATGTAGGCGATCTGGGCAGAAGGGAACAACCATGAAACGCAGGGTAGTTATCACCGGCATGGGCGCCATCACGCCCTTGGGCAACTCCGCCGAGGACACGTGGGCCGCGGCGCTGCGGGGAACGTGCGGCATCGGCCCCATCACCCGCTACGATGCGAGCGCGCAGAGGGTGCACCTGGCCGCAGAGGTGAAAGACTGGAGCGCGGCCGACGCCCTGGGCGCGCAGGAGTCCAAGCACCTGGCGCGCTTTACCCAGCTTGCCCTGGCCGCCGCGCGCGAGGCGGTGGAGGCGAGCGGCCTTGATCTGGATGCTGTGGACCGCACGCGCGCCGGCGTCTCTGTATCCAGCGGCATCGGCGGCGTGGAAGAGACCGAGAACCAGCAGACGCGCTGCTTGGCCCGCGGCTTCGACCGCTGCTCGCCCTTCTACATCCCCATGGGCATCTCCAATATGGCCGCCGGCAACATCGCCATCGCCTTTGGCTTGCAAGGCATGTGCACCTGTCCCGTGGCTGCGTGCGCCGGCGGCTCCAACGCGGTGGGCGATGCGTTTCGCCATATTCGCGACGGCTACGCCGAGGTTATGGTCGCCGGAGGCACGGAGGCAGCGATCACGCCGTTGAGCGTGGGCGGCTTCACCACCATGCGCGCGCTGCACGTGGGCGACGACCCCTCCTGCGCCTCCATTCCCTTTGACGCCCGACGCAGCGGGTTTGTTATGGGCGAGGGTGCCGGCATGCTGGTGCTGGAGGAGCTGGAGCACGCCCGGGCACGCGGCGCCGGAATCATCGCGGAGGTTGCGGGCTACGGCGTGACATGCGACGCCCATCACATCACCTCGCCCGCTCCACAGGGCGAGGGCGGTGCGCGCGCCATGGCGCAGGCTTTGGACGATGCCGGCGTGACCCCCGATCAAGTTGATTACATCAACGCGCACGGCACCTCCACCTCGCTCAACGATAGCTGCGAGACCGCTGCCATCAAGACGCTTTTTGGTCCGCGCGCCTACGAGATAGCAGTGAGCTCCACCAAATCCATGACCGGGCACCTGCTGGGAGCCGCGGGCGCGGTGGAGGCCGTGCTGTGCGCCCAGGCCCTGCGCGACGGCGCGGTGCCGCCCACCATCAACTACCGTGAGGCGGATCCCGCCTGCGACCTTGACTACGTGACGGAGGGCGCGCGCCGCATGCCTGTGCGCTACGCGCTGTCCAACTCGCTGGGGTTTGGCGGCCACAACGCCTGCCTGCTGTTTAAGAAATGGGAGGGCTAAGATGCTCAAACTCGACTCCAACCAGATCGCCAGCGTTTTGCCGCATCGGTTTCCGCTTGCCATGGTCGACCGCATCGTGGACGGGGAGGCGGGCGAGTGGGCGCGCGGCATCAAGTGCGTCAGCGTGGCCGACCCCGCGTTCATGGGGCATTTTCCGCAGTACCACGTAATGCCGGGCGTGCTTATAATTGAGGCGCTTGCACAGGTTGCGGCCGTGGCGATGCTCTCGCTTCCGCAGAACAGCGGTCGCATTGGTTTTCTGGGCTCGGTAAACAAGGCGCGCTTCCGCCGCCAGGTCACCCCCGGCGACGTGCTTACACTTGAGAGCCGCATCACGCGCGTACGCGGTGACTTCGCCTTTGTGGAGGGTGTCGCCCGCGTGGACGATGAGGTGGCTGCCACCGTTGAGCTTGCGCTGGCGCTTGGCCCCGTGCCGGAGTAGCGCGCGAAACCTTGCAAGCGATGGGAGTTGTTGAAGCGGAAACGAGGTTGCGCATCATGGCAGAAAACGAGTTGGAGAAGCGGTTCGCCGTGGTGTACTCTAAGTTTAAGCTGCACTTTTACCAAGAGACGTTCGCGCGGTTTCAAAATCGCGAGGCGAGCCTTACCACGGTGGAGGCGTTCGCCATGGAGGCGATCTATGCGCTGGGGTCGCCCACGGTGAAGGAGTTCGCCGACTTCATGCGCGTGTCCTCGTCCAACGCGGCGTACAAGATCGCAAGCTTGGTGCGCAAAGGGTATGTGGAAAAGGTCCAGTCCGAGGAGGACGGCCGCGAGTACCACCTTATGCCCACCCAGAAATACCTGGACTACTACAACATCAGCAGCGACTACATGCGCACGGTCATGGGCCGCCTTCGCGAGCGGCTCACGCCCGACCAGCTAGATGGCCTAAGCGACCTGCTCAAGATGATGAGCGACCTTATGACCGAGGTGGCGTTGCCCGGAGAGGGCGAGGGCGCTGAGGGCGATGAGTAGGGTGGATGCCGGCTCGCCGGCGCGCTGCGTGGGCGACGAGAACGGGATGCCCGCAGCGCCCGCGGTACGCGAGGCGCTTGAACGGCTGGCCGCGTGGACGGACCCGCGCGAGGTGGTGTCCATGACGGAGTCGCTGCGGCTTGGCCGTGCGCGCGTGGACCATGTGTCTGCGGACGGCGTGTTGCTCTACCTGCCCTCGTCCCAAAACTATCTGCACGCCGCGGTGGATGATGCCGCCGCACGGCGCGTGCTTGCTGGCGCGGCCCGTGAGCTGGGCGATTCTGTGGTGCTGTTTGCGGACGCCGACCACGCGGTCGCGTGCGGCTATGCGGAGGAATCGATCACGCGCTACCGGGTGTGCGTGTACGAGGGCACGGAGCCTCCTTCCGTGCAGGGGTCGCTTCGCATCGAGCGCTTGGGCGTGGAGTGGCTGGATGCGGTCGCCACCCAGTACGATGGACTGCCAAGAGAGGATATTCTGCGGCACCTGGCGGACGGCTGGGTGTACGGAGGCTTCGACGTCGCCGGCGATCTGGTGGGATTTATTGGCGAGCATGATGAGGGGACCATAGGCATGCTCGAGGTTCTCGCACGGTATCGCCGGCGCGGCTACGCCCGCGAGCTGGAGGGCGAGGCGATTGCGCGCATGCTCGCCGCGGGCCGCGTGCCCCAGGGGCAGGTGGTGCTGGGGAACGAGCCCTCGTTTGCCTTGCAGCGCTCGCTGGGGATGACGGTGCTGCCCGGCGTGCAGTGCTGGGTGTGCTGACCGGAGCGAGTTATACGCCTCATGACCAAGGTGCGAGCTGCTTGAAAGCGGTGCGAGAGGAGAGGTGCAAAATAACGTCTTAGTGCGGGAAGGCGGAATGTCAAAAAGTGCGTTAGTGCGGAGATTTGGTCAAATAGCGCGTTAGTGCGGATTGAAGGCGATCTGACGGACCTGCCTTATACATCGAGCAGCATCGCCCGATTCTTCTAGCTTGGGCGATGCGGACGCCCTATTCATAGGGTACCATTGCTATCTCTCGTCCGGACCGCACTAAGGCATTATTTGACACGATTTGAACCGCACTAAGCGACTATTTGTCCCAACCTCCGCACTAAGCGATTATTTGGCACACCGGCCGCATCGCACTAACGCATTATTTGGTCCAGCATGCGGCGCGCGCGGGCGATCCTTGGAGCGCGCGACATGCTATGGGCAAGCAGGCTGTTGAGCCTGGTCCGCGAGCTGGGGGATGGCGACCAAGGGCGCCCCCGCTCTCTTCATTGATGAAAAGAGCACCTACTTTTTTCATCAAAATGAGCTTGGCTGAAGGTTGCCTAGCATGATGCATGTCTGGCGAAAGGCGCTTAGGGCTTTCCGTCAGAGCCCGTCCTGCGCACCGCTTGGCGAAAGTACGGGTTGCGCTCGCCCTCATAAGGGTAGGCTGGGGCACATAGGACAAAAGGACGGTGCGCTCGCGGCGTTAAGCGGCGCACGTTCGAGGCCTTGGCTTTTGGGCTTTTTGGCAGCGCGGTGCCTGTACATCCGCGTTTACCCGCTCCGCGCGGTACGGCAGGGCGACCCGCCCACGCGCCGTCCGTGCGCGGAGAGCTTGGGGACGGCGACCCGGTGCCCCTAAAGACCCAATCGACCCTGGCTTCGCGCATGAGCCGCCCATCACCCGCGTCCACGCACGTTCGCGACCAGCTCTGGCGCGGGCACTTGTGCGGCCGCGCGGGGCGAAAGGGAGGTTATTATGGGCGCGCCCAAGACCGACAACGTGAGGAACGTGGTGCTCGTAGGCCAAGGCGGGGTGGGCAAGACCTCGCTCGCGGAGGCCATGCTTCACCTTTCTGGCAAGACCGCCCGTCTGGGCGGCCACGCAGGCACCAAGCCTACCCTCGATTACGACGCTGAAGAGGTCAAGCGCGAGTTCTCAATCTCGACCGCTATCGCGCCGATCGACTGGAAAGACGTCCGCATCAACGTTTTGGACGCCCCCTGCTATCCCGACTTCATCGGCGACGCCTACGCGGCCATGAGCGTTTCTGAAAGCGCCCTGTTTGTGGTCGACGCCGCCGCCGGCCCGCAGCCCACTACCGTCAAGCTTTGGTACGCGGCCGAGGATCTTCGCCTGGCGCGCGCCGTCTTTGTGAATCGCGTCGACAAGGAAAACGCCGATTACGAGGCGTGCATGGAGCTCCTGCGCGAGCGCTTTGGCATGCGTCTTGGCGCCGTCACCCTGCCTTGGGGCGTGGGCGATGACTTCCACGGCATTATCGACCTGGTCCGCATGAAGGCCCGCCAGTGCGAGGGCACCAAGCAGACCGAGTCCGAGATTCCGGAGGAGTACCGCGCCCAGGCCGAGGCCGCGCACGAGACTCTGTGCGAGCTGGTCGCCGAGGCCGATGACGAGCTGATGGAGAAGTACCTTGAGGGCGAGGCCCTGACCCAGGACGAGGTCGAGGGACTGCTCTCCAAGGCGATCGCCGAGCGCATCTTCGTCCCGGTCTTTGCCGGCAGCTGCATCAAGGAACAGGGTGTCAACTCCCTTATGGATGACATCGCGTCGTACTTCCCCGCGCCCACCGACTACGGCGAGATGCCCCTTATCGACGGCGACAAGCTCAAGATCTCCTCTGAGGACGAGCGCCCCGTCGTCTTTGTCTTCAAGACCTTGAACGACCCCGGCCAGGGTCGACTGTCCTTTATCAAGGTCCTCACCGGCACCATCGAGCCCGGCATGGAGCTGGTCAACGCCCGCACCCGCAAGGGCGACCGCATGTCGCACCTCTACGTTATGTGCGGCCGCGAGATGACCGAGGTCGGCCACGCCTACGCGGGCGATATCGTTGTCGTTCCCAAGATGAACGCGGAGACCGGCGATACCCTGTCCGTCTCCGGCAAGGTGGAGGCCGCCGCCTTCAAGTTCCCCAACTCCCAGTACCGCATCGCCATCGAGGCGGAGAACCGTGGGGACGAGGAGAAGCTCTTCACGTTTATCGAGAAGGCGTGCGATGCCGATCCCACCATGAGCATCGACCGCGACGAGGAGACCGGCCAGACCATCATCTCCGCCGTGGGCGAGGCCCAGGTTTCCGTCCTGCTCAATCGCTTGGAGGAGCGCACCAAGGTCGAGGCCCACATAGTCCCCATCCGCATCCCGTATCGCGAGACCATCCGCCGCGTCGCCAGCGCCCAGGGTCGCCACAAGAAGCAGACCGGCGGCGCCGGCCAGTTTGGCGATTGCTACCTGCGCGTCGAGCCGCTTGTCGACGGTACCGACTATGAGTTTGTGGACGAGGTTGTGGGCGGACGCATTCCGCGCTCGCTGATCCCCGCAGTCGATCGCGGCGTCCAGGAGACCATGAAGGACGGCATCATCGCCGGCTACCCGCTCACGGGTATTCGCGTCGCCTGCTACGACGGCTCCTATCACCCCGTCGACTCCAACGAGATGGCGTTCCGTACCGCCGCACGAATTGGTCTCAAGAAGGCCTGCGCCGACGCCGACCCCGTGATCCTCGAGCCCATGATGGACATCACGGTCACCATTCCGGAGAGCTACGCCGGCGCCGTGATGGGCGACGTATCCGCCTCCCGCGGCCGCGTAACCGGCATGGACACCAACAAGCAGGGCGACACCGTGGTCAACGCTACCGTGCCCTACGCCGAGCTGGTTGACTACGCAACCCGCCTGCGCTCGCTCACCCGCGGCACCGGCGACTTCACCATGGAGCCCGCCGGCTACGAGCAGGTGCCCTATGACGTGCAGAAGCGCCTGGTCGAGTTCTACGAGCACTCCCGCGCGCAGGGTCGCTAGGTTTCAGGGCGGACGGTCCGGTCGCGCTCCGCTTGGATGGCGTTGCCGTCCCGTTAGATGTTTTCGCAACTCGATGGGGTGGGCCCTGGTGGGTCCGCCCCTTTCTCGTCCGCATTCATGGTAAATGGATATGGCGTAAGTAGCATATGGAGGAGCCATCAGCGCGTCCATATCAACGTGCTATTATGTGTGCAGTTCAAACGGCTTGGGCCGCCCGTGAGCGTCCTTTGCCCCAAGGTATGAGTTTAGGCTTGAGTTTAGGCATGAGAGAGGAAACGACATGCTGAATGCGATCGAGATTTCGCCCAAGGTCTGGTGGGTTGGCGGCATCGACTGGAATGAGCGCCTGTTCCACGGCTACACCACCGAGGCCGGCATCACTTACAACGCGTATCTGATCATGGACGAGAAGATCACGCTGATCGACACCTGCAAGGCGACCTTCTCCAACGAGCTGGTCCAGCGCATCTCCCAGGTTGTCGACCCCGCCAAGATCGACGTGGTTATCACCAACCATGTCGAGATGGACCACTCCGGCTCCCTGCCCGTAATCCACAAGATCGCTCCCAACGCGCAGATCTACGCTAGCGCCGGCGCGGGCGTCAACGAGGTCAAGGCCCACTTTGGCATCGAGGCAACGCCCGTCAAGAGCGGCGATACCCTGAACATCGGCGAGCGCACCCTCACCTTTGTGACCACCCCCATGGTCCACTGGCCGGACAACATGGTCACCTATTCCGACGTCGACCAGATTCTGTTCTCCAACGACGCCTTTGGTCAGCACTACGCCACCACCAAGCGCTTTGATGACGAGAACGACCTGTGCGAGATCATGAAGCAGGCCAAGAAGTACTACGCCAACATCGTGTGGCCGTACGGCATGCAGGCGCACAAGGCGCTCGAGGCGGTCAAGGGTCTTGAGCTCAAGATGATCGCCCCCAGCCACGGCTGCATCTGGCGCTCCCACATCGACAAGATTCTGGAGAAGTACGAGGCTTGGACCACGTACCAGACCGAGGAGAAGGCCGTGGTGGTCTTTGACTCCATGTGGCACTCCACCGAGATGATGGCTCGCGAGATCTGCGACTCCTTCATTGCCGAGGGCATCTCCGCCAAGCTGATCGACGTCAAGGCCTCTCATATCTCCGATATCATGACCGATCTGTGCGATGCTCGCTACGTTGCCGTTGGCTCGCCTACCCTCAATTCCAACATGCTGCCCACCGTCGCCAGCTTCCTTACCTACATGCGCGGCCTGTCGCCCAAGAACGACCAGCGCATCGGTCTGGCATTTGGCTCCTATGGTTGGGCCCCGCTTGGTCCCAAGCAGGTGTACGACGAGCTTGAGAAGGCTAAGTTCAACCTGCCCGTGCCGGTTATCACCCAGCAGTGGATCCCCAGCGAGGAGAACCTTGCCGAGCTGCAGGCCACCGTCAAGAAGATCATCGAGGATGCCCGCGCTTAGCGCGTGTCGTCCCTGATGGCAGGCTAAAGGCCCTTATCCAAAGTCTTGTCGCTACGCGTCGGTTCGAGTACGGACCGGCGCGTTTTTTATGCCGCTTGCTCAAATGCCGCGGCGACCGCGCGCCATGCCTGCGGCAAGGGAGGCCTTCGTCCACCGTTTGCCTGCGAGCGACCGCGCGTCCTGTTAGCCGCTTGCCAGCTGGCGGTCAGCGCGCTGTCAGGATATTTCCAACGGCCGAAAAACCATCCTGCTGCCGTTGACCCGGATCGCCCGCTTTGCGAAAACCCAGGATAGGAGATGCGTATAGCGCCTAGTTATCGGAGGGTCGCCATGGGAATCAGGTATAAGTTTGAGCGCTTGTTTGGCAGATCCCTGCGCGGCGGTGCAAAGATCGCCCTCTTCATCGACATAGCCTTTGGTGTGGCGGGAACCATCTTTGCGCTGTGGACCAGCGTCCGCCCGCGGGTTGACGACTACGGAAACGCTGCGCCATCGCTGTGGGAGCAATGCGGCGCGCTCGAGGTCCTGGGCGGCTCGCTGCTCGTTGGTCTCATGGGCTTTGTTCTCGCGTTTGCGTTGCATATGGGGGTGCGGTATCTCAAGCATCTGTGGAAGAGCTCCGCCTTGGGCGGTCTCCATTTGATGAGAACGCCATTTGGACGTTTTTTCAGGGGCAAATCTTAGAAAAAAGCGTCCAAATGGCGTTTTCAAGAAAATGACCCCCTTTCGCGCCGCCGCCGCTGCCGCACCCTGCCGCCGTCCTCCGCGAAGCGCACACGCGGGGGCATGCCTGGGGAGGCGCGCTACCGCTTAGCGAAAAATGTTACCCAAGCGGAAAGATAGGCAAATGATATCTCTCCACAGGTGTACCATAACTCCATATGGCTCAAAGACCGGGTGATTGAGGGGTCCCTATGGCTTTGCTTGGCGTATTGATCGCGATCCCGCTGGTGGTCGCGGCACTCATGCTGTTTCTCAAGCAGGACAGCCAACGCGATCCGGTTGCGATTGCGGGCGCGGGCGCGACGGCGCTTGCGGCTATCGCAACGGGCGTGCTCTATATGAACAATCCGCAGTTTTTCGTGATGTCTCCGGGCTTGTCGCTCACGGGCAACTACGTGGCGGTCGCCATCGACCTGTTGCTTTGCGCGGTGGTGCTGGTGTACGCGGTTCGTTGGCGCAACCCATTCGCCATGGCGATCGGCGCGGTGCAGATGGTCGCTTCCATCTGGTGCGGGTCTTTGGCGATGGCGCCGGAGGACGCATTCGCGGCCCCCATGTACATCGACAACCTGTCGGTCATCATGGTGCTCATCGTCGGCATCGTGGGCAGCGTCATCTGCGTTTACGCCCTGGGCTACATGAAGGATTTCCAGCATCATGAGGACGCGGCAGCTGCGCGCGAGGGCCGCGAGCCGCATGATCGCCGCAACAAGTTCCTGGCGCTTATGTTTCTCTTTCTGTCTGCGATGTTCGTCATCGTCCTCTCCGACAACATGGACTGGATCCTCGCCGGCTGGGAGATCACCACGGTCTGCTCGTTTCTTATGATCGGCTACACGCAAACGCCCGAGGCTAAGAAGAACGCCCTGCTGCAGATCAACCTCAACATGGTGGGCGGCCTGGCGTTCCACATCGCCGTGATCTACCTGCACACCATCCACGTGCCGCTGTCCATCAACGCCATGCCCGCCATTGCCCAAAGCGCGGATTCGTGGGCGATGATCATCCCGTTGATGCTTCTCTCCGTCGCTGGCCTCACCAAGGCGGCGCAGATGCCGTTCCACAAGTGGCTGCTGGGCGCCATGGTCGCGCCCACTCCCACCAGCGCGCTTTTGCACTCGTCCACCATGGTCAAGGCGGGCGTGTTCCTGCTGGTCAAGCTGGCTCCGCTGTACCTTATCTATCCCGTGGCGTCCTTTATGGTGGTGGGCGTGGGCGGCATCACCTTTGTGCTGTGCAGCTTCATGGCCATCTCGCAGAGCAACGCCAAGCGCGTGCTGGCGTACTCCACCATCGCCAACCTGGGCCTTATCTCCGCGTGCGCGGGCGTGGGCACCTCCGAGGCCGTGTGGGCGGCCATCTTCCTCATCATCTTCCATACCGTGTCCAAGTCGCTGCTGTTCCTGTGCGTGGGCACGGTCGAGCATCGCATCGGCAGCCGCAACATCGAGGACATGGACGGGCTCTTCGCCCGCCTGCCGCGCCTTACCCGCCTGATGATGCTGGGCATCATGGGCATGTTCGTCGCGCCGTTTGGCATGCTCATCTCCAAGTGGGCGACGCTGGTTTCCTTTGCGGAGACCGGCAACGTCATCTTCTTGATCTTCCTGGCGTTTGGCTCTGCCGCCACGTTCTTCTTCTGGGCAAAGTGGCTGGGCAAGCTGGCCGGCGTGCCGCAGAGGGCTGAGAACGCCGAGGGCGGCGTGCACCGCACCGAGTGGTTTGCCGTGGGTACCATCTCCGCCCTGCTCATTGGCTGCTGTTTGCTGCTGCCGGTGATCTCCCAATACGTGATTGGGCCCTACCTGCAAGAGGTCTTCCAGATGGTGCCGCGCCTGATCGACGTGGACAATCTGGTTATCATGGTCGCTATTGTCCTGTTTATCGCCATCGTCCTGCTCACCCCGTGGGGCCGCGACAGCAAGAAGAAGCGCATTGCCGTCTACCTGGGCGGCACATGCACGGATCCGGACGGTCGCCAGTACCACGGCTCCATGGGCCGCACCATGACCTCGTCCAAGCGCAACTGGTACATGACGGATATCTTTGGCGAGGACAAGCTGTCGCCCGCCGGCACCGTGATCACCGCCGCCTTGATGCTCATGAGCTTTGCCGCATGCTTTATCTTCGATGTCTCATTCCTGGCCGGCGGCGCGTTCTTTGTGGAGCGCACCGTGCAGCTGGTGGGACCGGGGCTGCCGGGTATTCTGCTGGGCATCGTGGTCTTCGCCGTGGTAGCGCCCGTTGCCGGCTGCCTGCTGGACGGCCTTGACCGCAAGGTATCGGCGCGCATGCAGGGCCGCGTGGGCCCGCGTCTGCTGCAGCCCTATTACGACGTTCGCAAGCTGCTGCGAAAGGAGCAGGCCAGCGTCAACGCCATCGATGAGGCGTACATCACCTGCGCGCTCATCTTCTGCGCCATCGCCGGCGGCATGTTCATCAGCGGCTCCAACCTGCTTATGTGCGTGTTCCTGGTAACGCTCGCCACGCTCTTTGTCATCATCGCTGCGTACTCCGCGCGTTCCCCCTATGCGGACACCGGCGCCGACCGCGAGTGCCTGCAAGTCATGAGCTACGAGCCCATGCTGCTCATCATGACGGTGGGCTTCTTTACCGCCACGCAGTCGTTCGATACCGCGCAGCTTACGCGCCTGGACGCGCCCATCATCCTCTCGCTGGTGCCCATCTTTATAGGCCTGCTGTTCATCCTTACCATCAAGCTTCGCAAGTCGCCGTTCGATCTGTCCTATAGCCATCATGCTCACCAGGAGCTGGTCAAGGGCATCACTACGGAGATGAGCGGCCGCACCTTGGCAAAGATCGAGATCCTGCACTGGTGCGAGAGCATCCTGTTCCTCATGTGGGTGGGCATGTTCTTCATCTGGAACTCTCCGGTTTCCATCGCGGTCGCGGTTGCCGTGGTGGCGCTCACCTGGTTCTTCGAGGTGTGGATCGACAACAACTTCGCTCGCGTCAAGTGGCAGGCGTGCCTTAAGTCCGCTTGGCTGGTGGCGCTGGTTATGGGCGTGGTCAACCTGTTCTACGTCCTTATCACCCCGTTTATCTAAGAAGACATCTAAAAGGAGGTGCCAACTATGGGCTACTCATCCAAATCGCCATGGCTGATCCATTACGATGGATCGAGCTGCAACGGCTGTGACATCGAGGTGCTCGATTCGCTGACGCCGCTCTATGACATCGAGCGCTTTGGCATCATCAACACCGGTAATCCCAAGCACGCGGACATCTTCTTGGTGACCGGGTCCGTGAACCATCAGAACATCAACGTGGTCAAGCACATCTACGAGCAGATGCTCGAGCCCAAGGTGGTTGTGGCGTGCGGAGCGTGCGCCTGCACCGGCGGCGTGTTCCGCGAGTGCTACAACGTGCTGGGCGGCGTGGACAAGGCGATTCCCGTGGACGTGTACGCCCCGGGTTGCGCCGTTCGCCCGGAGACCATCATCGACGCGGTGCTGCAGGGCGTGAAGATTCTGGACGAGAAGGCCGAACGTATGCGCCAAGGGCTTCCCGTCAACGGGGTCGACGCCGCGGCCGATGCGTGCGCTGCCGCTGCAGACGCCGCCGCGTCCGGTGCGAAAGAGTAGGGGAGTGTAGATGTATACCACTACGTTTGTGGAGACGCCGCTGTCTGACCTGCTGACGCGCGTGCAGACGCTCAAGCACGACGGCATTCGCTTTGTGCAGATGTGCGCCGAGAAGGATTCGCAGGATAACATCGACCTGCTCTACACCTTCTACGACGAGACCATGGAGAACGCGCTTAACCTGGTGGTGCCGCTGAAGCCGGGTGACAAGGTGCCGTCGATCCAGGAGATGTACTTCGCCGCGTTCTCGTATGAGAATGAGACGCATGACCTGTACGGCGTGCGCTTCATCAACATGAAGCTGGACTTTGGCGGGCACTTCTTCAACTTGGCCGCGGAATCGCCCATGACCATCATCTCGCCCGAGCAGCGCGCCGCCCGTGAGAAGGCTGCCAAACTCAAGGCAGCACAGGAAGCCAAGGCCGCCAAGGCCGCCGCTGCCGCCCGCGAGGCCGCCGAGGCCGCGAGCGCCGAGCGCGCGCTGAACACGTCCGCGGCCCAAGCGGATGCCGCTGCAGTCGCCGCCGTGAACGCCACCGTGCCTGTCGCGGCGTCTGGCGAACCGCGCGCTGCCGAGCGCGCCGCCGCCCCGGCATCGCCCGAGGACCGCGCCGCGAAGATGGAGGCAAAGCTCGCCGCTATGGATCCCGAGAAAGCCGCGAAGATTCGCGCCGCGTTGGCTGCCAAGGGCGTTAAGGCCGCGCCCGCAGATTCCTCGTCCAAAGACAATAAGAAGGAGGGGGAGTAAGCATGGCGACACGTACCATTTTGCCCTTTGGCCCCCAGCACCCCGTGCTGCCCGAGCCCGTGCATCTTGACCTGGTGGTCGAGGACGAGCACGTGGTGGAGGCGATTCCCCAGATTGGTTTTGTGCACCGCGGACTTGAGAAGCTGGTTGAGAAGCGAGACTACAACCAGTTCATCTACGTTGCCGAGCGCGTGTGCGGCATCTGCAGCTTTGGCCACGGCTACGGCTACGCCAGCGCCACGGAGAAGTTGCTTGGCATAGAGATCCCGCGCCGCGCGGAGTACCTGCGTGGCATTTTGCAGGAGCTGTCGCGCATCCACTCCCATCTGCTGTGGCTGGGCCTGCTGGCGGACGGCTTTGGCTTTGAGAGCTTGTTCAACCATTGCTGGCGCCTGCGCGAGACCATCTTGGATATCTTCCAGGAGACGTGCGGCGGCCGCATCATCCTTTCCATCTGCATGGTGGGAGGCATGTCGCACGATATCGATGACGCGCTGCTTCGCCGTGTGTGCGAGAAGCTGGACGAGCTTAAGGTCGAGTACCGCGAGGTGGTCAACACCATGCTGCACGACGATTCGGTGCGCAGCCGTTTGTGCGGCGTTGGCCATATCAGCTTTGAGGACGCGCTGGACCTGTCTATGGTGGGTCCGTTCGCCAAGGGCTCCGGCATCGAGCACGATATGCGCACCACGGGGTTTGGCGCCTACGGCGACCTGGAACACTTTGAGCCCATTATCGCCACCGAGGGCGATTGCTACGCGCGTTGCAAGGTCCGTTGCGAGGAGGTTTTCCAGTCCATCGAGATCATCAAGGAGCTGGTGGCCAAGATCCCGCACGATGGCATTGGCGAGGCGCCGCTTGCCAAAGTGAAGCCCGGCGAGGGAACCCGCGCGCACGTGCTGATCGAGCAGCCCCGCGGCGAGGCGTTCTATTACGTTGCCGGCAACGGCACCAAGTACCTGGAGCGTTTCCGCCTGCGCACGCCCACGTCGCAGAACCTGGGCGGCATGGTGCGCGCGCTGCAGGGCGTGGATGTGGCCGACGTGCCCATGATCATTCTGACCATCGACCCCTGCATCAGCTGCACGGAAAGGTAGGACGACGTGGGTGGATTCAAACTGGGAAAGATGACGCTGCGCTCGCTGTTTAGCAAGCCTGCGACCGTTCAGTATCCGTTCGAGAAGCGCGAGCCGTATCCCGCTATGCGCGGACACGTGGTGAACGACATAGACGAGTGCATCCTGTGCGGTTTGTGCACGCGTGCCTGCCCGGTTCAGGCGTTGGCGGTGAACCGTAAAGAGGGCACGTGGACCATCAACCCGTACCGCTGCATCCAATGCGGCTACTGCATTAGAGAATGCCCGCGCGATTCTCTATCCATGGGCCTGACCCCGCCTGAGGCGTCCGCGCATGTCGAGGCGATTGTGATGCATAAGGAAATGGACGAGGCGCCTGCTCCCGCCAAGGGTGCCGCGAAGGCAGCCGATGGCGAGAGGGCCATCAAGGCAGAAAAAGGCACGGGCGCGCCTGCGCGGCCCAAGGTGAAGTTGACGCCCGAGCAGGAGGCCCGCGTGGCTGCTGCCCGCGCTGCCAAGGAAGCCAAGAAGAAAGCTGAGGCGGAGGCCGCCGCTGCCGCGAGCGATGGCGCTGCCGCTGCGGGCGATGCAGCGGAGTAGCCTGTCGGCGCGCTTTGGCTTGGATTGGCGAGCTGCCGGCACGCGCTTTGCCCGCGCGTAAGAACTTTGGAAGGGGATGGTTTCACGTTGAACCATTCCCTTTTTCTTTGACCTGCGGTTTTTAGATAACTTTATGCACGCGTTTTGGGGTTCGAAAAACCGAGCCCGTTCGGGATGGTCAATGAGGGCCACGAGGCGGGTAAAGGCCCGCTTTCGAAATGGCTGGGCGGCTCCCAAAGCACCTTCTGCGGCGCCCAAGTAGCGTCGTAGTGGGCGATTTGCCCACCTGCGCAGCGATCCAGCGGGGAAATAACTGTTGGTTAGCTAACGAGTGTCCACAAAATGAAGTCGCGAAGGTCTTGTTGAGGGCTCGCAGAAAGTCGTTCAGCGTGCCTTGGCCAATGTATAAGCCGCGGCGTACCCGCCTCGTGGCCCTCATTGACCATCCCGAACGGGCGCGACTGCATTTGAGCGCCAACAAAAGGCCCTTTGAAGGCTCGGCCGCGCCACCAGCATCGCGCGGAGCTCCCAAAACCCCACTACGGCATTTGCGTTTGAGCGGACTTCAAGTCGTACAATCTAGATACACCATTGAACGCCTGTGTGAAAGGGAGGGCCTCATGGCCAATGCCACCGCAACTGACACTGCAACCAACGTCGACGCTCCTGCTAAGGTTTACTTCACCAACCTGCGCACGCACGGTCGCGAGAGCCAGCTCGACAAGCTCAAGCGCCTCATCAAGCGCGCCGGCATAGAGCAGATCGACTTCGAGAACAAGTTCGTTGCCATCAAGATTCACTTTGGCGAGCTGGGCAACCTGTCCTTCCTGCGCCCCAATTACGCGCGCGCCGTGGTAGACGTGGTCAAGGAGCTGGGCGGCAAGCCCTTCCTCACGGACTGCAACACGCTTTACGTAGGCAGCCGCAAAAACGCGCTTGAGCATATCGATTGCGCGTACCAAAACGGCTTCACCCCGTATGCCACCGGCTGCCACGTCATCATCGCCGACGGCCTCAAGGGCACGGACGAGACCCTGGTCCCGGTCAAAAACGGCGAGTACGTGCAGGAGGCCAAGATTGGCCACGCCCTCATGGATGCCGACATCGTCATCTCGCTCACCCACTTCAAGGGTCATGAGCAGGCGGGTTTTGGCGGCTGCATGAAAAACCTTGGCATGGGTGGCGGCAGCCGCGCCGGCAAGATGGAGCAGCATGCAGCCGGTAAGCCTAGTGTGGACGAGGACAAGTGCATCGGTTGCCGCGCCTGCGAGCGCATCTGCGCGCATGGCGCCGTGAGCTTCCCCACCACTCGCGAGCGCACGCTTAAGAACGGTAAGGTTGTCGAGACGCCCGTCGCCCGCATCGATCATGATCGCTGCCTAGGCTGCGGCCGCTGCGTGGGCGCGTGCAACCAGGACGCCGTCAAGCCGGATTACGATGCCGCGGTCGACGTGCTCAACTACAAGATCGCCGAGTACACGCAGGCCATCGTTCAGGATCGTCCGCAGTTCCACATCTCGCTGGCCATGGACGTAAGCCCCAACTGCGATTGCCACGCGGAGAACGATACGCCCATCGTGCCGGACATGGGCATGTTCGCAAGTTTCGACCCCGTCGCTATCGACCAGGCGTGCATCGACATGGCACTGCAGATGCCCGCTATGCCCAACACCGAGCTCACGGAGATGCGCGAGCGCCTGGAGGCTGCCGGCGGCGTGCCCGAGCGTTGCCAGCACGACCACTTCAACATGACGCATCCGGACACCAACTGGCGTTCCATGATCGAGCATGGCGAGAAGATTGGCCTTGGTACCAGCAAGTATGAGCTGATCGAGGTCAAGTAGCCACGCGCCCTCCCGCGCAGCGGCGACGTGTTTATAAATCTTTCAAGGGCGGGCGTCTTAACCGGCGCTCGCTCTTTTTGCTGCCAAGAGAAGGTGGGCCGGCTGTTTGTCCGAAAGGGCCTCCGCCTGCAATTTAGGTGCCGCAACGTACACCTTCTTGTCTTCTTTTGCACGCGTGGGCACCCGGTTTGATATTGGGTGCCCACGCGTACAGATAAGCTGCCGCATGTGTACGTAGCGGCACCCAGATAAACGCTCGGTGCCCCGGCGTGCATACGCACCGTCACAGATGTACGCTCCGGCACCGAGTACGCCTTTGGATGCCGAAGTGTACAAAGGAGCGCGTCAATCATTGAAGCTGCGGAAGCTGGCATTTCACTTGGATTCAAGTGCAGTAAAACTTCTCTATAACACGCGTTACAGAGAAGTTTGGTGAGAGTGATGGATGAGTATCATGTTGTTGAGGATGCTGAACTAATTCGCGAGCTGCTGGGATTAACTGCCAACCAGTTTGAAAAAGCAACGGGCGTCACGCGTATGGCTCTTTATCGCTGGGCTTCTGGCGAATCTGTTCCCAATGAAGAAAGCTTGGCTGCGTTGTATGATTTCGCATACAGCAAGGGCATACGCCTTAATAAAATCAAAGCTCAACTCTATTGTGAAGAGCATGACGCGCAAGGACACGTCGCGCTTTTTCACGGCTCAAAAAACGGTCTGATTGGCAAGCCGTCTCTTAAGTATGGAAGAGACAATTGCGACTTCGGTCGTGGGTTTTATTGTGGCACCCGTCTCGAGAAACCGGCGATGTTTGTGTCGGAGTTTGAGGGCGCATCACTGTATATGTGCGATTTCAATCCTATAGGCCTCAATATTGTCGAGTTTAAAGTTGAGCGTGATTGGATGCTGGCAGTTTCTTTGTTCAGGGGAAAGCTCGCTGATTATTGTGGACATGCGATCGTAGAGAGCTTGAGGTCGAGGATCGAGCGGGCTGATTGCGTTATTGCGCCAATAGCTGACAACCGGATGTTTGAAATCATCGACAGCTTCGCTGAAGGGGAAATGACAGATGTTCAATGCAGACATTGCCTGTCGGCAACAGACCTGGGAAGCCAATACGTCATCAAAACAGACGAGGCGCTTAGGGCGCTAGAGGTCGTCGAGCATTGTTACTTGAGTTCGCAAGAGAAGCGCGACTATTTAACGGAGAAGTCGAACGTCTCACGTATCGGCAGGGACAAAGTAAAGGCAGCACGTAGGCAGTATAGAAATGAAGGAATGTATATAGAGGAGCTGCTGGGATGAGGGAATTTGACGCAGACGGCCTTTTGGTTTGCAGGTACCAGGCATCCATATTTGAGCGGTCGCTCATAAAAACGGAATGCGGATCCGCGGTATTTATTCGTAGGTTCATGAATTCGGACGTGGCTGCCCACCTTGATACGTCTACGTTTGCCAATGAGGCGACGGCACCCGATGAGGCATTCGATTTGATCGACAAACAATACGGGCCCTCGACATATGGCAGTGAACGATACTCGGCGGACGAGCTCTATTGGATGGGCTATCTGTACCGCTACTGGGCGTATGTCTACGGAACCAGGAGCTCTAACATCTACAAGAAGATTGGTGCGCGGGACCTGCGGACCCTATATCCTGCTTATCACAAGTTGGATCCTGCACAGGCGATTGAGCGTATTGCGGAGGCAAGGGGGTTCTCGCTGGCCCCCTTAACGTTGGACGAGCAAGTGGAGTTGCTAAGGCGAATCCGCGCGAAACACGCCAAACGCAGGACCGCTTAGAACGTCGTCGCCTCATTGGCCGGCTGAAATCGTGCATATCCTGGCGACGGGGCAAGCTCCAATTGCGTTTTAGAAGTTCAAGCATTATTTAGCTTTTCAAGCTTTCCAAGCTGGGCGTCGCCACTCTCGATGTAAGCGCCAGGGTAAACGGCAGGTAAAGAACGCGCCCAAATGGACGCAGAAACGGTGCATCATTCTGCCTTTTTAGGCAGTTCTGCTATAGTATGCAAAAACGATTTTTGGAGGAATCACAGCTCACATGCCAGATTCGAGTGACAGTCCCAAGCCGCGGGCAAATACCGCGGCGTCCCCCGTATCATCATCCGGGTCCGCAGCGGCGGGTCCGGCCTGCAGCGATGGCTGTGCAGACCCCTGCATTGATGAACTGAATACCAGCGAAAACGGTGCGTCTTTGGACGAGGGCCCCTCGCAGCTCGCCGCTACCAGCAACGCCAATGAGCTTGACAGTGCCTCCTGCGACGATGCCGCCTGCAACGACATCGCTGCCCCAGACGTCCTCGCAGACACTCGCGACCTGCTTAACGCCGCCCGCGACCAGGGCGTGTCCCAAGACGTGCGCGACGCCGCCATGGCAGCCGCCGCAAAAGCCGCGTCCAAGGCAGCCAAGACCGCCGCGGCACGCGAGCTCGAGAAGGCAAAGGCGCACGACGGCATTCCACACTACACCGTGGGCGAGGAGATCTTCAACTCCGTTACGCACGGCGTGGGCGTGCTGCTGGGCATCGCCGCGCTGGTGCTGCTGATAGTCAAGGCGGCCGTGGCGCCCGCGCACTCCGCTTCGATGGCGGCGGGCATTGTCTACGGCATCACCATCATCTTGGAGTACCTGTTCTCCACCCTGTACCATGCAATCCCTGCGCGCGGAGCCAAGCTGGTGTTCCGCGTGTTCGATCACAGCGGCATCTACCTGCTCATTGCTGGTAGCTACACGCCGTTTTTGCTGGTGACGCTGGCGGATTACGGCGGCTTCCCCATGTTTGTGGCGATATGGGCTCTCGCCATCGCCGGCATCCTGTTCGAGCTCATTGGGCGCGAACGCCAGCCCAAATGGGTCACCATCCTCATTTACCTCATCATGGGGTGGCTGGTGGTGTTCCGCTTGCCGCAGCTGCTGCACGCGCTCAACCCCATTGGCATTGGCCTGCTGCTCGCCGGCGGCCTGTGCTATACCGCGGGCACTGCGTTCTACGTGGCCAAACGCATCCGCTACATGCATAGCGTATGGCACCTGTGGGTGCTGGCGGGAAGCGTGCTTCATTTTATGGCGGTGATTCTCTTCGTTATCTAGCGACTCTGCCGTTACGTTTCGCCTCGGCCGCGCCGCCGCGCAACCGGCGACGGGCTCCGGCACCCCGTGTCCGCACTTGTTTCGATGCGCCCCCGCGAACAGCGTCCGGCGCACCCCTTGTTTGCAACCGCTCTTTTGGAGGTTTAAATCGTCCCCATGGACATAACCATCAGCATTCTCACCACCATCGTCCTTACCGTAGTCAACGGCTTCTTCTCCATGTCGGAGATGGCGCTCACCACGGCAAAGCGCGCCGTGCTGGACCATGAGGCGGAAGAGGGCGACCGCCGCGCCAAGCGCGCCAGCGAGCTCGCGGCTGACTCGGGCAACTTCCTGGCGACCATCCAGGTGGCTATCACGCTGGTGGGCTTCGCATCGTCCGCGGTGGCGTCTACCAACCTGTCCGACCCGCTGGCAGACTGGCTGTGCAGCTTTGGCATCGAGCCGCTCAGCATGGTTGCGCGCGGCCTTTCGCCCGTGCTGATCACGCTGGCGGTCTCCTACCTGTCCATTGTGGTGGGCGAGCTGGTGCCCAAGCGCATCGCCCTGGCAGACGCCGAGGGCATGGCAAAGCGCGTGGCCCAGCCGCTGACCGTGTTCCAAAAGATCGCCCGCCCCCTGGTGTGGTTCACCCAGGCTTCCGCTAACGGCTTGGCCCGCCTTATGCGCATCAAGAGCGGCGACGACCGTCAGAACGTGTCCGAAGAAGAGATCAAGTACATGATCAACGAGCAGGACACGCTGTTGGACGAGGAGAAGCGCATCATCCACGAGGTTATGGACCTGGGCGACGCCGTGGCCCGCGAGGTCATGGTGCCCCGCGTCGACGTCACCATGGTGGAAGACGACCGTACCATCGCCGACGTGCTGACCCTCATGCGCCAGACCGGCTTTAGCCGCATGCCCGTCTACAAGGACGACCCGGACGACATCGCCGGCATCGCCCACATCAAGGATCTTATTGGCCTGGCCCTGGACGGCAAGGGCGACGAGCCCGTCCGCGAGCACCTGCGCGACGCGACCTTTGTTCCGGACACCAAGGACATCCTGCCCCTGCTTTCCGAGATGCAGACCGCCCATGACCAGATTGTGGTTGTTGTGGACGAGTACGGCGGCACCGCCGGCATCATCACGGTCGAGGACATCGTCGAGGAAATCGTGGGCGAGATCGAGGACGAGTTTGACCCGGATAACAAGTACCTCACGCGCCTGTCCCGCCGCGAGTGGCTGGTGGACGGCCGCTTCTCTTGCGATGACGCGCAGGAGCTGGGCTGGCCCATCGAGGAGAGCGACGACTACGAGACCGTCGCCGGCTGGATTTTGGATCTGTGTGATTCCGTGCCTGATATCGGTGAGGTCTTTGAGGTCGATGGGTACAAGTTCAAAGTGCAGTCCATGCGCGGCCAGCGCATCTCGCTGATTCGCGTTATCGCTCCGGCGCCGGAACCCAAGCCGGAGGAGCTGCAGGACGAGGAGAAGGACAAGAGGGCTGACAAGAAGGGCGCCGCCAAGGGCGATAAACCCGAGAAAGCTTCCACGCCCATCAAATACGTTCTGCGCTCCAAGCAGGATAAGCACGAGGACGAGTAGAAACGGAAAAAGAGCATGGCAGACCTGTTCAACATCATGAAGATCACGGTGGGCGCGGACAAGCTTACCGCGCGCGTGCTGGTAAACCCGGGCATGCCCGTTCGCACGTCTGAGGACATCGAGGCGACCGCCCGCGTGTACTATCTGGCTCCGGCTATCGCCATGCACACCTGCCTGGGCGATGCGGGCGAGCATTTTCAGGATTGCATGAGCGACACCGAGGTGGCCCACCTGTTGGAGCACCTTACGGTTGAGATTCTGAACGAGACGGGCCTTGCCGGCGACGTGGTAAGCGGACGCACCAAGCCCAATCCGGATGACCCGCGCCTGTTCGATATCGAGCTCTCTTGCGTGGACGATGCCCTTACCGTGGGCGCCCTGTCTTCTGCAACGTTTATGATGCAGTGGGCGTTCTTGCACCCGGATCAGGTGGCCCCGGACTTCCCCGGTACCGTGGTCGCCCTGCGCAATCTTATGCTGCGCCTGCGCGGCGAGGAGCCGGACGAGTTTTCGCCTCAGGCAGATGGGGGCGCGCAGTACGTGGGCGACGAGCTGCCGTATGAGGCCGAGTCCGCCGTGGTCGACACCGAGGGCGCCCGCGCCGCGGTGAACGAGCTGGGCAGCGAGGTGCTGTTTGGAGGAGCCGCCGAGGACATGTGGCAGGGCGGCGATCAGCAGCAGTAGTTTCGCTGGCCGAGGCAGTCGTCAGCGGGATGGCGGCAGTATCTGCGGCAGCGGCGGTCCAATAGCAGAATAACGCGGCTGGCGGTTGCGTGCGGCGGCGGGCAGATGTCCGCAGCAGCTCGCGATCGCCAGCCGTTTTTGCCAGTCGTTTTTTGTTTGCGCATAAAGAAGGGGCCGACGGCAACCGGCCCCTCTAACCAATAATACCTTGCGCCGCCCGTGACGTTTTAACCTAGTGCGGGCTTCGCTGGTACTATTCTGATTGCACCCTTTGAACTGGCAATTCTTGCTTCTTTTTATATGAAATGCGCACGCGTCCGCCCGCGCCATCCCGCGCTGTGTCCCGCCCCCGCAACCCAACCTGCGTCCATATGGGTGAAGACAACGGCAAGCGGGTATAATGGACGATTAACTACGCGAATTGCGTACCAACACATATTTGTGCATACCGCTCGACTCTTGGGAGGGAACCTAACATGGGTAAAGGTCTTGGATTTGTAGCAGGTGCCGTCTTTGGCGCCGCCGCCGGTACGATCATCGGCATCCTGGTCGCCCCGCGCTCCGGTGCGGAGACGCGCGCCATGGCAGCGGATATGGCTAACGACGCGTGGGATTCCGCGCGCGACATGTATGAGCAGGGCGTCGACCAGGCTCGCGCCGCCGCCACGGACTTTGGCCCCATGATGGACGCCAAGACCGACGAGCTGCGCGCCAAGGTTGACCTTGCCCGCGAGCGCATGGATCAGCTCCGCGAGTCCCTCAACGAGGCCATCGCCGGCGGCAACGTTACCCCCGCCGCCGATGTTGTGGTCGAGACCGCCGCTGGCGTGGCTCCGGCAGCTGAGGCTCCTGCAGAGGCGTAAATGCTGGTAGGAACCCTTCAGGGCGTCCGCGTTTGGCTTGCAAAGCCCAAGGGCAAGCAGGACAAGAAGGATGGGCGCCCAACTAGCTCAAAATATCTTGGCAAGGTCCACCTTCCGGTGTTCACGCCCAACGGGCAGCGGATCGTCGGCTTCATGGTCAAGCAGCCGGATATCGCCGGCATGATCAAACAGCCCGACCGCTTTGTCGCCCTTGATGCGTTCGCGGTGGACGATGGCGGCGACCTGCTGGTCGCAGACGTTCGCGAGTCTTTTGACGCCGCGGCGGTAAAGCGTTTGGGCATCGACCTGGACGCCTGCATCATCTGGACCGGCATGGACGTGCAGACCAAGTCCGGCACCAAGCTGGGCTACTGCGCGGACGCCTCGTTCAACTACCGCACCGGCACGGTCGACATGTTCAAGCTCACGCCCAGCGGAGCCTCCAGCGCGCTGATCGGCTACCTTGAGATGCCCGCCAGCTACCTGGTGGGTTACGCCAAGGGCGCTATGGTGGTTAGGGACGAGGCCTCGCAGCTGGAGTTTTCCGGCGGCGCGGCGGCCAAGGCCGCAGAGGCTTCGGTCAAGGCAAGCGAGGGCGTCAAAAAGGGAGCTAAGGTTTTGGACGAGAAAGGCTCGGAGGCGGTCGAGAAGGGCAGCCATGCCCTGGGCCGCCAGATCGGCAAGACCGCGGGCGCGTTCAAGGAGTTCTCGTCCGAATACAAGAAGGCGGCGGGGACCCCGGACAAGAAGGCGTCTGCGAGCTCCGCGGCGAGCGCCAAGACCGGTGCCAAGGCTGGCGCTGCGTCCGGCAAGCCGGCCAAGAAGGCATCGTCCGGATCCGGAGCGCGCGCCGTGGGCAAGCAGCTGGGTCGCGCGGGCGGTATGTTCTCCGCGTTTGCTAGCGAGTTCAAAAAAGCGGCCGGTACGGACACGGGCTCAAAATCCAGCTCTAAAACGGGCGCCAAGAAGAAGCCGAGCACCGGCAAATAGGCGCCGGCACGTAATAATCACGGGGCCGCGTGCGGCCGCGGGACGGAATAGGGAACACCATTGCTTAACTACACCATCTCCTACTCCACCAAAAAGAAGCCGCATTATCGGCGCAACAACACAGACTTTTTGCCGGGCGGCCGCCGTCGCCAGCAGCGCAAGCCGGGGGTGCAGTACCTCAACCATTCGCAAGGGTTTGGCAGGCGCGGTGGCCGAGGCGGGCGCGGTATGGGTACCAACAACTCGCGCAAGCCGTACGCGTTCATCGCGGTGGGCTGCGCGTTTTTGTTCTTTGTGGCCAGCATCATCTGGTACGCCAACCGCGAGGTCGACATCACGCTCAACGGTGCGGACGCCAAAGCGCGCATCAACTCGTCCATAGAGCAGCTTATAGAAGATCAGCAGCTTGAGCCCACGCCGGGCAATTTGCTGGCGGTGGACGATTCCGTGCTTAAAAAAGAGGGCGGCGAGCGCGTGTCGGTCAAGCTCAACGGCAAGCGTGTCAGCGCAAATGACCTGGAGCAGACCAAGCTGCAGCCGGGTGACAAGGTAGAGGTCGATAACGGCCGCGACCTCTATGAGGAGCACGATGTGCAGGCAACGGAGATCGCGCCCACGCTGACCGTAGAGGGCCGCGGTGCCATCAAGTACGTCAAGACGTGGGGCGTGCCCGGTCGCAGCGAGATCTGGGTGGGCAAGCAATCCGGCATCACGGCGGACAAGGGCGTGGTGCAAGAAGTGGTGAACTGCGAGGTGGTGTGCCGCTCCGTTTCCCCGGATGCCAAGGGCAAGAAGTATGTCGCGCTCACATTTGACGAGGGGCCCAGCGAGAACACCCAGCAGATCGTTAAGATCCTGCAGGAAAAGGGCGTGGGCGCCACGTTCTTCCTCTCTGGCGACATGGTTAAAAAGTACCCGGACGCGGTTAAGGCGATCGCGCAGGCCGGGTTTGATATTGGCTCCAACACCTACAGCGACACGGACCTCTCTACTCTTACGGGCGATGATTTGCGCAGCCAGATCAGCCGCGGTTTCGATGCCATCTCCAAGGCGTCGGATACATCGACCGCGCTGCTGCGCCCGCCCTACGGATCCTTTACCCAGGAGAATTGGACCCAGGCCATGGACCTGGTGAGCGCGGTGGTGACATGGAACATCGATTCCGGCGACTGGACGCTGCCCGGCGCGCAGGCCGTGGCGGACACGGTGGTGGGCAGCGTCTCCAACGGCAACATCGTGCTGCTGACCGACAACGCGTCCACGTCTGCCCAAACGGTCGAGGCGCTGCCGCTGATCATCGACCAGCTGCAGGCCGCGGGCTATGAGCTGCTATCGCTGAGCGATCTCATTAAGACGGACGAGGATTTGGCCGAGGAGCTTAAGAGCCTTACCAAGGTGAACATGCCCAAGGGCGCTGCGCTGCCGCAGATTGCCGCCGATGGCGGTGACAGCGAGTAGCGGCGGGCAGGCTGTCGCTGCGGTGCGGGAGGCAATACGGGCCGCCGCGGGTCGAGTGCGTGCCCTGAGTCCATACCTTGGGTGAATGTCCTAGGCGCGCGATCGCCTGCCTGCCGCCGTCTGCCGACTGCATCCGCGCAAAATGACATTGGTTACACAACAACTTGACTCTTTAGTCATAATCACCCCTGAGGCCCATTGTGTCCGCGCGATGGGTCAAGATGAATGCGAAATGAAACTCAAACGCACGGCTCCATCGAGAGGCGATCATCGTGGAACAGGGACAGCAGAACAAGCCAGGAACTACCGGCCAGCATCCGCATTTTAGGCCGGCTCCCCATCAGCAACATCAACAGCACAAGCCACATCAGGCGCAGCAGGCTCCGCGTCCGGCCGCGCATCAGCGGGCAGCACAGCCCCCGCATGTGACGCCGCCGCGCCCCGCGACCACACGTCGGCGCGCCGCGGCCAATGCTGCTGGTGCGGCGTCGGATCACGCGGCAGGGGAGGGCGCGGCATCCGGCAAGACCGCCATAATCGCTGCGGTCCTTGGCCTCGCCATGCTGGGCGTGGCTCTTTTTAGCTGCTATTGGACTATGCTTCGCCCGCTTAACGTACAGGTGAACGGTAGGGACGTGCAGGTGCGCGTGGGAACCTCCGCGGCGGAGTTCATTCGCGACAACGATTACTTTGGCGCCAAGGCCGGCCGCAAGCTGTCCATAGGCGGCAACGTGATTTCCGAGGATGGCGGCACGCGCTACTCGGTCGCGCTGGACGGCAACCAAAAAACGCCCCAGGACATGGAGGGCGTCAACGTGGTGGACGGCTCCAGCTTCGTGGTGTCTGACGGCACGGACGTAACGGAGGGCTCCACGGAGAAGACCGTGCCCCTGGCTCCGGCAGTGCAGATGGAGTCCGGCGGCGCGGTCCAGTTTGTCTCGCAATGGGGGCGCGCCGGCAAAAAGGTTGTGACCGTGGGCGATGAGTCGGGCGAGGAAGTGGACAAGGAAGTTGTGGATCCCGCCCAGGACATGGTGATCGCGTCGCGCAACGTCAAGCCGGCGGGCGGCAAGTACATCGCCCTTACCTTTGACGACGGCCCCAGCGGCTACACGCCGGACATCTTGAAGATCCTCAAAGACAAGGGCGCCAAGGCGACCTTCTATAACCTGGGTTCGCAAGAGGCCAACTACGGCAAGTACGCAAAGCAGCTGGTCGAGGATGGGCATGAGCTGGCAAGCCATACCAATGCGCACCAGTACCTGCCCAACCTTGATGCAAATGCGCTGCGGGCAGAAATCTCGTCCGCGGCGGATGCACTGGAGAGCGCGGCGGGGGTGCGCCCCCAGATGATCCGCGCTCCGTACGGCGCCTTCACGTCGACGGAGTGGGGCCGTGCGGGCGACATCATCAGCTGCAACGTCTTGTGGAACATCGATACGCTGGACTGGAAGCGCCCGGGCGCGGACGCCATCAAGGCCGCGGTGCTCAACAACGCCTTCAGCGGCGCCATTGTCCTCATGCATGACGGCGGCGGAAACCGACAGCAAGACGTTGAGGCCCTTCCCGGCATCATCGACGGCCTTAAGGCCGCTGGCTATGAGTTGGTTACCGTGAGCGAGTTGCTAAGCCATGATGATCAGTTCCCCAAAGAGGTGGTCGAAGGTACCGTGACCATGCCAAAGGATGCGCAGCTGCCGCAGGTGTAGCGTAAAACCCCTTTGGCCAAGGAGTGGGAAAGTCGAAGGGTAAGGTTCCCAGAAGAGGGCTTATTAGTGCCGGCCGTTGACAAGTTGCGTCAACTGCCGGCTTTTTTGCCTTTCTGAGCTCCTGCTGCTTCGCGTCTGCCTGCTCGATGCCGTTTCACAGCTTAGGGAGGAAGCATGCCGGTAGTTGCGGGACTTGAGAAGTTCAAGGAAGACGCGGTATGCAACCGCCTCTTCAATTACCTGCGAAAACGCAGAGGGTTATCCACGCAATTTGAGAGGTCAAAAACCGTCCCCGCTTGAGGTGGTCAATGGGGGCCACGAGGCGGGTAAAGCACGGCCTCATAAGGGTCCTTAGGCAACGAACTTGGAGTTTCAAAGTGGAGCATTTGCCCTGAAGGGGCGTGAAAGCCCGTTGGAGAAACACTCCACGCCAAAGATTGCGCGTCAGCTGTCGCCGAACAGGGATTAATCGGTGCTCCAGCCACCGTCATTTCCGGGTGCATAAAATCAAGGCGCCCGCCTCGTGGCACTCATTGACCATCCCAAACGGGAGCGCCTTTACAAGCGCCTCGATGGCGCGGGAAAACCCCACCGTCGCGGCGAAGTTCGGCACAAGAAGCCACTCCACCGCGTATCGAAAGTGTCAGCAAGCTGTCATGACTGTATAAAAAATCAGCCTTCACGCTAAAGGGGATGCTATAGTAAGGGGCGGTTGCGGACATTTGTGCTGCAGCCGTCTTTTTTGTTACTGATGCGCCGCCCGGGCAACCCGCGCAAGCGCATGTATCTGCACACAGGGTCAAGAGAAAGGCCAATGGTGAAATCCAAACCCCGACCACACAGTAGCTGCTGACCCTGGGTGCGTCCTTTGCCGTCGCTCCGGGGTCGCGTACCCCTATACATATAAGAGCGAGTGAGCGAAGGAGCAGTATGAACTATCTGTCCGAGATGCTCGGCATTCCCGTCATCGATTCGACTGGCGAGAAGATCGGTGTTGTAAATGATATGGGCATCGCCACCGGCGAGGTCTTTCCGCACGTCACGTCCCTGGCGTTCCAGGGTCCGGGCAAGACGCCCTTCATGATCAGCTGGCGCAAGTACGTCGAGAGCGTCGATAATGACGCGGTGCGCCTGGCCGTCCCCGCTACGGACATCCGCTTTTCCTACCTTCAGCCGGACGAGGTCCTGCTGGCGCGCGACATCCTCAACAAGCAGATCGTCGATACGCAAGGCCTCAAGGTTGTGCGCGTAAACGACATCAAGCTTTCAAGCTCGGGCGAGAACCAGCTGCGCTTGCTGGGCGCGGACGTGGGCGCCCGCGGTCTGCTTCGCGCCGTGCACCCCATGGTCGAGCGCGCCGCTGCCGCAGTGTGCAAGGCGGTAGGCAAGCCCCTGGCTGAGGACATCATCGCATGGTCCTACATGGACCTGCTCGAGCGCTCCACCCAGCAGATCAAGCTCTCCGTATCGCACAAGACGCTGGGCGAGCTGCACCCGGCGGACATCGCGGATATCATCGAGCAGCTGGATCCGCGCCTGCGCAGCCAGGTCTTCGCGCAGCTGGATACCGCTCAGGCGGCCGAGGCCATCACCGAGCTGGACGACGACGAGCTCATGACCGAGATGCTCGAGGGCCTGTCCGACCGCGACGCATCTTCCATGCTCGCCATGATGGACCCGGACGACGCCGCCGCCCTTATCGAGGAGCTCGATTACGAGAAGGCCGAGAAGCTCCTGCGCCTCATGGGCGTCAAAGAGGAAAAGGCGATCCGCAAGCTGCTGGGCTTCGAAGAGGACACCGCTGGCCGCATCATGACCTCGGAGTTCGTCGCCCTGCCCTCCACGGCTACCGTGGGCGACGCCATCGATGCGATCCGCAAGTTGGACGAGGATTTCGAGAGCGTCTACTACGTCTACACCACCGACCCCGCGGGCGTGCTCACCGGCGTGTTGTCGCTGCGCACCCTTATTGTCGCCGAGCACGATACTCGCCTGCGCGACCTTGCCTACAAGGACGTGGTCTGGGTTGCCCCGGATTTGGACCAGGAGCAGGTTACCCAGGAGATGACCAAGTACGACCTGGTCGCGATTCCCGTTTGCGATGAGAACCGCCACATCCTGGGCATCGTTACCTTTGACGACGCCATGGACGTTATCGCCGAGGAGCACCAGGAGGACCTGCAGATCGCCGGCCTCAGCTCGGGCGAGAGCGGCTCGGGCGAGTCGGTGCACACCTTCACCTGGTTCGCCCAGCGCCAGTACTGGATCGTGGTGTGGGCCATCGCTGCGTGCGCCATCGGCGCCATCGCGGTCGAGCCGCAAGGCACCGCGCAGGCCATCACCGCCCAGGGCCTGTCGGCCCTCATGCCCATCGCCATCATGCCGGTGGTGCTGCTTGCGGCCATGCGCATGACCGCCTTTGTGAAGAACAGCTTCCTTGAGTACGACGAGCGCGAGGACGATGCCAAGCCGTATCTGGGCTTCTTCATCAAGTCCACCTTCATCGGCGTCGTGCTGGCCGCCGTGGTCTACCTGTGCGGCGAGCTCATGGCCACCACCATCTTCGCCGCGGCCCAGCCCTGGGTGGTGCCCACCTTCTTGGCGTGCTTCCAAGGTGCGGCGGCCGTCATCGCGGCAACCTACGCGTCCGCGGTGATCTACTTCGCCGTGCTGGTGCGGGGCGAGGAGCGCGACAACGTCGCCTCGGGTACCTCGCTCACCTTCGCCGCTGTGCTGCTGGCGGCGCTGGCCTACACGGTGGTTGGCTCCATTCCGCTTCTGTAACGCCTCGTCGGTAACTTATAGGCAGCGTATACCAAGCTGTAGTACCTAAGTGTAGTACCTAAGGGTTGTAAGGCATGCAACAAGAAACCAAGCAAAAACTCACTGTCGCCGCGGTGCTGGGAGCCATGGGCCCCGGCCTGCTGGCGGCGCTCTCCGGCAACGACGCCGGCGGCATCGCCACCTATTCCAGCGCCGGCGCCAGCTACGGATACGGCACCCTGTGGATGCTGCCCGTCATGGCGCTGCTGCTCATCGTGGTGCAGGAGACCGCCGCACGCTGCGGCTGCGTTACGGGCAAGGGCTTCGCGTCGCTCATCCGAGAGAAGTACGGCGTGCGCAAGAGCGCATTCGCCATGATGGCCCTGCTCATCGCCAACACCGCCGTCACCATCTCCGAGTTCGCAGGCATTGCGTCCGGCCTTGCGCTGTTCGGCGTGCCCAAGACCATCTCCGTGCCGCTGGTGGCGCTGTTGGTGTGGATGCTTACCATGTCTGGCAGCTTCCGCCGCATCGAGAAGATCTTGCTGCTGGTCAGCTGCGTTTTTGTCACCTACATAGTCGCGGCGTTTCTGGCGGGCCCCAACTGGGGCGAGGTCGCTCTCGCTACGGTGACCCCGCATATCGCCAGCGACCCGCGCTACGTGTCGCTGCTGGTGGCGACCATTGGTACCACCATCGCTCCGTGGATGATCTTCTTGGCGCAAAACAACGTGGTCGATAAGAACATCAGGGAGGACGGCATCATCCTCCAGCGCATCGATACCACCACCGGCTCCGTCATCGCCTGCGCCATCGCTTGGTTCATCATCGTCACCACCGGTGCCGTGCTGCATCCCGCCGGCATCGAGGTGGCGGACGCCGCCGATGCCGCTCTGGCCCTGGAGCCCATCGCCGGCGAGTTCTCAACCATCCTGTTCGCCTCCGGCCTGGTAGCGGCGAGCTTCCTGGCGGCCTGCGTGCTGCCGGGAGTCACCTCCAGCGCCATCTGCGAGGCGTTTGGCTGGGAGCGCGGTGCGGACCGCAACTGGGAGGAGGCTCCCATCTATCGCGGTCTCATCACGGCGATCATCGCGGCTTCCGCGCTGCTGGTCATCATGCCCGGCGTGGATTTGTTCCAGATCATGATGAGCGCGCAGGTCATCAACGGCGTGCTGCTTCCCATCCTGCTGGTGTTCCTGGTCTTCATTGCCCAGGACAAGCACATCATGGGCAAATATCGCAACGGACGCGTGTGGAACATCCTTACCTGGGGCACCATCGTCCTCATTACCGTGCTTACCGCGGTGATGTTTGGCCTGCAGGCGCTGGGATACTAGCCCCGGGGCGCTGGTTCTGGGGTGCTGACCCTGCGGAGGGCTCATGCTCCCATCTGCCCCTCATTTCGCATCGACGCCTTTGCGGCAGGTTTTGCGCGCCGCGAGATAGATTAACGTGCGGTCGCCCGGATTATCCGGACGACCGCGCTTTGCTGTCTATTCGTCTTTTCGCGCTGGCGCCCGCGGCGTCGTATCTGTTGCGGTGCGTTCGCTGCGTCGCGATTGTTTCCCGTGGATGATGGGTCCCGCGTTGGACGCGACTGCTATTTTCTACCTCCAGTTGGAGTTGGGCCTGGAGCCGGCGCCGAGGTGTCCCGGTCGCTGCTGAAATCGGCCTCCAGTTGGAGTTGGTGCTCCGGCCGCTGCTGAAATCGACCTTCAGTTGGGGTTGGTGCCCCGGTCGCTGCTGAAATCGACCTCCAGTTGGAGTTGGGCCTGCTAAAATCGGCCTTCGTTTCGACCGAATTACTAAAATCGACCTTCAGTTGGAGTTGCGCCGACGGCGCGCTTTTCGCTGCGCGCCGTCTACCTGCGCTTTCTCCAAAGGGCTCCGGGTGCCCGTCGGGGCCAAGTCCAACTGGAGGCCGATTTCAGTATCGCCAAGTCCAACTGGAGGCTGAAAATAGCAAAACGGCGTACATGAAGCTCGATTTCAGCAGGCCCAACTCCAACTGGAGGCCGAAAATAGCGCCCAACTCCAACCGGACCGCGATTTCAGCATGGGCGCCGCACCGCCGCACCCGCCACAGCCCGGACTCCGCTGCAGCCGCGCCTCCGCCGCGCGCCCTTACGCGAAGTACTCCGGAAACGCCTCCAGCACGCTGTCCTGCTCGGCGCTCATAAGGTGTAGGTGCGCCACGGTGAGGTAGCCGACCTCGTCCGTGTCGCCGGAGGCGATGGCGCGGTACAGCGCGGCGTGCTGGTTCATGATCGCGCTCCAATCAAGGTTCTCCACCTGGGTGCGCAGCCAGCGAAAGCGCTGTAGGTCGGCGTTGCAGGAGTCGATCCATCGCCAGATCTCGGTGCGGCCGGCGATATCGAATAGGGCCTTGTGGAACGCGTTGTCCAGGGTGAAGAAGGAGCGCGAGTCACGGTCGCGCACGGCCAGCACCTGCTCCCTAAGGAGCGCTTCCAGCACATCGCGCCCGGCCTGGTCTATGCGCGCGCAGCATTCCACGGCGACGCTGCGCTCAAGGTGCTCGCGCACGTAGCGGGCGTTTTCGGCGGTCTGCAGGTTGATCTTCGAGACGTAGGTGCCAGATTGCGGAACGGTGAAGACCAGGCCTTCCTGTCCCAGGCGAACTAGGGCCTCGCGCACCGGTGTGCGTCCCAGGCCTAGCGTCTCCTCCAAAAGCCGGGCGGAGAGCTTTTGCCCGGGGGCCAGCTTGCAGAAGATGATGTCCTCGCGGATCTTGTCGTAGGCAACCGCCTGAAAGCTGCTGCCGTCGTGCTTAGGGTCTGCCACAATAGCTCTTTCGACGGGGTTTGCGGGGCGGGCGGGGCCATCCCGGCATGATAATGATGCTATAGCGCTTATTCTAGCAGTAGAAAATGCTTTCTACCTGCGCGTCTTGCAGTATATTGCATCTCTACAACTCATATACCAGATTGCTAATATAAGAAATCGGCAGCATACGCACCTCTATAGCAAGCAGCTAAAACGTGCAAGAATAATGAGTAGCCTGCTCACGGAAAGCGAGCTAATATACTAGTTGTTACAGACACGCAAGGCTGCCTTACCACGGGCCTCGCGCGGAACACCGGCATCGGGACGATAGGAGAGGGAATGGTTTCACTCAAGCACTGGCAAGATGGCGCGCAGCAGCTTGCGGCCATGGGCGTGCGCCTGCCCCAGGCGGACGTGGAGGCAACGCGCCGGGCCGGCATCGAGCAGCCCCGCTGGATCCACTTTGGCGGCGGCAACCTGTACCGAGCCTTCCACGCGCAGGTGGCGCAAGACGTCATCGACGCTGGCGGCATGGACCGCGGCGTGGTGGTGGTCGAGACCTTCCAGCCCTTTACCGTTGACAAGGTGTATCGCCCCTACAACTGCGACATCTTGCAGGTGATCATGGACGAGGACGGAACCCTCGATCAGCGCATCCTCTCCTGTACCGCCGGCGCCCTGTTTGGCAATCCCCGGCGCGCGGAAGACTATCAGCAGCTCGTGCGCTACTTTGAGAGCCCGGAGCTGCAGATGGCCACCTTCACCATCACTGAGAAGGGATACGCCCTGCGCAACGCCGCGGGCGAGCTCTTCCCCTACGTGGCCAAGGAGATCGTGGACGGCCCCGCGGGCGCTGCGAGCACCATGGGCATCGTCGCGGCGCTGCTGCTGGCGCGCTATACCGCCGGCGCCGCTCCCATCGCACTGGTGTCCACGGACAACTTCTCCCAAAACGGCCGCCGCTTCCGCGACGCCGTGCTCACGGTCGCCCAAGGTTGGCTGGCTGCGGGTAAGGTGCAGCAGGGCTACGTCGACTACCTTATGGACAAGGACCGCGTGAGCTTCCCCTGGTCCATGATCGACCGCATCACCCCAAACCCCGCCCCCGCGACGGAAGAGGCCCTCAAGGCGCAGGGCTGGGAAGACCTGCCGCTGATCCCCACGGGCACAGGCGTAAGCTTTGCCGGCTTCGCCAACACGGAGCGCACCTGCTACCTGGTGGTGGAGGACGGCTTCCCCAACGGACGTCCCAAGCTGGAGGCCGGCGGCGTCATCCTCACCGATCGCGAGACCGTGGACCGCGCGGACACCATGAAGGTCACCGCGTGCCTCAACCCGCTGCACACCGCCCTGGCGGTCTTCGGCTGCCTGCTGGGCTACACCAAGATCGCGGACGAGATGGCCAACCCGCACCTGCGCCGCCTGGTGGAGCGTCTGGGCTATGACGAGGGCATGCCCGTGGTGGTCAACCCCGGCGTCATCGATCCCAAGGACTTCATCGACACGCTCATAACCCACCGCCTACCCAACCCGGCGCTGCCGGACGCCCCGCAGCGCATCGCGCAGGACACCTCGCAAAAGATGCCCATCCGCTACGGCCACACCATCAACGCGTACGCGGCGGCGGGCCTCGACGCCGGCAAGCTCGAGTGCGTCCCGCTGGTGATCGCCGGTTGGTTGCGCTATCTGCTGGCTGTGGACGATGAAGGCGCCGCGTTCACCCCCAGCCCGGACCCCATGCTTGAGCAGTTGCAGGACCTGCTCGCCCAGGGCGGCGTCGCGCTTGGCGTCACGGACCCCGCCGCCGTGCATGCCGCGGTAGAGCCCATCCTTTCCAACGCTGAGATCTTCGACTGCGACCTGTATCAGGCGGGTCTGGGTGAGAAGATCGAGCGGGCGTTCTGCGAGCTCAACGCCGGCCCCGGCGCCGTCGCCCGCGTGCTCGCCGCGCGCATGGCGTAAGGCCACGGGCTTCAAGCCGTGCCCGTTTCGCGCGGTTTTCAGCGCCCGTGTGCCTATCCCTTAACAAGCATCCCCTTCGCGGCGAGGCGCCGCATCAAGACAAGGAGCCCCAACATGGAACTCACCTTCCGCTGGTACGGAGCAAATGAAGAAAAGATAACCCTGCAGCAGATCCGCCAGATTCCCGGCTGCCGCGGCATCGTGGGCACGCTGTTCGATATCCCCGCGGGCCAGGTCTGGCCGCGCGAGCGCATCCACCAGCTGCGCCAGATGGTCGAGGACGCCGGCCTCACCCTCAAGGTTATCGAGAGCGTCAACGTCTCGGACGATATCAAGATCGGCACGCCGCTTCGCGACCAGCATATAGAGGCGTACAAAGAGACCATCCGCAACCTGGCCGCGGAGGGCGTCGAGGTCATCTGCTACAACTTCATGCCCGTGTTCGACTGGGTCAAGAGCGACCTGGACTACAAGCTGCCGGACGGCTCGTCCACTTTGGCGTTTGTCCGCAAGAACATCCCGGACGATCCGCAGCAGATCATCGACACCGTGGCCGACGGCTCGGCCGGGTTCACCCTGCCCGGCTGGGAGCCCGAGCGCCTGTCCCAGGTGCGTGCCCTGCTGGATGCCTACAAGGACGTGGACGAGGACAGGCTCCGCGAGAACCTGGTCTACTTCCTCAAGGCCATCATCCCCACCTGCGAGGAGTGCGGCGTCAAGATGGCCATCCATCCGGACGACCCGCCCTACTCCATGTTCGGCCTGCCGCGCATCATCAAGAACCGCGAGGACCTGGACTGGCTCTGCAACGCCGTGGACAGCCCCTGCAACGGCATCACCCTGTGCTGCGGATCCATCGCGGAGGAGCCCGGCAACGACATCTACTCCATCCTGGCCGAGTTCACCCGCCGCGGCCGCATCCACTTCGTGCACATGCGCAACATCAAGTACATCAGCCCGGAGGAGCCCGGCAACAAGGACTTCTACGAGGCCCCGCATCCCAGCGAGTGCGGCTCGCTCGACATGGTCGAGATGATGCGCGCCCTGCATGACAACGGCTTCACCGGCTACATGCGACCGGACCACGGCCGCATGATCTGGGGCGAGACGGGCCGCCCCGGTTACGGCCTGTACGACCGCGCGCTGGGCATCGCCTACATCAACGGCGTGTGGGAGGCCCTCGAGAAGGCCGGCTGCAAGGCGGGCGAATAGCGCATGCTGCTAAACGACGACTTCCTGCTCACCAGCGAGTGGGGGCGAAGGCTCTACCACGGCTACGCGGAAGACATGCCCATCATCGACTACCACTGCCACCTGGTACCGCGGGAGATCTACCAGAACAAGGGTTACGAGAACCTGGCGCAGGCGTGGCTGTACGACGGCGGCTTCGGCGACCATTACAAGTGGCGCCTCATGCGGGCGAACGGCACGCCGGAGGACGTGATACGCGGGGACGATGGCTACGCAAAGTTCCTGGCTTTCGTCGACGCCATCGAGCGCGCCATCGGCAACCCCATCTACGAGTGGAGCCATCTGGAGCTGCGCCGCTTCTTCGATATCGACCTGCACATCTGCCGCGCCAACGCGCAAGAGATCTGGGATAGGGCCAATGCCCAGCTAGCCACGCCGGACTTCCGTGCACGTCGTTTGATCCAGCGCAGCCGCGTGCACGCCCTGTGCACCACGGACGACCCGGCGAGCGACCTTGCCTATCACAAGCTGTTGGCGGACCAGGAAGAGCAGAACGGTTTTGCGGTGCTGCCCACCTTTCGCCCGGACGGCCTCATGAACATAGACGCCCCCGGTTTTGCGGGCTACCTGCAAACGTTGGGGCAGGCGGCTGGCATCTCCATCACGGACTGGGCGAGCCTCAAGGCCGCGGCGGCGCAGCGCGTGGAGTACTTCCACTCGGCGGGCGGCCGCATGGCGGACCACGGCGCCAACACGTTCTACTTCGCGCCGGCCGCAGACCAAGAGGTAGATGGCATCGTGGCCCGCGCCCTTGCCGGCGAGACGCCGGATGCCTCGCAGGCGCGCGCGTACCAAACGGCGCTCACCCTGGCGCTTATGGGCGAGTACGCCGCGCGCGGCTGGACCATGCAGATCCACGCCAACTGCTTCCGCAACGACTCCACGGTGAACTTCCGCGCTATCGGGCCGGATGCCGGCTTTGACTCCGTGGGCGATCAGCCCGGCATAGCCCGCGAGCTCAAGTGCCTGTTCGACGCCGCGCAGCAAACCGCGGCCCTGCCCCGCGTGATCCTGTACAGCCTCAATCCGGGCGACGTGCTGCCGCTCGCCAGCCTTGCGGGCTCGTTCCAGGGCGATGGCCAGGTCCAGCGCTTTCAGCTGGGGTGCGCCTGGTGGTTCAACGATACCTACAACGGCATGCGCGACCAGCTCACCGTGTGCGCCAGCCAGGGCCTTTTGGGCAACTTCACCGGCATGCTCACGGATTCGCGCAGCTTCTTGTCATACCCCCGCCACGAGTACTTCCGCCGCGTGCTTTGCCAGGTGGTGGGGGAGTGGGTCGACCAGGGCCGCTTGCCGGAGGACGAGGAGTACCTGGGATCCATTATCCGGGACATCTGCCACAACAACGCGCGCGATCAGCTTGGCCTGCTGCGTGAATAACCTAAAACCAGTCAAGACGGCTTGCATCAAGGGGTGTCGCGTTCAAGTGCGGCACCCTTTTGCCTGCAACGGGTCGAATACGCCAGCGTGCAGGCCACCGTTGCGCTCCGGCATCGCCAAGTGAGATACCGGCCTACTCCTTCTTGGGCATCATGTACCTGTGAAAAATGTGCGCGCAGGGTGCACATTGCCGGAAACCACGCAAGGAGGGTGCCATGTTTGATGAAGCCGAACGCGCGATGCGGGCCGTACAAGAGATGGGCGAGGTGGACCGTGCCTGCCTTATGCATCCGCCCAGCGACACGGACCGCGTGCTGTATGAGGTGCTCACGGACGCGGTCGCGCTCTATCTGGTAAGGTGCCGCGGCGAGCGCCGTCTAGACAAGAAGACCGTGAAGGCCTATAGCTGCGATATAGAGCAGTTCCTCATCTGGTTGGATGAGGGGACAAAGCCCTTTAACCGCCTGTCCATGCGCGACTACATGGTCTACCTCAATGGTCTGCACGCCGCCAGCACGGTGCGCAGAAAGCTGGCGTCTCTGCGCGCATGGTCTACTTGGATGCGTCGCGAGGGCTTCATGAGCGCCAGCCCCTTCGATGATCTGGACATCAATATACGCCAGCCCCTGCTGCTGCCCCGCACCATAGGTCCGCGTGAGTTGCGTCGCATGTTAGAGCCGGACCTCACGGGGGCTCCGGCAACCACGTCCACTGGCGCGCTGTTGGAGCTGCGCGACCAAGCGGTGCTGGAACTGCTGATTGCCACGGGCATACGCGTGTCAGAGCTCTGCGCGCTCAATATGGACAGCATCGACATATCGGCCAGGCAGGTGCGAATCTTTGGCAAGGGTTCAAAAGAGCGAATCGTTATGCTGGGATCTATCCATACCGTGGTAGCGCTCAGCGACTACCTTTCGGTAAGAAAGCCCTTGGCCGGCGTCAACATCAACTCAGAGGCGTGCCGGGCCCTCTTTCTCAATAGATCAAAAGAGCGTATATCAGACCAAGCGGTGCGCAAGATAATACTCAAGCGTGCGCGCGAGGTGGGGGTAGAGGCTCATATAACGCCCCATATGTTCCGTCACACGTTTGCAACAACGTTGCTAGAACAAGACGTAGACATTCGCTACATACAGCAGCTGTTAGGGCACAGCTCTGTTAAAACAACCGAGCGATATACGCATGTTTCCTCCGCCAAATTGCGCACCATTATGGAGCAGCATAATCCGCGAGATGTATTGAGCGGAGAAAACACCTTACAGCCACCAACAGAAATGATCGCATAGCAACCAATTATGGGATTGTGCCAAGGGGCCGTACGCAAAGGCGTGCGGCCCTTATATACGTATGGACACATCATGTAGGGAACATCTGTGAGCAAGGGAAATAAGGGGTAGGGGGAAGTAGAGAAGGGGACGAGAAGAGCCGCAATGTAGTGGCTATCTGTGGCGTAAGCAGGGAAAAACCAACCTAAAACGTGAGGAGTCAATACCTTTACGCTGTGCGCGCCAAAAGGGGTTGCTAAAAATTTAAAACATACCCACTTCACAGAAGTTAACTTGAAGCGTTATAGTATGAAGAAACTGGAAGCACCACAATATATATACAGCAGTACATAGTTCCAGCTATAAACCGCAAGCAGCGATGTACTCGGCCCGCAGGGCCTATTGTGAGTGCTAGATGTGAACAATCGTTACCACGTAAAAAGAAAATAGTAGACAAACAAAATTTAGGTGTTAAGATTAATCACACCGGTGCGGCATCGTGCCTATTTTTTACGGCGATTATTTGGGAGTCGGCCCAGAGATCGAAGTAGAGAAACGCATGATGCTCGATAACTGGCGATTATCTGTT
>NZ_DCJT01000002.1:252557-265986 GCF_002320115.1 Collinsella sp. UBA1693
CTCCATCGGCGCCCCCGCGGTCGCTTTGGCCGCTGGCAGCGGAGACATCCAGCTGCTCGCCACCGACCAGCAGAACTGGTCTAACGGCGAGTTCAAGTTCGACAAGGAGGCCAGCGCCAACGGATCCTACACCGTTACGTCCGGCGACACGCTTTCCTTCGTCAGTGCAAAGGATGCGCTCGGCAACGACTACGCCGCCTCCGACGTCACCGTGCTGTTCTTCGCCAGCAACGGCGGCGACGACATCCAGCCTAACAATACCCTCGTGGACGCATCCGATACCATCGCCAAGCGCGCCGGCGCCATGCCGAAGGCCTACGCTGCCAACGGCTACTGGGCGGTCGTGTTCCAGGGCGACGTCCTCGATAACGGCAAGCTCATGGAGCTCAGCGACAGCACCAAGCTCTCCGACATCACCGCGAAGGGCAACGACGTCTACAAGGCCTTCAAGCTGACCGTCCAGAACAAGACGACCACCCTCTCCGGCGCCGAGGCTTTCGAGTATGATGGCACCGCCGCCGACAAGGGCATGGCGGACGTCGATTTCCAGTACAATGGCGGCAACATCAAGGCGGCATTCAAGGTCGGCGGCGAGCTCGTGGACCTCGACGCCGTCAACATCGTCTGGACCTCCGTTCCCCAAGCTCAGACTGTCGCTGCCCCCAGCGACGACCAGGTGACCGTCTCCGCGGCCGGCACCTACAAGGCAAAGCTGACCGCCAAGGCCGGTGGGAAGTACTCCGGCTCCACCGAGGTCTCCTTCACCGTCAAGGGCATCGACCTCGCATCCGACGCGGTCTCCATCGCTCCCGTTAAGACCGGCACGCTGAATCTGAACGACAACCCTCTCGACAACTCCAAGATCACCGTCAACGGCATCGCTCTCGTCGACGGTGCGGACCTCTCCGCGACCCTGATCGCCAAGGATGACGCCCCCGCCACCGCTGACAGCAATGTGCTCACGACCGGTAAGTACACCTTCAAGCTTGCTGCCAAAGCTAATCAGTCGAATGTGAAGGGCGAGACCACCGTCGACATGTACGTCGTCACCGAGACCGTCAACTACTTGTACAACGGTGCCACTCTTAAAGACATGAAGTTCGACGCCGCCAAGGGCTCCATCTTCACGCCTGCGGCCATCACCGCCAAGGCGGGCTCCGAGGACGTCAAGTACACTCTGACCGTCACCAAGGATGGCAAGGAGGTTACTTCCTACGCCGAGCCCGGTACCTACAAGTACGTCCTGGACACCGCCGTTGCTGATGGTTGCGCCTACGCCGGCCACGAGGCGGGAGAGTTCAAGGTCCTCGGTAAGTCCTACGCCGGCAGCACGGTGTACGCTTCCGTCGATGGCAAGAACGTCGATAACAACGCTTCGTTCCCGTACAGCGGCGCCGAGCTGAAGCCCGTGGTGGTCGTTCGCGACGCCAAGAACAACCTGCTTTCCGAGGGCACGGACTACACCGTCAAATTCGTCGATGCAGAAGACAAGGACGTCGAGACCGCTGCCGAGGTTGGCACCTATAAGCTCGTCGTCAAGTTCGCCGACGACATCAAGCAGGAAATCTCCTTCAAGATCGTCGCCGCAACCCTCGCCGAGATCCGTCCCACGGCCGATTTCTTCGCTATTCCCGCTAACGGCGCCGCGACCCCGACCTTCGTCGGCTCCACCAAGTCCGGCGACGACTTCGACAAGGGCGTGAAGTTCGAGCTCGCCTCCGACCAGATCTCCGTGAAGTACTACGCCTCCAAGGTCGATGGCAATAAGGTCGTCATCGATGAGTCCGCTCCCGTCAAGGCCTCCGACCTCACCAAGGCCGGAACCTACTTCGCGAAGATCAACGTGCTCAGCACCGTTGAGAACTTCACCGCGAGCAATCTCGTTGCCCAGTTCGAGATCAAGGACTCCGTCCTCTTCACCGACGTCGACGCCAACGCCTGGTACGCCAAGCCCGTTTATGAGGCGGCCAACCTGAAGTACATGAACGGCATGTCCGGCACCAAGCTCTTCATGCCCGAGGCGAACATCACCCGCGCCGAGCTCTCTGTGGTCCTGTTCAACATGGCGGGCCAGCAGGCCACCGGCGACAAGAACGCCAGCTTCCCGACCAAGTTCGACGACGTCGACAAGGACGCCTGGTTCGCCGAGACTGTCGCCTGGGCCTCCCAGGCCGGCGTGATGAACGGCTACGACGCCGACAGCTTCGGCCCGTTCGACAACGCCTCCCGCGAGCAGGTCGCCTGCATCCTGTACAACTACGCCAAGGCGCAGGGCAAGGATGTCTCCGTCAAGGACGCCGACACCGCGCTCGCCAAGTACTCCGACGGCGCCTCCGTGTCCTCCTGGGCCAAGACCGCCGTGGCATGGGCCGTCGAGAATGGCGTCATGGGCAACGGCTCCGAGCTCAACTGCTTCGGCACCATCACCCGCGCCGAGGTCGCTGCCATGGCAGTCAACTTCCAGCCCGAGGCTCTCTAACCGCTTCCGTGGTTAAAAGTCCCTGACTGACGCCCGGCCCGCTCCCCTTGCGGGAGCGGGCTTGCCGGAGCGCTCTATCCTGAAAGAACCCTCCTGCAAGCCTTAAGGCAAATGCAAGCTGTCGCTCAAGGCTCGATGCGCCGAAGGCCCCCGTAGAGATACGGGGGCCCTCGGCGTTTCACGTCTGAATTTTCAGTGCAAATAGCAGGAAGGGCCCCTATCGGGGCCCTTCCTGCATCGAGCCTTGTGCGACAGCTTGCTTACGTGCTTAAGGCTTGCCGGGGGATTCCGAACAAGGAACCCTCCGGCAAGCCCTCCCCCGGAGGGGAGGACGTTGCGATCGGTTGGAAAACCGATGTTAGGCCTTGTAGTTGACGACCATGGCAGCGGTCTCGGCGCGCGTGATGTCGTTGAAGGCGTTCACGAAACCGGCGTTGCCCATGATTCCGTTCTCGACCGCCCAGGCGACGGAGCCCTTGGCCCAGTCGGAGACGGCGGAGCCGTCGGACATGGAGGAGAGGACCTTGTCTGCGTCCTCGATGGAGACGTCGGCCTGGTCGACCTTCTTGGCGTAGTTGGCCAGCATGCAGGCGAGCTCCTCGCGGGTGACGGGGGCGTCGGGAGCGAAGGTGCCGTCGCCGTAGCCGTTGACCACTCCGGCCTGCTTGGCCCAGGCGATCGCCTCGCCGTAGTAGGCCTTGCCGTCGACGTCGTCGAAGGACTTCCAACCGAAGACCTCGTTGAAGGAGCCGTCGGTCTCGTTCATGTCCGCGCCGGCCATGTTGAACAGGACGCATGCGACCTGGCCGCGGGTGATCTGGTCATGGGCGCCGAACAGGACGCCGTCGGCGTAGCCGTTCATCCAGTCATTGGCTTGGGCGTCGAAGACCACGTCGAAGAACCAGTCGCCGGGCTTGACGTCGTTGAAGACGAGCTTGTCCTTGTTGACGACGATGAACTCTACCGTGGTGGTGTAGTCGTCGTTGGCGAACTCGAAGTTCTTGGCGAGCTCCTTGTTGCCGGTCAGGGTGACGCGGCGCTTGCCCTCGTCCTTCAGGCGGTTCGGGTAGGAGACCTCGACCCACTCCTGCTTGGCCTCGTCGAAGATCTCCATCTTCAGGTACTTGTTGAACTCGACCTTCGCGACGGTGCCGAGGGACTCGACGCCCTCGCCATCGTTGGCCTCGTCCTTGGAGTCGGAGACCGCGACATGGGTGTCGTAGCCGACGAGCTGGGCGTAGGTGAGGTCGTTGGAATGGGTCGCGACGTAGGGCGCGCCGTACCAGGAGTCGCCGCCGATAACGTACAGCTTGGAGAGGTCGACCTTGTTGACGGTGACCGGCAGCTCGGTGTCGCCAGTGAGCTCGAGCTTGTCGGAGACGACCTTCAGGGTGTAGGAGCCGGCGTTCTTCGCCTCGGTGACGACCTCGCCCTCGGAGTCGAGGAGCTCAAGAGAAAGGGTGATGTCCTTGATAGCCTCGCCCTTGTCGTTGAAGGCCTTGACGGTCAGGCCTCTGAAGTCGAAAGCCTCGCCGTCATAGGTCTTCTCGAAGGAGGTGACGACCTCGCCCTTAGCGTCGTAGACGAAAACGTTGGCGTCTGCGTCGACGACGTCCTTAACGATCTTGACGGTGAAGGTCGCGGAGCCGCCATACTGATGCTTATTGGAATCAGGCTTGACGGTCACGGTAACGGTGTAGTTGCCGGGCTTGTTCTGAGCGAGCAGGTCCTTGTCCGTGCCGTTGGTGACGCCCTCCTTGCTGACCTTAACGTCATATTTGTCGGCGGACAGCAGGGTCTCGCCGCCGTAGACCTTGAGAAGGGAAAGGTCGAAGCTCTCCTTCTTCGCGAGGTTCACGTAGTAGGAATCCTTAAGCGCGGCGCCATCATACTGATAGGTGGCGTAGGCGGAGATCTTGTGAACGTCCACGATGCGCTGCTCGGCGGGAACGGTCACGTTGACGTTCTTGGCCTCAGCATTCACGGTAAAAGCGAACTTATAGGCGCCTGCCTTGTCGAACAGGACGTCCTCTTTGCCCTGGCTATCGGACTTGAACTTCAGGGAGACAAGCGAGGTGTCGAGCTCGGCATAATCGGCAGTGCCGATTGTTCCGACGTGAACCTTGGAGGGCTTGGAGGGGGCTGCGTCGGAGGCGATCACGTCGTCGACGACGATCTGGTCGGCATTGGAGATGACGAACGGATGGACCTTGAAGGGGACTTCCTTGGTCTGGCCCGCGTACTGGCCCATACCGGTGAGGTACGCGACGTAGTCGCCAGCCTCGAGAACGGCGACGCCGGGGGCGGTGGCGACGTTGTCGGTGCCGGCCTTGAGGACCTTCACGGTGTAGTCCTTGCCCTCGACGAAGGCGACCTGGTCAGCGAAGCCGATCTTGATCTCGGAGCCGGTGTAGACAAGCTTGGTGTCGGTGGTGTTGTCCTCGACGGTGGAGTCGACCTCGAACACACTCACGTTCTGCAGGTCCGCGGCGGTGACCACGAGCTTGGTGGAGACGGAGGAGCCGGCGTAGACGCCCTTGAGGGCCTTCACGGTCACGACGTAGTTGCCGGGCTCGACGATCTCCTTGACGACGGTGCCGTCGGCCTTGGAGAAGACGACCTCGAAATCGGTGTCGTTGATGGTGATGGAGCTGTCGGCGCCGAGAGGGGTGACCTGTGTGGCCTTGACGTTCAGGGCGGAACCGTCGCCGTTGGCCTTCTTGGTATAGGGGGTGGCGGCGGTGCCGTTGCCGTCAACGCCGGTCAGCGTGATGGAGCCGCGGGAGAAAGCGTCCTCCGCGGGGGCGACCTGGAAATCGATGTTATTCGCGGCGAGCGCGACCGCGGGGGCGCCGATGGAGAGCGCGCCCACGAGGGAGGCGGTGACGACCGCGGCTACCCTCTTGCTCTTCTTGTTGACGCAAGCTGTCATACGTCTTCTCCTTCCAAAGGAACAGATAATCGCCAGTTAGGCGGGAAGGAGTTCTAGAGGCGGCGAACTCGGCAACCGGTCGCTCATACGCCGCGTCCATCCAGGAGACGGAGCGCATGGAGCTGGCGGGAGAGCTGGGTGTGGCTGAGTTCGACAAGATGATCGCCGGGATTAGGGCGCGCAGAGAGGCGCGGCGACGGGGGTGATTTCCCGAGACCTCGCCCCGACGTCGATCCGGAGCGGGCGGTACGCTAGCATGCCGTGCCATTCTTTATCGCGCTGGCGAGGCGCTTCCAGAGCCGCGAGGCCAACCTCAACGGCGCCCAGCTGCTCTTCACCGCCCACAACTCTTACCTGCTGTCGCGCGGGATCTTGGGGAGGGGCCAGGTGTGGCTCGCCGAGAAAGACGGGGGCGCGACGCGCCTGTACCCGCGACCGACTACGAGCCCAGGAAGGGCGAGGCGCTCGAGCAGGGCCGCCTCGCCGGCAGGTACGGCGCCGCGCCCGTGGTGCCGAGCGGCTTCCCGCACAAGCCGGACAGGTAGCGTGGAGCCGCGCAGTACGCGAAGGAAAACCGGCCCTCCACCCGCACACGCGCGGGTGGAGGGCCGGTTCAAGTTGCCGGAGTCGGCGACGGGGACAGCCCGCTAGGCGATGCGCTGGTACTCGAAGCTCCTTTGGTAGACTGCCTCGGGTGCGATGTCTATCTCGCCGCCCAGCCACGTGAGGACGCCGTGGTCGATGGAGAAGTCCTTCAGCACCTTCTCGTCCATGAGGGGCGCGAGCGCAGGCATGTCCGAGAGCTCCGTGGCGTCGAGGAGGCGCTCCTCGCCGCCCGCGAAGGTCACGACCATCTGGAGGTTTCCCACGTAGCGTGCCGACGCGACCTCGAGCTCGGGGACTGCCTCCCCGGCGTACGCGATTCCGTCCTTGATGTACATCTGCGGTCTCCTCCCTTAGCGGAGCGGGTCGATCTTGGGGAAGGGCCTGCCGGCGACGGCGAGGTTCCAAGCGGCGTAGAGCTCGTCCTCGTGGAGGGCGATCCAGCCCGACGCGATCCTTAGCTGCCTGGCGGGAAGCGATTCCGCGAGCAGCTCGCCGTCGAGCGCGATGGACGCCCGGTACTCGCCGTAGTAGACGTGGACGTGTGGCTTGTGGTGCCTGTCGTCGTCAGCGTACATCATCTTGATGATTATGCCGAGGAATCGGCTTACTTCCGGCATTTCCGCCCCCAATCCTTTTCTGTCAAGTATACCCGCAAGCCGTCGTTCCGTTTCCCCGCGGCGGGCTCCCGCCCCGGCACTCTCCTCCCGCTTCCCTCCGAACTCGAAAATCTCGCGCCCTTGCTCTCGACCAGGTGCGTGTAGCAGAGAGCGAGGACGGTGAAGCCATGGACGATGGGAGCCCTCTTGGTAAGCGATGCGAGCTCGCAGTCGAATCCCAGCTGCTCGACCGCCATCCTCGAGATGGGGCCGAGGAGCTTGCCCAGCTTCGAGCCAGGATTGGCGTAGCAAGGAAAGCGCCTCGCGAACGCCTTCATCTTGAAGAAGTTGCTCTCCCGCAGGAACCGCTCGGCCTCTCGTTCGTCCATAAGCTCGAAGCGAACCTCTCGGTCCTTGAGGTGGCTGACCTGCTGGGCGGCATCGATGAGCTGCCGTTCCCTTGTTGTCGAGGTGCCGGAATCACCCATATCGGCTCCAAAAGATAAGAAAAATGCGGCTGAAGGTACAGGTACCCGCAGCCGCTAAAAGCCCTAGGGCTTTTCACAATGACTGAAGCATAAATGATCGAGGCAGACGGGGGAAGCGCTCGGAAGGCGCGGGCCATCCATCGGAGGGACTCCACAGCCTCGACGCAGAGGGGCCACGCGCGACGGCAGCGCCGGCATCGGCTGGGGCCGGAACGCGCCTAAACCTCCGCGACATACCGAAGACGAGGACGTCCTTCCGCGCGACATCCGAGGGCTTGTCCTCGTCGCGCGCGGCGGGTCAATCTTGGGGAAGGGCCGGTTGGACGAAGCGCCGTCCGGCGGGCCCCGTGTTAGTACCACCGTTAACGTCACTTTGACGTTAACGGTGGTGTTTTGGCAGATCAGGCGTTAACACCACGTGGTGTTAACGGTGACGTTAACGATAATACGACAGCATGTCCCCGCAGCCTGCCGGCCCCAGGTCCCGCGGGCGATATCCAGTGATCCATGGTGCCCTTGAGGCGTCCCGCCCGCTGCGCCGCCCCGCTCGAATTGGTTATACCTTGCCACAACTTCCTCTCCTTCCCCTTCCCGCCTAACTGGCGATTACCTGTTCCTTTGGAAGGAGAAGACGTATGACAGCTTGCGTCAACAAGAAGAGCAAGAGGGTAGCCGCGGTCGTCACCGCCTCCCTCGTGGGCGCGCTCTCCATCGGCGCCCCCGCGGTCGCGCTCGCGACCACCGATGCCGGCATCGACCTGCTGGCAGCCGACTGGTTCGACGGCGCTAAGGTCTCCAAGGCCACCGACGGCAAGGGCGGCTCCTTTTCCGATCCCCTGAAGGCCACCTTCGAGGCCGGTTCCGGCAAGTACCTCGTCCCGACCCAGGTCGCCAACCAGCACGTCGCCACAGACGTCGACGACAACTTCGACATCGTCTACACGGCCGCGAACGCCGGTAGTGGCTACACCGGTCTCAACAACACCTGGGAGTACAAGTCCGATGCGCTCGGCCTCAAGAAGTTCACCTACAACAAGAGCACCGGTCTCACTCCCGAGCAGGCGGCGGCCTACTTCTCCGGCAAGCTGACCGATATTGAAGGCAAGGCAATCACCGTCATGGCCGACTCTTGGACCGTTTCCGTGTCCAAGGATAGCAGCGAGCCCGTGACCGCGGTCTTCCAGATTTCCGCCGCCCAGGCCAAGACCTACACCGCCTTCGAGGTCAACCCCGCCGACGCGAGCGACACCTCCGACACCACTTTCACCTATGATGGCACAGCCCTCGTCACCGTGAGCAACCGAGACAAGAACGCCATCCAGTTCGTCGACCAGAACGGTGACGTGCTCAAGCCCGCCAACGTTACGATCAAGACCTCGACAGGTGGCCCCGCGGACGATGGCGTCAAGGAGCCTGGCAGCTACGTTGTCACCTTCACCGCCGATGGCAAGACCTACAACGTCCCCGTCACCGTCGGCAAGCTCGACCTTTCCGAAGCGAAGCTTTCCATCGAGAACAAGGTGAATTCCAACTACACGAACGATGATGAGGCAACCGCCCTTCTGAAGAACATCATGCTCGGCGAGGTTTCTCTGAGCGATATGGGCAGCATCTCCGTAGCTAAGGTCTCCGCTCCCAACGGTTCTTCCATCTTGGACACCACCAAGGGTGTCTATACCGTCACCGTTGCTGCCGACTCCGACTCTGGCGTCGCCACCGGCTCCGCCACCGTCAGCTACGCCGTGCTCGACAAGGACTCCCTCGCCGACATGAAGGTCTACTACGGCAAGAAGGAGGTCACCGTAACCAACGGCATCTCCATCGACCTCGCGGCAGGCCAGTCCTTCGACGCCTCTAAGGTCAGCGTGACCTATAAGGCCGAAGACGACAAGACCTACACGCTTTCCGGCGACCAGCTCGAGCTCGTGTTCAAGGCCGGCGATAAGGTCGTCGATGCTTCCGAGCTCGCAAAGGCCGGTAAGTACACGCTCGTGGTCAAGGCCAAGCCCTTCCAGGACTTCTACAGCTCCAACAAGTGGGTCTCCGGCGCCTCTTCCGAGATGGCCATCTCCGTCACCGGCAAGACCGTCGCCCACAACGACGTCGCGTTCTACTTCGACGGCGAGATAGCCGGCGCGCGCAAGGCCGTGGCCTACGACGGCACCGACCAGCTCGATAAGCTCACCGCCAAGGTCCTCGACGAGGACGGCAAGGAGCTCGTCGAGGGGACCGATTACACCCTCGAGGTGACCTACAAGGGCAAGAAGGTCGAGGAGGCGGTCGACGCCGACGAGGACAACGCCTACACGGTGACCGTCAAGCCCATCATCTTCACGTTCGACGGCTCCCAGACCGAGTCCTTCGACCTCACCATCAAGAAGGTCCAGCTCGACGTCCTGATCCCCTCCACCATCGACATGAAGGACGCCGCCAACGACGAGACCGGCGAGATCGAGACCGAGGACGAGAAGAACGAGTTCTACGTCCCCTTCACCGGCAAGGCGGTCTCCATCCCCGCTCTCAAGTACGAGGTCAAGGACACCAAGGGCAACTGCACCTACGTCGACCTCGACTCCAACCTGTACTCCGTGGTCAACGTCAAGTACAAGGACGATGTCGTCAAAGAGGCCGTCAAGGCTGACCCCAAGAACCCCTACACCGTCAAGGTCATCCTGACCGACGATGCCTCCAAGAACTACAGCCTGAACGACAGCACCTTCTCCTTCACCATCCGCGAGTACGGCCACTTCGCTGACGTCGACTCCGCCGAGTGGTATTCCGCGCCCGTCGAGAAGGCGTACTACGAGCTCTACGTCAACGGCATCTCCGGAACCAACCTGTTCGCCCCGAAGGCCGAGATCACCCGCGCCGACGCGGTGTGCATCGTCTTCAACATGGCCGGCGGCGACCAGAAGATCAAGGACGATGAGTTCTCCTTCTCCGAGGTCGGCGGCTACGTGACCGGCTTCTCCGACGTGGACGGACACGCCTACTTCGCCAAGGCGCTCGCCTGGGCCAAGGCCTCCGGCGTCGCCAACGGCTCCAACGGCCAGTTCCGCCCCTACGACAAGATCACCCGCGAGGAGTTCGCCTCCCTGCTGGCCAACTTCGCCAAGTCCAAGGGCGACTACGAGGCGGTGGACGCCGACGAGGTCCTGGGCTCCGCCACGGACTTCTCCGCATGGGCGAAGGAGAACGTCGCATGGGCCAAGGCCAACAAGGTCATGGGCAACGGCGGCTTCATCAACGGCACCGGCAACATCACCCGCGCCGAGGTCGCTTCCATGGCTGTCAACTACCAGCCCCAGAACCTGACCGGTCTCACCCGCAATGCAGATGGCGACATCATCGCTAAGCCCCAGGCGTAACAATCGCTTCGGGTCCTGCTAGGACGTTTAACTGAAGCCCGCTCCCTCTCTGGGAGCGGGCTTGCCGGAGGGCTCTCGAGTCGGAGAGCCTCCCCGCAAGCCTTAAGGCAAATGCAAGCTGTCGCTCAAGGCTCGATGCGCCGAGGGCCCCCGTGGAGTTCCGCGGGGGCCCTCGGCGTTATATTCGATTTCCAATTAGATAGATAGCAGGAAGGGCCCCTCTCGGGGCCCTTCCTGCATCGAGCCTTGTGCGACAGCTTGCTTACGTGCTTAAGGCTTGCCGGGGGGTTCCGAAGCGGGAGCCCTCCGACAAGCCCTCCCCAGAGGGGGAGGGCCCGGCTATATCTCGCTAAGCGGAGGCTTAGAGGGCGAGGTCGGAGTTGACGACCATCGCGGCGGCCTCTGCGCGGGTGATCTGGGCGGTCGGGGCGATGAAGCCGCCGTTGCCCATGATCTCGGAGTCGACGGCCCAGGCCACGACCTCCTCGGCCCAGTCGGAGACGGATGCGCCGTCGGAGAACTCGCCCAGGACCTTGTCGGCGTCGACGTCGACGAAGGCGTTGTACTTCTTGGCGAAGTTGGCGAGCATTGCGGCGAACTCCTCGCGGGTGACGTTGGCGTCGGGGCGGAAGGTGCCGTCGCCGTAGCCGTTGACCACGCCGGCCTGCTTGGCCCAGGAGATGGCCTTGCCGTAGTACTCCTTGCCGTCGACGTCGTCGAAGGACTTCCAGCCGACGAGGTCGTTGTACCAGTTGCCGTCGAGGTCGATGCTCTCGCCGCCAGCCATGTTGAAGAGGATACAGGCGACCTGGCCGCGGGTGAGCTGGTCGGTGGAGCCGAACAGCTTCGTGCCGGCGTAGCCGTTCATGAGGCCGTCATTCGCGGCGGAGGTGACGGGTGCGAACCACCAGTCGGTGGGAAGGACGTCGGCGAACTTGAGCTCGGAGTCGAGGACGTGGAACTCCAGGACGGTTCCCTCCGCGGTCGCGAAGACGACGTTCTTGGTGACGTCGTCGTTCATCGGGGAGACGACGCAGCGGAACTTGCCGGTCTCGTTGCCGTCGACCTGGTTGACGTCGGCCCACTGGCCGGTCTTCTCGTCCTGCTTCTGCCAGACGGACTTGACGCCGTCGATGGTGTTGACGGGGGTGCCGTCAATCTTGTTGAACTGCTTCCAGTCGTCGAGCTTGCCGTTGGAGTCGGCGTCGACGCCCTGGAGGTACTGAAGGTTGAGGCCCTGGAGCGCACCGCCGCCGACCTTGGCGTAGGTGAAGCCGAAGTCGGTGCGAACCGCGCCGCCGGCGAGCTTGACGTTGGCAAGGTCGAGCTTGTTGACGGTTACCTTGACCTCGGTGGTACCGGTCAGCTCGTACTTGGAGCTGGTGACCTTGAGGGTGTAGACGCCCGCGTCGGTGGTGGAGGCGACCTCCTCGCCCTTCTCGTTGTAGAGCTTCTTGACCAGGCTTGCATTCAGGCCGGCGTAGTCCTCGCCGTCAGCGCCGGAGACGGTGAAGCTGTTGGCTGAGACCGCGGTGCCGAAGTCAACGGTTACGTCGGTGACGACCTTGTCGCCATACTTGACGTAGACGTTCGCATCTGCGTCAACGGACTTGGCCTTGACGGTCACGGTGCAGGTGTCGACAGCCGCGGCGGAATGGTCGCTAGCGGTCGCGACGGCCTTCACGGTGTAAATGCCGGGCATCTTGTTCCAATTGGTGCTAGTCACATCGACGCCATCGGCGTTGACGACGGTGGTCTTAACGCTGGCGCCCGTGATCTCGGACTTTCCGTCCTCGCCGTACACGGCGGTGATCTTCGTGACGTCGAAGACGGGGGACTTGGCGTTGGCGAGGTCGGTTGTGAAGGAGGTGGGCCACTCCTCGCCGTCGTAGAGCATGGTCGCCTTCTCGGCGTACTTGCCGACCTTTACTTCCTTGGTCTTGGAGGCGCCAGCAGCATCGACGGTGAAGTTAGAATCCTTGTCCACAGCGGGGGAGGCCACGAACGTATACTCGCCCTTGTCAGAGAAGATGCCACCCTTGAGCGCGAGCTTGACGGTCTCGGGATCGAGTTCGGTGGTGCGGCCATCGTCGACGCGGTAGACGCGGACCGGCTGGGAGGGCATAGCGTTGCTGTCGATGACGGGGTCGACGACGATCTCCACAGCATTGGAGTCAAGGTTGAACGGGTTCACCTTGAAGGAATCGGAGACGACGGTCTGGCCGGCGTACTTGCCGAGGCCGTTGACGACGGCGAAGTAGGTGCCCGCATCCTTGACCTCGACGCCGCTGGCGTCGACGGAGGAGCCGTCCTTGAGGAACTTGACCTCGTAGTCGACGCCCTCGACGAGCTCGGAGCCAGCGGCCTTGATTCCAAGGTCGAGCTCGGCGCCGGTGAAGTACAGCAGGGAGTCGCCGCTGTCGGCGGCGTTGGAGGGGTTGACCTCGTAGACGGTGACTTTAGAAAGGGTCTTGGGGCTCACGGTGACGGGAACGTAGAGCACAGCGCCCTTGTAGTCGCCGGAAAGGCCCTTGATGACCACGCAGTACTTGCCCGGATCCTTGATCCTGGCGACGGCCTCGCTGGTCGGGTTGCCCTTCTCGTCAGCCTTCACGAAGGACTGGCTGTAGTTGGTGTCAACGGGGACGTTCTTGCCGAGGACGGTGTTGACTTCGGTGACCTTGATATCGATGAAGTCTCCGTTTGCAACGACGGAGATCTTGCCGTCGTTGAGGTTGCCGCCGTTGCCAACCGTGGCCTGGCTCGCAACGCCATTAGAAAACTCGGAGTTCGCGTCGGCGGTCAGCAGCTCGATGCCAGAATTGGTATCGGTTGCGAAGGCCACCGCGGGGGCGCCGATGGAGAGCGCGCCCACGAGGGAGGCGGTGACGACCGCGGCTACCCTCTTGCTCTTCTTGTTGACGCAAGCTGTCATACGTCTTCTCCTTCCAAAGGAACAG
>NZ_DCJT01000009.1:0-7156 GCF_002320115.1 Collinsella sp. UBA1693
CGATTGAATCGATCCGCTCGCCCAACTTGTTTCTTCCTTTATTACATCCATACAGCGAGCCGCTAATATTTCTTTTTTGCCCTAGCGGCTTCACTGCTCTACGAGCGCGCGCTAGGCGTTCCCCTTGGCCATATCCGCTCCCGCATCCAGAAGCTCATCTCTTATTTCCACTGACGGCGCCTCGGCATACACACGCACGACCGATTCGCTTGCGCTGGGTCGCAAGAGCAGCCATGATTCGTCCTGAAATTCAAAACGCAGACCGTCCATATGACTCACCGCTACGGGCTTTCGTCCGCCTACGAGCTCCGGATTTAATCCGGGCATTATCGTTCTCAGCATTTCCACCTGTTCGACCTGTACCCGAACGTCCCTCCGGCCGTACCACAGTCTGCCGAAGTTCATTTCCAGCTCATTGACCAGCTCGCCAAGCTTCTTCCCCGTAGTTGCCATCAGCTCACAGAGAAGCACATTGACAAGCAGGCCGTCGCGCTCGGCCACGTGAGACGGTATCGCGAACCCGCCCGACCCTTCTCCACCCAGCAAAACGCCCCCCTTTCGCATCTCCTCATATATATAGGTGAAGCCGATGGGGCGCACGGTTACCTTGCACCCAAGCGATTGAGCGACGCGGCGCGCCAACACTGACGTTGCCTGGTTCACCACAACCCGCCCGGTCATTCCACGATTGATTACGAGGTGCCCAAGCGTTAGTGCCATGATCTTTTGGGGGCTTACGTAATTGCCACACTCATCTACCGCGCCAACACGCGCGGCATCTCCGTCATTTATCAATCCCGCATGCGCGGCGCATTCGACAACCGCCTGCTCGCAGTCATCCACCCAAGGCTCGATTGGCTCCGGCCTCACATCGCGCCAACCTTCATCGTCCGCACCATGAATCTCCTCGACCTCTACACCAAGGGCGCCCAGCAGCTGTGGCATATACGTTCGAGCCGCTCCGTACATGGGGTCGTACACCACCCTAAGGCGAGCGCGGGCAATGGCATCGCCGTCGACCAGCGTGCTGAGATAGTCAAAGTAGGGAGTCACGAAGTCTTTGATCGCATAGTGCTCGCGCACGCCATAGACCTCGGGCTCGATAAGATGCTCTATTTCCTCGATAAAGTCCGGGCAACCGGTGCCGCCGTCTGCGTTGCACAGTTTCACGCCCAGGTAGTCATAGGGGTAATGCGAGCCCGTAACCGCAAAGCCACCGCACACGCGTGGGTTGCGCGACACGGCCCAGGTTAGCGCCGGCGTAGGCGCCACTCGATCAGACAAAACGGCGGCGACGCCATGGGCGGCAAGCGTCCTGGCCGCCGCCTTCGCGCATTCCTCCGCACCGGGGCGCGCNNCACGTACACCATGGCACCAGGATTTCTTCTGTTCCAATACTCTCCGGCTGCATCAGCGATGCGCACGACGTTTTCCTCTGTGAAGTCTCCGTCCGTGCGAGCCCTCCAGCCGTCGGCTTCAAAATGTATGATTGCGCTCATTGCGTAACAGCATCCTTACGTTTAGGCATGGCCTATAAAGGTTACCCGTGCTGGCGCATGCCAACACGGGTGCAAAACAATCACAGAGTTGTCAATTTCCCATCGATGTCCCGCGCGCTGGGTCTCGCGCACGGGCGACATGACGGTTAGCCGTGCAAGGCGCCCGAGATGGCGCAGGTGGCGATCGGCGTAAAACCGCAGCACGTTCCCACCAGCCTGGCACCGTCGGCCACCCATTGGACAGACGCCCTGGCTACTCCCTCGACATCCCCATCCCAATGCGGGCAACCGTCTTGGTCCATAGTTGGAGCGCCCGCGTTGGGCCTAACCATTACGGGAAGATCGACCGCGCGAACCATGCGGGGCACCGCCTGGGTGGCAGCGTATGCGGAACAGCAGTTCACGCCAACCGCTTGGGCGCCCAGATCGCGCGCGGCTTCGCACGCTTGCTCAATTGCCGTGCCGTCCCAAAGGAGATGGCACGCATCATCGATAGCGAAGCTAGTCAGCACGGGCATGCCGTGGGCTGCCTCGACCGCACCTGTCACGGCGGGTTCAAGGTCGTGCAGCGAGCAGAAGGTCTCCAACAGCACGCCGGCGACGCCGGATTCGAGCAAGATGGTCGCCTGGTTGCGATAGGCCTCGCGTGCAAGCTTGTGCACGGCCGACTCGGCCTCCTTATCCGCTTTGGCTCCCTCTTCGCCCTCGTCCTTATCCGCATCTTCCCACGCTAGGCCGCACGGTCCCACGGAACCCAGCACCAACTTGGCGGGCACCCCCGTGATACGCGAGCACGTAAGAGCACAGTCCGCCCCCGCCCTGTTGACAGAACGATAATCCTGCAAGATGCTGTCGCGCTTAAGGCAGGGCGCACTCGCCTGAAACGTGTTGGTGATAAGGACATCCGCGCCCGCCATTTGGTAGAGCGCGTGCATGCGCGTCAACGCCAGCGGCTCGGCGATGTTCCAAAATGCCGCCGGTACATCCGCTGTGCCCGCCTCATCGACCAGCAGGCTCCCCGTGGGGCCCTGGGCAACAAGGGGTCCGGCGGCAAGGCGGTCCATCAGCTCTTTTGCCGCGTCCCTGTTGTAATAATCCTGCGCCACCATGAGCACCTACTCGTCCACGACCACAACGCCTTGAGCCTCAAGGTAGGCCAGCCAGCGATTCATGGTGTCCTCTGACAGCGCGTGCTCCATCATGCATGCCTCCGAGTCCGCGCGGTCATACTCAACGCCAAGCTCCTGCATAAGAAATGTTCGCAAAAGACGGTGGCGATACCACACCGCCTCGCCAACGCACCTGCCTTCTGGCGTGAGAATCACCCTTCCATAATGCGATTGCTCAACCAGGCCCTGTCCCTTAAGCGCCGTAACGGCCTTATTGACAGAAGCCTTGGAAACATTGAGTTTTTGGGCGATGTCCACGGAGCGAACGCCACCGTGCTCGCCATCTTCCTGCTCGATGCGAACCATACATTCAAGATAATCTTCGTTTGCGACCGTAAGGTGGAGCTCGCGGGAGCTATCCGTTGTATCCATGCGGGATTCCCCTTTCTTCACTCTCACGATTCTACCCTCCCGCACCGGCAACTCAACCCCATGCCGACCCCACGCGGCTTACAAGCGGGTATCCTAGAAAACGTACGGGCACGTCAGCCAACACAAGGAGGAACCACATGCCTATCGAGCATTCCGATGTTCTCGAGCGCTTTTTGCGCTACGTCCAGATTGACACCACCTCGTCCGAAGAGCACTGCGACCAGGTTCCATCGTCCAAAAAGCAGTTTGACCTGGCAAACGTGCTTTCCAAGGAACTGGAATCATTGGGCGCGGCAAACGTCCGCGTAAGCGAAAACGCGTATGTTACCGCCCGCGTTGCCGCAAGCAAGGGCTGCGAGCACCTGCCCGCCCTTGGCCTGATCGCCCACTTGGACACCACCGAGGTCGCGCCTGGAGCCGGCGTAAAGCCCCACATTATCACGTATACGGGCGGCGATTTGGTCTGCGGCGAAGTGGACGGACACAAAATTGCGATGACTCCGGCAAAGCTGCCCGCGCTCAATAGCCTTGTAGGCGAGGATCTAGTTTGCACCGACGGCACCACGCTGCTGGGAGCCGACGATAAGGCGGGCGTTGCCGAGATTATGGCCCTTGTCGCCCGAATTGCCCAAAACCCCGAGCTCCCCCATCCCGCACTGGGCATTTGTTTTTGTCCGGACGAGGAGATTGGCCACGGCGCCGAACTGCTGGATATCGAGGACTTTGGCTGCCTATACGCCTATACCGTAGACGGCGGCCCTATCGGCGAGCTGGAATGGGAGTGCTTCAACGCCTGCGAAGCCACAGTTCGATTTGACGGCTATTCCATTCACCCCGGCGACGCCAAGGACCGTATGGTGAACGCCACCAACCTCTTCACGCGTTTCCACAGTATGCTGCCCGAGGTCGAGCGCCCCGAGCACACCGCCGGCTACGAGGGCTTCTACCACATAGAGGGCGTCTCTAGCACAGTGGACCACGCCACCGCGCGCTATATTGTTCGCGACCACAGCGCCGGCAAGTTTGCCCAAAAAATCGACAGGCTGCACCGCATCGCCGACTTTATGAATGCCGACCTGGGCGAGGAACGCGTGCATGTTGAGATTGAGCAGCAGTATCGCAACATGGCGGAGATTGTTGCCGACTATCCGCAGCTCATCGATGCCGCCAAGCAGGCCTTTGAGGCGGCTGGCGTAGAGGCGAACGTCATCCCCATCCGTGGCGGTACCGACGGCGCGCAGCTCTCCTTCCGCGGGCTGCCCTGCCCCAACCTGTCCACCGGCGCCTACTGCTGCCACGGCGTCAACGAGTTCATTCCCGTTAGTTCCCTTGAGCGCATGGTCGATGTGCTTGAGCAGCTGGTCGCCCTGTTTGCCCGCAGCTAGCCCTACGGCCCACAGTGCAAGACCTAATACGGCAAAGGCCGGGCGCCGCGTCGATTCGACGTGCGGCGCCCGGCCTTTTTATGTTGCATGGGACGATGATGAAGGGGTGTTTACGAAAACGCCCTCGCGATCGAACTGGCTACTCCTCCCCCTCTGCGGAAGAGTCCGTCTCACCGCTTACCGATGCGGTGCCGTTAGACCAATCGGACGCTTCATTGTTGGAAAGGTCACCGACGGTGGCAGAAGCATCGGTGGTCGATCCAATGGTCTGGGGTCCCCTGGGATCCTCGCCAGCGTCCACGCGCTCCATCATCGCTGCAAGCTCGTCTTCAAGCGCGACAACGTAGCTCACGCCAGTAGAGTCGTCCGTGGTAGACGGGATGTTCGCAGACCAAATCTCGTCCGTATTCATGCCGCGCATAGCGTTGGCGAGCGCGACGATATCCTGAATGCTCATATCCGTCTCGACCATGCCGGAAAGCGAGTCGATCAGAGGGAAGATGGTGGCGGCGTCGGTGTTGTTGAGAACCTGTTTGGCAAGAGCCGCAATGAAGATGCGCTGATGACGCATGCGGGTGTAGTCGCCATCGGCAAAAGCGCGCGAACGGCAGAAGGTCAGCGCCTCTTCGCCGTTAAGCTTCTGAAGGCCGGGCTCGATCACCACATTGCCCGCCTTGGGGTCATCGATCTTATCCGGAACGTCTACCTCAACGCCGCCGATTGCATCAACAAGCTGCTGCATGCCCTCGAAACTCACCTCTGCATAGTGGGATATCTCGATGCCGCACAGCTCGTTGACCGCCTTGACAACATCATCGGGGCCGCCAAGCGCGTGCGCGGAGTTGATCTTCGCCGTTTCGCCGTTACTTAGGGTCACGCGGGTGTCTCGGGGAATGGAAATAAGCGTTACCTGCTTGTTCTTGGGGTCGATGCGACTAAGGACGATGGTATCCGACCTGAAGCTCGATTCGCCCGGCCTGCCATCTGTGCCCAGCAGCAGCATGTAGAAGGGATCGCTTGTAACATTGCTATCGACCAACGTTGCAAGCAAGTCGCTTGTGATATTCACTCCATGGAGGTTGCCGGCGATCTTAGAGACCCAAAGGCCAGCTGCGCTCACGCCGCACAGCAGCACCGCGAGCAGCGTGCAGACGATGGTGCGCCGAATGAGCTTTCCACGACGGCGCTGGCGCGCACGCTCCGAGTAACGGCTCACGTTATCGCGGCTATAGATGCGACTGCTCGCCCCCACTGAGGGACGACGGGTCTGTTGAACAGGCTTCTTCTTACCCATAAGGTTTCCTTGCATTAATCGTCGATAGAATCGGGCAGCGTAACGCGCTCAACGCAGGCGCCCAGAGCTGTAAGCTTTTCTACAAATCGCTCGTACCCACGGTGAATATGATGGATAGCGGAGACTTCCGTCACGCCCTCGGCAATAAGGCCCGCGATGACCAAGGCGGCACCGCCGCGAAGATCCGGAGAGACTACCTGCGCGCCGGAGAAGCCGTCCACGCCGTGAATGAGCGCATGATGATCCTCAACGCGGATATTCGCGCCCATGCGAGAAAGCTCGGATGCAAACATGAAGCGATTTTCAAAAATGTTTTCCGTGATGATGGAGGTGCCGTCTGCCAAGGCGGAAAGGACCATAACCTGAGCCTGCATATCCGTGGGAAAGCCGGGGAAGGGCAGCGTCTGGATATCGACCGGCGCAATGCGGTCGGCGCGGTACACCTTCATACCGTTCTCGGTACGTTCCGTGCGTATGCCCATGAGCTCCATCTTGCGAAGCACCATGCCAAGGTGAACGGGATTGAACCCGGTAACCTCAACGCCCTGCTCAGACGCCATGATGGCGCCCGCCACCAAAAATGTTCCAGCCTCGATGCGGTCGCCCACAACACGATGTTCAACGGGGTGAAGCTCGTCCACGCCTTCGATAGTCACCACGGGCGTGCCGGCGCCGGTAATCTTAGCGCCCATCTTATTAAGCATATTGGCGAGGTCGACGATTTCGGGCTCGCGGGCGGCATTATCGATAACCGTCTCGCCCTTGGCCTTGGCCGCGGCCATGATGAGGTTCTCGGTAGCGCCGACGCTTGCGAACTCAAGGGTTACCGACGTACCGGTCAAGCCCTTACTTGCATCCGCGTAGATATAGCCGTGATCGGTATCGAACTCGACGCCAAGGGCCTCAAGACCGAGGATGTGCATATCGATCTTACGGGCACCAAGATTGCAACCGCCCGGCATGGCGATCTTGGCGCGTCCAAAGCGGCCGAGCAACGGGCCCATGACGGCGGTAGAGGCACGCATCTTGGCAACAAGCTCATACGGAGCTTCCCAGGAGTCAACGCTCGAGGTATCGATGACAAGACTGTGCTCGTCCACCACTTCGATAGTGGCGCCCATACGCTTGAGGACCTTGCCCATCACGTGAACGTCTGAGATGTTCGGGACATTGGTGAGTGTGGTCTTGCCCGGAGCAAGAAGCGTGGCGGCCATAAGCTTTAGAGCGGAGTTCTTTGCGCCAGAGACGCAAACCGATCCCTCGATAGCGTGACCACCTTCAACGCGGATGATATCCAAACGTCTTCCCTTTCAAAAAACATGCCCGGGAACGCGAGCGCCCCCGGGCATGATGCTCATCGCAAATAGGTTTGCAATGCTGATACGTATCGCATTGCGCTCTTATTTGGAAAGCAAGAGCTTACACCATGCGATTTCA
>NZ_DCJT01000009.1:7194-7996 GCF_002320115.1 Collinsella sp. UBA1693
CTTCAAAACCTTGAATATCAGCTTGAACCTTCTCGACGTCGAGCTCGCTCAAATCCTGCGCGCGCTCGGCAAGGATAACCACTTCATCACCCGTGACCTCAGCGTAGCCAACATCCACGGCAAATGTATGGCTGACCCGCCCTATCGCCTCATCACAGATGGTGACGAATCCGGGCTCGATGGTGCAGATCTCGTTTGCGTGGTGCGGCGCGACGCCAAGACTGCCATCGGTAGACGGGATGGAGACAAACGCGGCATCCGCGTCGTACGCGCTGTGCTCAGGGCACACAATGCGGATACGCAACGCCATCGCTACGCCCCCATCTTTGCGGCGCGCTCGCGCACGTCATCGATGGTGCCCGCATAGCGGAACGCCTGCTCGGGCAGATCGTCGCACTCGCCGTCGACAATGGCTGCGAAGGAGCGGACGGTGTCGGCAACGCGAATATACACGCCGGGGTTTCCGGTGAACTGCTCTGCGACGTGGAAGGACTGCGACAGGAACTGCTGCAGCTTGCGCGCGCGGTTGACCGTGAGGCGCTGCTCGTCCGAAAGCTCGTCCATACCCAAAATGGCGATGATGTCCTGCAGGTCGGAATACTCCTGGAGCATCTCCTGAACCTTGACGGCCACGCGGTAGTGCTCCTCGCCCACGACCGCAGGATCCAGAGCGTCCGAAGAGGACGCCAAAGGATCGATTGCGGGGTACAGGCCGAGCTCCGCGATGGAACGCGAAAGAACGGTGGTTGCATCCAGGTGGGTGAAGGTGGTTGCCGGAGCAGGGTCGGTAAGGTCGTCAGCG
>NZ_DCJT01000006.1:0-140629 GCF_002320115.1 Collinsella sp. UBA1693
CCCGAGGGCACCGAGATGGCTATGCCTGGCGACCACATCACCATCGAGGGCGACCTCATTCACCCGATCGCGATGGAGGAGGGCCTGCGCTTCGCTATCCGCGAGGGTGGCCACACCGTCGGCTCTGGTATCGTCAGCACCATCATTGAGTAGATTTAACTTATCTATTCAGTCTGACTGATCTTTCAACCCGGTACCTTTCGGGGTACCGGGTTCTTTTATTGTCTGTTCAATGAACTGCAAATGAATGTGTACGAATTTTGCAGGACGGCCAATAAATACCGCCGAGCATTGACAGAGCAAAATGTCAGATGCTAATATAGGCAACCGTGCCCGCGTGGGGCGGTATTTGGAGGTTTCAGACACATGCGTACTCTCGTTACACTTGCCTGCACCGAGTGCAAGCGTCGCAATTATACGACCACCAAGAACAAGGCGAACATGCCTGATCGTATGGAGATCAAGAAGTATTGCCCTTGGTGCCGTCGTCATACGGTTCATAAAGAGACCCGTTAATCTCTTTAATATACGCCAGTAGTTCAATTGGTAGAGCATCGGTCTCCAAAACCGAGTGTTGAGGGTTCGAGTCCTTCCTGGCGTGCCAGTCTTTAATCCGTAAGCCTCCTCTGGGGGCTTACGGTTTCTACTGTTATATAGGGTTTGTGCCGGAGGTTTTAGGTCCATGGCCAACAAGAAGAATAAGAAGAAGGTTCAGCATAATTCTGAGTCCGCAAAGACCGCTGCTGCTTCTTCCTCCAAGGTTGAGGCCTCTAAGGCGGTCTCCAAGAAGGATGCCGCGCCGGCTAAGAAGGCTAAGAAGAAGAACGAGAAGCCCGGCTTCTTCGCTCGCATCAAGAACTACTTCCGCTCCGTCAAGTCTGAGATGAAGCGCGTTGTTTGGCCTTCTAAGAAAGAGCTTATCAACTACTCCGTCACGGTTTGCGTTTCGCTGATCGTTGTCGGCGTTGTTATCGCTTTGCTCGACATGCTTATTGGTGAGGGCCTGGTCCTCTTCTCCAGCCTGAGGGGGTAATCAGTGTCTAAGCGTTGGTATGTCGTTCACACGTATTCCGGTTATGAGAATCGCGTAAAGACCGATCTCGAGCATCGTATTGAGACCATGGGAATGCAGGATCGCATCTTTGATATCCAGATCCCCATGGAGCGCGTCACCGAAATCAAGGAAGGTGGCAAGCGCGAGACCAAGGATTCCAAGATCTTCCCCGGCTATGTTCTGGTTCGTATGGAGATGGACGATGATTCCTGGACGTGCGTTCGCAACACTCCCGGTGTTACCGGCTTCCTTGGTGGTAACGGTAAGCCCTCTCCGTTGTCTCGTGAAGAGTACAACAAGATGATGCGCAAGTCCGATAAGGGCAATGGTGCCAAGAGGACTGCCGTCAATCTTGAGGTTGGTACTTCCGTCCGCGTTACCTCCGGTCCTCTTACCGACTTTGATGGTCAGGTAACCGAGGTCAATGCCGAGCAGGGCAAGGTTAAGGTTGCGCTGCTCATCTTTGGTCGCGAGACTCCCGTTGAGCTCACCTTTGACCAGATTGAGGTCATCGCGTAGCTTTTCTTATTTGTGCGTTCGCGAATGCTTCGCTTCTTTGGACGACCGCTCATCATCCAGAGTGCTTCTAGCGGGTAGGCGCTGACGATAGTTAGGTTTCCATCCGTGTTAGGAAGGTTTTGACATGGCTGAGAAGAAAATCACCACCGTCATCAAGCTTCAGATCCCCGCTGGTCAGGCCAATCCGGCTCCTCCGGTCGGCCCCGCCCTGGGTGCTGCTCAGGTCAACATCATGCAGTTCTGCCAGGCGTTCAACGCTGCTACGCAGGACAAGATGGGCGACATCATCCCCGTTGAGATCTCCGTCTACGAGGATCGCACGTTCTCCTTCATCACCAAGACCCCGCCTGCGGCTCACCTGATCAAGAAGGAGCTCAAGCTCAAGGGCGGTTCCGCCGTTCCCCAGCGCGATAAGGTTGGCCAGCTCACTCAGGAGCAGCTCACCAAGATCGCCGAGATCAAGATGCCCGACCTCAATGCTAACGACATCGAGGCCGCTAAGAAGATCGTCGCCGGTACCGCTCGCTCCATGGGCGTCACCATCGCCGAGTAGCATCTAGCTTATTTAGGTTTTATTAACGCGTGCAGCAAGCACGCACGATGTGGAAGGGCAAAGTGCCCGTTAGAACCACAGGAGGTAATACAATGGCTCAGCATCATGGTAAGAACTACCGCGCCGCTGCCGAGAAGGTCAGCCGCGATCAGCTCTACACCCCGCTTCAGGCTGCGAATCTCGTGAAGGAGCTCGCTACCGCTAAGTTCGACGAGACCGTCGAGGTCCACTTCCGCCTTGGTATCGATACCCGTAAGGCCGACCAGAACATCCGCGGTTCCATCTCCCTGCCCCACGGCACCGGCAAGACCGTCCGCGTCGCCGTCTTCGCCGAGGGCGAGAAAGCTCGCGAGGCTGAAGAGGCCGGCGCCGACGTCATCGGTTCCGATGAGCTCGTCGCTGCCATCCAGGGCGGCGAGATCAACTTCGACGCTGCTATCGCTACCCCCAACATGATGGCCAAGGTTGGCCGCATCGGTAAGATCCTTGGTCCCCGTGGCCTCATGCCCAACCCCAAGCTGGGTACCGTCACCATGGATGTCGCCAAGATGGTCTCCGAGCTCAAGGCCGGCCGCGTTGAGTATCGCGCCGACCGCTACGGCATCTGCCACGTGCCCCTGGGCAAGGCTTCCTTCGAGACCGAGAAGCTCGTTGAGAACTACGCCGCTCTCTACACCGAGATTCTACGCGTCAAGCCCTCTTCCGCTAAGGGTCGCTATGTGAAGTCCATCTCCATGTCTTCCACCATGGGCCCTGGCATCAAGGTTGACTCCTCCGTTCAGCGCAACTTCCTCGCTGAGTAGGTTTAGTCAATCGACTGTCATCGTATAGATGAGATAAAACCCGGTTCACGTTATGTGGGCCGGGTTTTTTACTTTTGATGAGTGCGGTTGATATATCGCTGGTTCGCGTGCGGCCTACATGAGCATGCGCGTGATGTCTCTTAAAAGGTTGCAAAAGCGTAGAAGGTGTAAGGGAACCAGTGCCATTAGGGGGTACCAGGTGGCTATCCAATCAGCGCCATTACGAGGACTAAGGGATATATGGAAAGCATCGCAGAATGACTACCGTTTGGCGCTAATCTTCGTCCGCTTAACCCTTGTTGATAAAGTACATCGACACACATAGTACTGTGTGATAAATTAAACCTATCAGATAAGAGTGATTGACCGAATCATTCGTAATTAGTTCTGGAGGTGACTTGCATGGCAGCGCGCGATGCCGTTAGCGACCTGATTCGCGGAAACATCGATGCGATCATTCTCTGCACGCTATCTGGCGGCGATTCTTACGGATACGAGATTCTCAAGGATATCGCTCAGACCAGCAGGGGCGAATACGAGATGAAGGAGCCCTCGCTGTATACGAGTCTCAAGCGCTTGGAGACGCAAAACTACGTCGAGAGCTATTGGGGAAACGAGACGCAGGGCGCGAGGCGCAAATACTATCGCATTACCTCTGCAGGTAAAGATGAGTTAGATGAAGCGACGCAGCGGTGGAACAACGTCAAAGTGATTATCGATCGCCTGCTTAAACAGGATGGAGGCGCACAATGAACGAGATTCGCATGTATGTCGAGCACCTGTTCGAGGGCCGCATGCTGACGGCGGAGAACATTGAGCTCAAGGAAGAGATTTACGGCAACTTGGTCGCTCGTTACGAGGATTATGTCGCCGGCGGCATGGATCCCGCTGAGGCACTGGAGAAGACCAAGGCTAGCATGTCCAGTATCGATGGCGTGATCGAAGGCATGGATGACGCGCGTGAGACGGGCCGTGCAGACAATGGGGATACGGCTAAGGCGGATACGGTGGAGACCACGGTGTTCCCAAACGCTGCCGTAGCAAAGGGCGCGTCGCCTGCGCAACCGGGTACGGTGGGCGAGACGGCTGCGATGCCCGTTGCCGGTGCTCCGGCGCCTCCGGCGGGATTTGAGGGCGACGTTGACGAAGACGTCGCGAGTGTTTCCTCGTCCGCAAACACGGCGGCTCCCAAGGGCAAGCGTACTCGCAACATCATCATTGCAGCGGCTGCGGGCTTTGCGTTGTTTGTTGTGGTTGGCGTGGGCCTTATCTATGCGCTGGGGGTAATCGACCGTGTAGAGGATCACGTTGATAGCGCGGCTACCGAGGTTCAAAATGGCGGGCAGTCCGCATCTGATGGCGATGCGGCTGCGGGTCAGCAAAGCGGTCAAGCAAATGGCCAGTCCAACAGCGGCCAGGGAAACGGTGCGAGCGCCCGCAACAAAGAGGTTGTGGTTGACGCAGACGGCACCGTGTGGGTTGACGGCGAGTTGGGCGATGATATTGCGGTGGCCGTGGTCAACGCGCAGCCGGGTGACATCAGCCTATATGCCGAGATCGACCCGTCGGATGCTGCGAACGTCGAGAGTCTGATTCGTCTGCTCCCCATGAGCGAGTGGGCGACCGATATCGATGTGACGCTAGGCGTCGACGTGCTGGGTCTAGCGTATCGCGAAGTACCGGATGGATATGACGGCGACTCCATCGATCTTGCTCTTTCGTATAACACGATGGCGCTGTTCTGCTCGATGCCGTTGCTCAACGAGGTTCGAGTGACGGTGACGGAGGCGGACGATCCCATGGACGAGGACTATTACGTCTTCACGCGTTACAATGCGCAGAGCTGCTTTGGCGTGATGCTCTCTGCCGATATGATGAACGAGGCCGGTTGGCACCAGCTGAAGGAGGACAACCTTTACAGCCGCAAGTTCGCAGAGAACATGGTCGATGCGGCGGAGCGCGAATGGAAATAGCGCGTAAAGAGAATCGGCGCAATTGAATATGAACAAAGTGTGAAAGGAGGGACGCTACGGCGCCCTCTTTTCGTACGATTAGGAAACATGTGATGCCAAACTTGTATCAACCAAATAGCATATGAGTATATATAGATTACATACGTTCACCAAGTAATTGCTAGCTTCAATCTGTTGAGTGAAGAACGAATTTATATGGACAATTTATGCGCTAACATTTAAAAGCAATAAATAGCGCATAACCATTTTCGAGCTCGAGAGCAGATATGAAGCACAAATATTCAAGGGCGCTTATCGTCGCCGTTCTTACATGTTCTTTCAGCCTGGGATCGGTTCCAGCATCCGTTGGCGCGTGGCAGCTGTCGCGTGCCATCGAACGGATCCAAATGGGTTATAGCGGTAATTCTGTTTCTTATGCCTCGGAAAATGATGATGTAAACGTTTCGGTCTTTGATACCGATGCGGCTGCTGTCGACGACAACGATAGCGATGCGGCTTCCACTGTCGCATATGATCAGATAGGCAGCAAGGAAGACGAGAGCCTTCAGCACGATTTACGTGCGGGGGGGGGTCTTCCAATAGCAACTCTTTCGGCAATGATGTAGAGGCTAAAAAAGACAATAGCAGCCAGGATTCCGATAACGGTGCATCGAGCGCAGAGCAGGATGCCGCGCAGATCGAGGGCGCCGAGGTCCTGCAGCAGGGCGATGGCGACACCGCCGGCAACGTGCTGGTTGCGGACCGTGACGCGGTGGATGCGCTGGGCGGTCGCGATTTCGTTGGCCAGTCCACGGCAGCTATCAATGGTGTTACCTATATTCTCATTGGCAACGAGCAGCAGCTGCGCGCGATCGGGTCGGGCAAGCACGTTATCTCGGGCACCGTTTACCAGGTTGAGCAAGAATTCAAAGGCGCTCTTGGCATAGGAAAATGGGAGGACATTTCTGAGGTGCAGGTTGCCTATGCCGGCGATGCGGATGTTACTGACGGTACGTTGCGTGACAAGGAGTTTCATAATTCAATCATTGAGCACCCTCTTCTTGGCGGAAAGCGGACCCTGTATTTCACCGAGGGGGAAAACGGTGAGCGCGATGATGCTCTCGAGGGCAGGGTGAATACCGGTCTCACCTATTCTATCGACGCCAACTACCTCATCTTCCGCGATATCGATTTGAGCACGAACGCTGCAGACCCCGGTAACACGGGGTGGGATCCGCTCATGTTCTCGAGCACCATGCTCGGAGCGAAGAGCGATACCCCTGATACGCCGGGCAGCCTTTGGTCCTGCATCGGAGCAGACGGTAAAAGCATCACCGACGTTACCACCGTCGCCAACCCCGTCATCTCCAACGTGAAGGTGGTCCAGTCTGGTGCCAAGCTCGACGTGAGTAAAAACACGGGTATCGGCTTCTTTGGCACCATATCCAATAAGCTTGATGGCAAAAACCCCTTCGCAGCGCCGACGAAGGCAACCGTAAGCAACATCACGCTCGAAAAGGTCACGGTTGAAAACCATGCCACAGAGGTGCTCGTGGACCAGTCGCTAATAAGTGGACTGCTCAAAGGCTTGGGTACCGTTGTTGGTGGACTGGTCAGCACTCTGTTGGAAATCCTTACGCTTGGCAAGATAGACCTAAGCGGCTTGATCGAAAACCTCCTGAACGTGCGCGCCGCCGACCCATCGGCGCTGGCGACAGGCTCGTTTGCGGGCCGCATCGTGGGCGATGTCGAAGTGTCGGGCTGCGAGGTGCATGAGGCGAAGGTTTCCTCCGTCGCGCAGATGAATGGCGGGTTTGCCGGTTACGTGCAAGGCGACACGCAGTATGCATCCGAATCTCTCGGTAAAGTTGTCGAGCTGTTAGCCCATCTTCTCAATGTTATCCCTGGTCTTGGCCTGGGCGACCTCATTACGCTGCTGCTTGACAGTAATATTATCGACGCAGGGGCTCTGGTGCCTAACGGGTACCTTAATCCCGTGATTTCTCATTGTGCGGTCCATAACTTCGCAGCGGGCGAGACCATCGGCTCTGCAAACAACGATTACGCAGGTGGTTTTGCAGGCGTCATGGTGGGCGCCATCGCTCAGGACTGCTCGGTAGAGAGTGTCAATCCTTATACAGTGACGGGCCGTTTGTATGCGGGCGGTTTCGCAGGTCTCATGCGTAACGATGTTATGAAGGGTGCTTTGTCCGAGGTCGGCGTTGAGCTGGTTCGTGTTGCTCAACCGCAAAGCGCTGCTGCGGGATGCGTGGTTCGTTCGGGCGTGACGGTGACTGCCGCCAGCTACGCGGGCGGCTTCGCGGGTGCCATGGCGAACAGCTACGCGGTGGATGCTGTCGTGGAGGGCGCGGTTGACGTTTCCGCCACCGGTCATGAAGAAGAACATGATGGCCAGCATTCTATCAAGGCGTTGGCGGGCGGCTTTACGGGCGCGGCCACGGTTGGTTGGGCGACCGACCTCGGCCAGGGTGAAAACAAGAACTCCGATCTTTTGACCGGCGTCAATGGCTTGCTTACGGGTCTCCTGACGAGCGATCCCGAAGCGGCGCAGAATCTGCTTTCCCTTGTAGGCGTTGAGGAGTCAAAGCTTCTTGGAGTGCAGATGAAGGGTGACTTCACCGTGCATTCCGCCAACGACTTCGCGGGCGGCATGGTAGGCCGTGGCGACGGTACGGTGATCGCGGCGTCTGATGACGCTCATTTGAGCGATATCAAGCTTTGGAGTCAGGGCACCGTTGAGTATAAGGCGACTGGTCGGGGCTCGAATATCGAGGGGCTTCGCTCAGTTACCGCCGACGGCTCGTATGCCGGCGGCATCGCCGGCGGCCTTGGAACGGCCTCGGTTGGCGGCGTGTTGAATACCACTATCGGCTTGGGTGGGTATCTGCCTTTCAACGTGAGTTCGACCACGGTAAGCGGTGTGACGGATGGCTTTACCGTGACCGCGGGCGATTCGTGCGCCGCCGCGGGCATCGGCAAGGCGACGGGTGGCAAGATCGGCCGTGCGGATGATGCCTACGAGTCGGCAGCTGCGGCTCCGACGACCAGCGTGGTAAACATCTCCAATATCAAGTCAGTTACGGCAAAGAACAATGCTGGCGGTTTCGCGGGCTTGGTTGGCCCGGGCGACCTGGCATCCACGGGCGGGCTCGACCTTCTCGGCCTCGGCGCGCTCAAGCTTAACGGCTTGCTCTCGGTGGCGGATGGCCTCGAGGTGAAGATGGACGGCGTCACGGTTGCCGGCATACCCACGGGCATGACTGTGAAGGCCATGGGCAACAACGATGCCGACGGCGGCACCACGCGCTTTGCGGCGGCGGGCTTTATCGCCTCCGCCAACAGCGCCGAGGTTACCGACGGTCACGTGCTCGAGCTTGCAAGCGTTTCCGCTGATATGGAAGACGGCGTGGCGGGCGGTTTTGTGGGCATTTCGCGCACGGGTGGCTTGGCCGATGTTGCGGACGAAGCGGCCATTAAGGGATTGCTGTCCGTAAACAACCTGCTCAATGCTGTGGGATATATGATTCCTTCGTACACGAATGTTGACGTTTCGTATATCAACGGCGGTGCGGTTTCGGCCGATATGGCCGGCGGCTTTACGGGCGATTTCCAGAGCGGCACGGTCGAAAACCCCGAAGGCAACCCTTGGGCGGTCTATAACATCGCTCAGGTCACAGGCGGCAGCTATGCTGGCGGCTTCGGCGGCAAGGTGACCTCCGGTGCGCTTGCGGCAGCCGATGGAGGCGTGAGCATCCTGGGCGGCATTGCCGATTTGAGCATCGGCGTTGAAGAGCTGCTGGGTGTGGTGGGTGCCTATGTTCCCTCTATTACAAATGCCGGCGTGAAATCCGATGCCTCTACGGTCGAGACAACTTCCGGCGCGGCGACTCCCGATGAGAAGAATCCCGGCCTCGTCGTATCCTCGACGCGCATGGACATGCTTGATTCCCAGTCCGGTTCTGCAGGTGGCTACATTGGCTACGGATCGGGCGTGCAGGTTTCCAATTGCGACGTGACGCAGCTGCGCCACACTAACGTTACCGAGCCCAAGGATCTCGAGGGAACGGATGGCAGCTCGTATTTCGATGGGCAGCAGAGTGCCTACGCTGTCAAGGCTCCGCGCTATGCTGGCGGCTACATCGGTAAAATGGAAGTGGGCTCCGCCGCTTCGGTGGGTAAGGGCCTCAATGTGCTCGGCCAAACCATCAAACTCACCGACATCGCCGGGGCGCTTTCCGTGGTGGTTTCAACCATCGAGCATTCCGACGTCAACGGCGGCACGGGCGGCTTTGCCGTGCTGGCAACCGAGACAAGCCTTCCCGAGGGCGATTTGGGCGATGGCTCGGCCGATCCCGGCAGCGCGGCCAACCCGGTAGGCAGCGCCGGCGGCTTCGTGGGCGAAGTCAGGGGCGGCCACATTCAGGATTCGAACTCGTACAACTTCTCGTATATCGTTGGCCAGGTTGAGGCGGGCGGTTACGCCGGTGGCATTGCCCCGGGCGACGTGGCGAGCGTGCTTGCCGATAACACCTCCATCCTCAAGGGCTTAATAGGCACCAATGGCACGCTGGCGTCTTTGGTGCAGGATTTCGTTCCCACCATCCGCAATAGCGAAACCACCTGCGTTCCGTGCGGCGGTGCGGTGCGCGCTCAGGCGGCATCCGACAAGCTAGCGCTGCGCGGCATGGCCGGCGGCTATGTGGGCCATAACGAGGGCGGTCACATTTGGGGCAACAACAATGCCTCGTGGAAGAAGGAAAACGACGGATCGAACCACTACACGGGCACGCAGCGCGTGGCGGCTGCCGAGCGTATCCGCAGTGTCTATGGCGCGGAATTTGCAGGCGGCTTCACCGGCCTGCTGGAGCCCGCTGATACGGCAAGCACGGGTAACCTCAGTCTGCTTTTCGGTCTGGTCGAGGTGAACAACCTGCTTGGAGCCCTCGAGGTTACCTATCCCACGCAGGAGAACACCGAGGTTACGGGTCCCTTGCGCGGTATGTCTTTTGAAAGCTGGAACGCATGGGCCGAACACGTGGGCTCGCAAGGCGGTTATGGCCCGCAGATCGATGCTGCCGCGGACGAGAGCTTCACCACTCAGGACGAGTTCGACAGCTTCGTTGCATCCTATATATATGGTACGAACGTGGTTGCCGGCCGTACGGCCCATTCCACCGAGGCAAATGCATCGCGTGGCGGCATTGCCGGCGGCTACGTGGGCCTTATGCATGGTGGCGCGGTCACGCACGGCCAGGCGACGGATACCAAGACGGTTTCCGCTTTGCGCGCGGCGGGCGGCTTTGCCGGCTCCATGGAAACAGCCGATGCGGCAAGCCTGGGCAGCGTGGATCTGCTCAACCTCATCAGCTTGAACCTGGACAGCTTGGTTTCTGCGCTTGACGTGCTGGTGCCGGTGGTGAAGAGCTCCAGCGTTACGGGTTATCGCAAGGGCATGACGGTAACCGCCACGGGTACGGATACTGCGCTCGAGCAGGGTTTTGCCGGCGGCTACGTGGGCTACGCTTCGGGCGCTCAGATTTGGGGTGACGCCACCTTCGCGGATGCGGACAAGGACGGCGATCGTTGGACGACGGGCGCCACGCATGAAGGTGCGCAGGCTACGGGCTGCAACGTCGAGAACCTTCGCAAGGTGTCTGGCGCTAACTGCATCGGCGGCTATGCGGGCATCATCACTGCCGCGGGTGTGGCCGACGTGAACACCAACGGCGCATCGAGCGGTCTTTTGCAGAAGTTGCTCGATACGCTTATCGAAACCCCGAGCAGCATCGCCTCGGTTTTGAACGCCACGGTCTCCACCGTGCGCGGCGCTTCGGTGTCTGCTGTTGACGAAGCGACCGATGCAGCGGCGGGCGCGTGGGGCTTCACCATCGAGGGCGCGTACGGCAATGCGGATGCGCGCAAGTATGCTCGCGCGGCAGGCGGCTTTGCCGGTTCCGCCAAGGCGGTTGTGGTCGGTACGCAAGAGGGTGGCACCTCCGGGCTCGACACCGTTTCCGTCAACGGACTGCGCGGCGTCGAGGGCGGCCAGTACGCCGGCGGCTTCGTGGGCCAGGCCGACGTGACGGGCGTTGCGAGCGTGGCAGGCGGCACCGAGGGCGACCAGAGCACCAACCTGCTGCTCGGCCTTATCAAGGCGGGCAATATCGCTGCGGTGGATGCGTTCCGTCCCTATTTCTACCATGCAAACGTGGACGGCGTGACCGATGGCTTCCAGGTGCGCGCGAACGACAGCTCCACGCAGGGCATTCTGAGCTCTAAGCAGTTCACCGGTACGGCGGGCGGCTTTGCAGGCTCGGTGGTGAACGGCTCGGTGAAGGACTGCGCCGTGACGGACCTTATGAGCGTGTCCGGCGTGAACTACACGGGCGGTTTCGTGGGCCATCTGGGCAAGGCCGGCACGGTCGATGTAGACAACGTTGAAGCTAACAAGCTCCTCGGTGCCACGGCGGGCGTGCTCGACGTGTGGGGCGCGCATGTCGAGCGCTCCACGGTCATGGGTGTGGCCGACGGCTACACCGTAACCTCCACCCATAACGGAGCCGATTACGGCTTGGGCACCGATGCGGCATCGGGCCGCGAGGTTGCGGGCGGCTTCGTGGGCTATACCGACCTTGCGCGCGTGTACGATTGCGATGCAGGAAACCTCAAGCTGGTCAACAGCGGCGAGATCGCAGGTGGTTTTGCCGGTGAGGCACTGCGTGCCCATTTGGTGGAAGCCGAGGTAAGCTCTCCGCTGCTCGATCTGGTGCTCTTCATTGTGAATGCGCTGCTCAAAGTGCTTTACGTTCCTGGGCTAGAAAAGCTGGATGTAATCAATATCGGTAAATGGTTTGGCGATAACAAGCTTTTCGATCTTAAGGTGCTCTCTGAGGGCGATGCATTCTACGTGAATCTCTTCGGCCTGAAGATCGGCGTGTCGCTTTCCAAAGCGAGCTCAGAAAATCAGCAGGAAACCGACGTGGCCATCATCACTATCGGCGACTCCACCATTAAGCTTCCGTGCACCGAGGCCGGCATCACCGATACCGAAAACGCCAAATCCAACCTGACGGTCGAACTCATCAAGGGCAACCGCGCTCGCGTTGTGGGCTGCTCGGTCACGGGTGTTGTCAGCGGCTACGACGTCTTCGGCGGCGGCGCATCGCAAAATGCTGATGGCGCGGCCGACCTTGCCACCGGTTACGCGGGAGGCTTCTCGGGCCTCAACGACGAGGGCGTGCTGTATAACAACGACATGTACTACGCCGACGTGGTGCGCGGTACGGCTGAAAAGGTCGATCCGTTTGCAAACACCCAGCTCAAGAGCGTGTGGGACTTCAACAGCATGGAAGACATCGTTGGTCCGGACGATGCGAACAACTACAACGTGTACCGCGTGTACCGTTCTCACGTGGACGGTTCCACGGCGGCTGTTACCAAGGGCAATGCGCTCATCACGGGCGGCACGCTTGATACGGGCGAGGGCACGGCCAACACCGGTCTCGACCGTTATGACGTTGAGTTCTTCCACATTGTGAATTGCTTCGACCAAGACATCGCCAATAGCGGAGCCTCTGGTGACGAAGGTATGAAGTGGATTGGCATGAAGGATGCGCAGCGCACAGGCGATGGCGGCTTCAAGGAGGCGCTCGGCGTGTACGAGAGCGCATCCAAAGCCGTGCTCATGCTCGATACTGCGCAGACCGGCAATGGCGGCGCGCTTACTCCCGAGCCCGACGAAGGCCAGGATCCCTGCGAGGCGCGCGTGGACGTGACCATCCAGAAGATTTGGAACGACGCCGGCGATAAGGAAGACTTGCGCCCCGACGCCATTCGCGTGCAGCTGGTTGGTTCCTATACCGACGATGCGGGCAAGAAGATCGTACCGAACGAGCTTATCGTGCAAGACGGTAACGGCACCACGACCGAGAAGATTGCCAACCCGCAGCAGGTCGATCTGACAAAGGCAGACAACGCATCCGGCTGGACGGAGACCTGGCGCCGTGTGGTGGCGGGTCTGCCCGTGGCCTTTGCGGACGAGAACGGCGCCATCCACTACTACACCTACGAGGCAACCGAGGTCCAGGTGTTGGTCGACGGTACATGGAAGAGCCTGGAGGAGGCGGGCTACACCGTCACCTACGGCGTTGACGGCACGGACCGCGTGATTGAAATCACCAACACGCATCTGCCCATGCTGCCCGAGACGGGCGGATCGGGCATTGCGCTTCTCGTACTTGCGGGCGGCATGCTGCTCGCGTGCGCTGTATACGAGCGCAGGCGCAGATCGGTGGCGCGCGCCGGTTGTGCGCCAGCTCATTTCGTATCAGCCTTGCGCCGGCTCGAGCCCGCTCGTCCCCGGCGCCGGCGTGCGCGAAGCGCGAATCGAGATAGGTATCTCCCACGGCGCCGATAGCGTGCCGTAGCAGATAAGCAGTTGTACATGTCATGCGTTTGAGGGAAGGAATGATTCGATGAGAACGATGACGAAGAGGATCGCCGGCATAGCGCTGACGGTCATGATGGCGCTGGCGATGCTCGTCGGCGCGCTGCCCGCAAGGGCGTATGCGGCCGAGACGGCCGACCTGACGGTAAACGGTCCCGCCGGCATGGCCGGTAAATACGTTTACGCGGTTCAGATGTTCAGCTCTGAGGGAACCCAGGACACGGGGGCCACATATAAGCTGAATACCGCCTGGAAGGCTTTTTTCACGGGTCTGAAAGAGGGCGCCATGGATTCCCTTACTGGCGATGATCTCTCAGCGGCGGCATATGATTACGTATTGAACCTCAAAGAGGGCGCCGGTTTGGTCGAGTTCGCCAAGGAGGCCGTTGATTACGTGCGCGGCAGTGGCAAGGATGCTGTCGCCTCGCTTGTACAGACTTCATCGGAGGCCACGAAGACGGATGCTGGCGCGTCTGCAACGTTCACGGACCTCGCTCATGGCTACTATCTGGTGTACCCCGCGCAGGGTTCTACTTCCGTCGACCGTCATACCGATGCCATGCTTGTCAACATTCCTGCAAACAAGGTATGGAATATTAAGTCCGAGTATCCTACAGTCGACAAGAGCATCGTAGAGAACCCGGCAGGTGGCCTTGGTGACCTTGGCGTTATCGTCGATGGCAGCTGGGAGGGAAACCATGACATGGAGCTCGACTCACTGATGCCCCTCGCTGATGAAGCCAAAGCGAACGGTCAGTCTGCTAATGTAGGCGATGTCCTCACCTTCAAGCTTGAATCTACCGTTCCTGACATGACTGGCTATACCGCATACACTTTCAAGCTTCACGATATCCTGTCAAAAGGTTTGACGCTGCTGAACTCCGCGACCGACCCCAAGGTTGTCGTGAAGATTAATGGGCAGAGCTTGGACGGCGGCGATTACACTCGCAACGGCGCTATTCAGCCCGATGGCACCACGAAGCTGACGATTGACTTGAGTGCCTATCTCACCAATGACATTAAGACTAACGGTGGTTCCCTTGCCGGCAAGAAGATCGAGGTGTACTACCAGGCTAAGGTGAACAATCAGGCCGTAATCGAGAACCCCAACAGCAACGACGCTTACGTTGAGTACACGACCGAGCCCGGCTCGACCGAGGAAGGCGTACACGATCAGACCAAAACCTATACGTTCGGGTTTGTCCTTGACAAGCGCGCCGGCACCGCCGACGGCAAGCCGCTTGCTGGTGCTGTGTTCAGCGTCTACGCCGATACAAATAGAAACGGGTCTTATGACGCCGATGCCGACACCGTTGTCAAATTCGCAGCGGGGACGGACGACAACGCTGGTAAGTGGATTGTGTCCGAGAGCGGCTCGGAGACCGTGACCACTCCTGAAAACGGCAAGCTTAACCTCGCTGGACTTGCTACGGGTACTTACTTTGTCAAGGAGATAACGGCTCCGAATGGTTACAACCCGCTCAAGGACCCCATCAAGGTGGTCATTTATGCGGATATTGCAGAAGACGGATCTCTGACTCGTCACGTTATCGACTACGGCGATACGGCTAATGGAAAGGATGACGGCCAGGGTACTACCACGACCTGTGGTGGTAATGGCGAACACGTCATCACCATCGTCAACAAGACGGGCTCCGTGCTCCCCGAGACCGGCGGCATGGGCACCATCGCCTTCACCGTCATCGGCGCTGCCGTGGTCGTCGGCGGCGTTGCGTGGGCCGTGCGCCGTAAGAACGCGCAGCACTAGGAGGGCCTTGCCGCATGCGTAAAAAGCTCGGTGACATCCTGCCGCTTCTCATGGTCCTCGCGGGACTGGCCATCCTGCTGTATCCCACGGTGAGCAACTTTTTGGTCGAGCGCAACTCGAGTCGCGCGATCGCTAGTTACGACCAAGCGGTGGAAGACCTGAGCGAGGAAGAGTACGCCCAGATGCTCGCCGATGCCCGCGCATATAACCAGGGCCTTGCCGCGTTGTCGGGGGTGCAGACGGATGATTCGTCCGAAAGCGCCCCTGCCGACGCCGAGTCGCTCCAGGCGGCGTACGACGGTCTGCTCAACCTCAACGGCGACGGCATGATGGGATATCTCAGCATCCCCCGTCTGGATGTGAACATGCCCATCTACCACACGGTCGAGGAGCCGGTGCTGCAGGTTGGCGCCGGGCACATGCCGGAGACGTCTTTGCCGGTGAGCGCGCCGTCGGTGCATTCCGTGCTGTCCGGACACCGCGGCCTGCCTTCGGCGAAGCTGTTTACCGAGCTGGACAAGATGGAGGTGGGCGACCATTTCTTCATCCGCGTCCTTGGCGAGACGTTCGCCTACCAGGTCGACTCGATCGAGACCGTGCTGCCGAATGAGACCGAGAGCCTGGCGATTCGCGCGGGCGAGGATCTGTGCACGTTGGTGACCTGCACACCGTACGGCATCAACTCGCATAGGTTGCTGGTGCATGCCCATGGCATTCCGTATACGGAGGAGATGGAGCAGGAGGCCAAGGTTGAGGGCAACCCCATCAACCTGTCACTGCCCCACGTGATGCTCATCCTCGCGCTGATCGTGGTCGCCATCGCGCTGGGCGTGTTGGTGCTGCGCAGGGACGCACGTGCCGACGCCGAGCGGGCGCACCCTGGCGCGCATTCTAGGATTGAGGGGAAAGATAAGGGGGATTGCCGTAGTGGCGGATCGCACTTTAGATAGCGGGCGCGTTGTCCGTGTTGCACGTATTCGCAATCGGGTTCGCGCGGTTGCCGGCGTAGCTTTGTCATGCGGCGTCGCGTTGGGCGCCCCCGGTTTCTTTTCCGCGTGGTCCGCGGGTCCTATCGCGCCCCTTGAGGCCGCTGCCGCCGAGGCCGCTTCCACATGCTCGGGCTCCATAGTGGTGAAGGCACATCATCAGGTGGGCGGCAAAGAGGTGGCGCTCGCGGGCGATACCTATTCGCTCGCCCTGGTCGCAACGGGTAGCGTGAAGGGCTCGACTGCCAAATTCTCCACCGTGAAGGAGTTCGAGGCGTACGCCTGCGACTGGTCTTCGCTGGATGCCGCGGGGTTGCGGTCGAAGGCCAAGAAGATGGACGCCTTCGCGCGCGAGAGCGGTTTGTTCTCCGCTGGCGACGCCGTTACGGACGCAGACGGTACGGCATCGTTTGGCAGCGTGCGCTGCGGCGTGTACCTGCTGTCTCGCACGGCGAGCGCCCCTGGAAACGAGCGGGTTCTGATCGACCCGGTGCTGGTGCTGGTCCCGTACGGCGTCGATGGTGAGCTGAATTTTGGTGTTGAGGTGACCCCCAAGAGCGAGGATCCCAGCAAGCCGATAGATCCGGAGGATCCCGACGGCCCGGATGAGCCCGTAGACCCAGAGGATCCCGACAAGCCGGTTGACCCCGAGGACCCCGATGGTCCGGACAACCCGGATGGTCCCGATGAGCCGGCAGGACCCGACGATCCCGGCAAGCCGGATAATCCCCTGGACGATTGGCTTGAGGAGAACGGCCTGCCCCAGACCGGCGACGTTCAGTTCCAGGTCGCGGCGGTTCTCTTGGTGGCGGGCGTGACGATGCTGGTTACGTCGGGGCTGCTGAAGCGCCGCGGAACCCAAGGTGCCGATGATTCGGACGATTCCGATGACGCAGGGGTCGAAGCGAAGGGGGATGATTCCGACTGTCCTGATGAGCCGGAAGACTCCGTGGAACTTGGTGACTCCGGTGCGCTGGAAAGCGAGGATATCCCGGAGGCCGACCGATAATAGCGATTGAAGGGCGGTCCGTGTGCGAGTGCATGCGGGCCGCTTATTTTGTGCCCGTCTGCATGCTTGGCGTATGAGCGCAGACCCGGATGGTTCACAATGCATGCAAAGAGAGTTCTCGTCCACATACGTATGGGGAGGCGCGTTATGAGAAACGATAGGGATTTGCAGCGCGAGCTGGAGCGCATCGACCGTAGGGGCTACCCGGCGTACAAGGACCTGCGCGGCCAGTATGACTTTGGCGACTTTGTCCTGTCTATTGATCACGTGCAAGGCGATCCGTTCGCATCGCCGTCCAGCATGAGCGTGCGCGTGCCCAACGAGGTTTTGCATATTCCCGCAGGGCTGTGGGATGAGGTGCATAGGCGCACGGCGCTTGAGGACGTGCTGCTGCGCCGCTTCTCGCGCGCGCTGGCAGCGTGCAGCATGCGCGCGGGCGGCTCGGGTAAAAGCGGCGTGCTCGCGACCACGCGACCGGGGCAAGAGGTGCTGGCGCGCTCCGCCTGCGAGGTGCGCGGGGGCGCCGTGACGCTTCGCTTCGAAGCGGGGCTGCCGGCGCACGGTCGCACGGTTGACGGCCGCGCCGCCGCGAAGATGCTTCTTGATTTTGTGCCGGAATGCGTGGAGCGCACGCTGTTTGTGGACGATGGCCTGCTTGATCAGGCATGGGCGGCGGTTGAGCTTGCGGACGACCAGCGCGCCGCGCGCGAGCAGATGGAGGCGTCCGACCTGGTTGCCTTTGTTGCTAATGGATCGATCTTGCCGCGCGAGAGCGGTGTGTCCCAGAGGCCGCTAAAAAGCGCGCTTGCCTTCGAGGCCCCTGCGGAGCAGCGCGTTGTGTTGGATCTGCCGCACCGCGGCAAGGTCGCCGGCATGGGCATCAAGCGCGGCGTGACCTTGATTGTGGGCGGCGGCTACCACGGTAAGTCGACGCTTTTGCGCGCGCTGCAAGATGGCGTGTACAACCACGTTGCGGGCGACGGGCGCGAGCTTGTGCTGACGGATTCATCCGCGGTGAAGCTGCGCGCGGAAGACGGGCGCGCGGTGAGCGGCGTGGATATCTCGCTGTTTATCCGCGATCTGCCGGACGGGCGCGATACCTCCCGGTTTTCGACCGTGGACGCTAGCGGTTCGACTTCGCAGGCGGCGGCGACCGTTGAGGCGTACGAGGCGGGCGCGCGTGCGCTGCTGATCGACGAGGATACCTCCGCTACCAACTTTATGGTCCGCGATGCGCTGATGGAGGCCGTGGTGGCGCGCGAGTTCGAGCCCATCACGCCGTTTGTGGAGCGCGTGCGCGACCTGTGGGAGCGTGCGGGCATGAGCAGCATCATCGTCGCTGGAAGCTCGGGAGCGTACTTCTCGGTGGCAGACGCGGTGCTGCAGATGGATCGCTATCGCGTGCACGACATTACGGCGCACGCGCGTGCGGTCTGCATGGAGTTGGAGGTGCCCGCAACGCCGCGTGTCGCGGGGTTCGCCTTGCCTGCGGGCAACAGGGAGATCGCGGTGGCGCCCGTTGCTCCGGGGACGGATAGCGCAAGGGGCGACCGCGGCGGGCACGACGATCGTGGCGGACGCGGTGCCCGTGGTGGTTATGGTGGACGAGGAGCGGGGCGCGGACCCCGGCCCGATCGCATCAAGGTGCGGACCAGTGGTTGCGAGGAGCTGCAGGTGGGGCGGGGGAGCGCCGACGTACGTCTGGTGGAGCAGCTTGTTGACCCCTGCCAGGCCCGCGCGTTGGCGCAGCTGGTCCGCATGGGCGCGCAGGCGGGAATCCTCGTCCAAGGAAAGCCGGTCGCTAAAGCCGTCGACGAGTTGATGGCGCTGCTTGGTCGCGAGGGTTGGCGCGCGCTCGCGGAGCACGATTACGTCGCATGCGGCCTGGCCCTTCCTCGTCCGCAGGAACTCGCTGCTGTGCTTAATCGCTGGCGTGCTTGATGAGCGTGGGGATCGAGGGACACGCGGGCCGGCGCCGGTGTGCCTGGGGCATGCTTGGGCGATGCGCTTGTTGTGATTCTTGAACGTGGGCAGCGGGGCTTTGGGTACACTGGACTGCGCCCGTTGCACCCTATTTGATTGCGAGGGACTTATGAATGAAGACGATCCCGTACTTGTCGAGGAGCAAGCGCACCTGGACGAGCTCTATAAGCAGCTGCTTGGCTTTCGCGACGACCTGACGCACCAGCTCGAGCACGACCACAAGCAGGCCGCTGCCGACCTGGTCACCATGAGCGAGGAGATTCGCCCCGACTTTGGCGGAGCGGACGAGACCATGGAGACCCTAGCCGCCATCGAGACCCTGAACGCGGTTATCGACGCCTACAACCAGTACCATGACTTTAGCGTGGACCGTCTGCGCAAGGTGCTGCTGCTTCTCCGCCAGCCCTATTTCGCCAAGGTCCGCCTTAAGATGCGCCCCGATCGCCCGGCGCGCGACGTCTACATCGGCGCTGCGGGCATCACGGACGACCGTCACACGCCGCTGGTGGTCGACTGGCGCAACCCCATCGCGGAGACGTATTACAACCAGGAGAACGGCCAGACCAGCTATACCGTCAACGGCCGTTTGAAGACGGTGGAGCTGGAGCTGCGCCGCCAGTTCGATATTGAGCGCGACCAGCTGCACGCCTACTTCGACACCACGGTCGCCATCGAGGATTCGCTGCTGCTGAACGCCCTGCGCAAGCACCATTCCGAGAAGCTGCAGGCTATCACCGCGACCATCCAGCGCGAGCAGAACGAGGTGGTTCGCCATGCGGACGTCCCCGTCATGCTGGTCAACGGCATCGCGGGTTCCGGTAAGACCTCGGTCATGCTGCAGCGCATCGCCTATTTGCTGTACCACAACCATGAGACGCTCAACGCAAACCAGGTGTATCTCTTTAGCCCCAACGAGGTATTCGAGCGCTATATCGACGGTGTCTTGCCCTCTATGGGCGAGGCCAACCCGCGCCTGTACACCTGGCGAGATTTTGTCGAGGAGCAGGGGGCGGGCAACCGCGACGATGGCTCCAAGACGCCCGCGTCCTCGCTCAAACGTCTGGAGGACGAGATCGGCAGCCTGGTCATTACCACGGACGACCTGCGCGCCATCACCATGGACGATGTCACGCTGCTGTCTGCCGGCCAGATTGGCAGCGTGGTGGACAAGCACGCCAAGTGGGGCATTGGTCCGCGTTTTGTGGCCCTTACCTGCGACGAGTTGCGCGACCGCTTGGATCGCCGCCTTGCCGGCATGGCCCGCTCCGACGATTGGCAGGAGCGCGCCATGGGCCTGGACGTGGAGGCGCAGATCCAGATTCTGGGCTCTGTGATCGACACGTCCGATGAGGACGAGATCGCCCGCGCCACGCGTCGCTACCTGGATTATCTCTTTGCCGGCGCGGAGGCCGACATCGACCGTCTTACCTGGCTGCGCCTTGACCGCATAGGCATGCGCATGCTCGACCAGAAGACGCTGTCTGCCACCGAGCTTTTGTATCTGCGCCTGCTGATCTGCGGCCGCGGTACGTCGGATGCCCGCTACGTTATGATCGACGAGGTGCAGGATTATTCCGCGGCACAGCTGATGGTCCTCTCCAAATTCTTCGGCAGCGCGCATTTCTTGTTGCTGGGCGACCAGAACCAGGCGATTCGCGAGGGCACGGCGAGCTTTGACGAGACCCGTTCGATCTTCGAGGCGACCCACGGCCAGGTTGACGTGTGCCGTCTGCTGACCAGCTACCGTTCGAGCCCCGAGGTCACGGCGGTCTTTAGCCGCTTGGTCCACATGGGCGACGACATCAAGCTCGCCAGCGTGCGCCGTGCGGGCCTGGAGCCGCGCCGCGAGGCGTTCGCAAGCGATGGGGAGATCGCTGCCGCGCTGCGCGAGGTCGTCGCCGCGGCGCGCGCCGAGGCGGAGGGTGACCAGGCGGGGCTTACCGCCATAGTCGCCAACGACACCAAGGCTGCCTATCGCATCGCCAAGCTGCTGGATAACGACGTGCCGGTGCTGAAGAAGAACCAGTCGCTCCCGGCGAGCGGCGTGGTGATTGTGACGCTGGTCATGGCGAAGGGCCTGGAGTTCGACCATGTGGTCATTCCCGATGCGGATGCGACGACGTATCCGGATACGCCTCTGGCCCGCCGTCAACTCTATACCGCCGTCTCCCGCGCGATGCACCAGGTGACGCTGCTCTCCTGCGGCGAGATGTCGAGCCTTCTTTCCTAGCTTTTGGCTTATACCGCTGTATGCAAGGTCCGGTGAGCGCTGCTGCGTTTGCCGGACCTTTCTTATTGCGGACAAGGGGGCTGCAGGGAGGATCGTTATGCATGAATAAAAACGTGAAGATTGAAGTGGATCCTGAATAATGTAACCAGTTGGTTGCGAACCGTCAGACCAAGTGCCAGCTGCAGCAAACACTCTGATAAACTAAAGCACGTTGGTTACAGAAAGGACGCCCATGGATCGCACCATGCACACAGCATTGCATCTACTAGGCCTAGCGCTACTTAGCAAGGATACGCGCTAGGGTCCTTTCCGCACGTTGAATCGTTTGGCACCCACACGCGTATCCGTATCTGTCTAGCAGGTCGTTGGCGCGTATGGGTGCTTTTTCATCTCGCTTGGGCGAGGTTTCCGGCAAAGTCGGCCGCCAGTCCCCCTGCTATGACGCACATCAGCCCGTCGGCAAGTACCAGGAGGAACCATGAGCCGCAAGATCGCCATCTTCGATACCACCCTGCGCGACGGCGAGCAGTCGCCCGGCGCCAGCATGAACACCGAGGAAAAACTCATCATCGCCCGCCAGCTGGTGCGTATGAAGGTCGACGTCATCGAGGCGGGCTTTCCCATTTCCAGCCCGGGCGACTTCAAGAGCGTCCAGGAGATCGGCCGCATCGCCGGCGACGCCTGCACCGTCTGCGGTCTCACCCGTGCGGTCGATCGCGATATCGAGGTCGCGGCAGAGGCGCTGCGCACGGCAAAGCGCCCGCGTATCCACACGGGTCTGGGCGTGTCCCCCAGCCATCTGCGCGACAAGCTCCGCATGACCGAGGAACAGGCCATCGAGCGCGCGATCCATGCGGTGAAGTACGCTCGCAATTTTGTGGACGATGTCGAGTTCTACGCAGAGGACGCCGGCCGCTCTGACCAGGAGTTCCTGGTCCGCATCATCCAAGCCGCCGTTAAGGCGGGCGCCACCGTGGTCAACATTCCAGACACCACCGGCTACAACATGCCGTGGGATTTCGGCGCGCGCATCCGCGACCTGCGCGAGCGCGTCGACGGCATCGAGGACGTCACCATTTCCGTCCATACCCATAACGACCTTGGCATGGCGACGGCTCTCGCCCTCGAGAGCGTCCGCAACGGCGCCACGCAGATCGAGTGCACTATCAACGGGCTGGGCGAGCGCGCGGGCAATACCTCGCTTGAAGAGGTCGTCATGGCGATCCGCATGCACGAGGAGGCGCTCGACGCCCATACCGATATCGTCACCACCGAGCTCACCCATGCCAGCAAGTTGGTGAGCTCCATTACCGGCATCAACGTCCAGCCCAACAAGGCGATCGTGGGTGCAAACGCGTTCGCCCACAGCTCCGGTATCCATCAGGACGGCGTCCTCAAGGCGCGCGACACCTACGAGATCATCGATCCCGCAGACGTGGGTGCCGGCGGCTCGCAGATCATCCTGTCCGCCCGCTCCGGCCACGCGGCGCTTCGCCATCGCATGGGCGAGTTGGGCTATACCTTCAATGACGAGGAGTTCGAGACCATCTACCAGTCCTTCTTGGAGGTCGCGGACAAGAAGAAGGAAGTTTACGACGAGGATCTGGAATCCATAGTCCACGAGCGCGAGCGCGTGAGCGCGGCCATCTGGACGCTGGGAGCGGTTCAGGTCTCCTGCGGCTTCCCGCTCACGCCCACGGCCACGCTGACGCTTCTGGACGAGACGGGCGCCGAGCACAAGGTCTGCGCGTTTGGCACCGGCCCCATCGACGCCGTCTACAAGGCCGTCAACCAGGTGGTCTCCGTTGACAACGACCTGTCCGAGTTCGCCATCCAGGCCGTTACCCGCGGCATCGACGCCCTGGGCGAGGTGACGGTGCGCGTGACCGCGGCGGACGGCGAGGTCTACACGGGCCGTGGCTCTGATGGCGACATCGTGGTGAGCTCCACCAAGGCATACCTCAATGCCTTGAACCGCCTGATCTCCCACCAGCGCGAGCGCGCTGTATCAAGCGCCGCCGACACCGCTGACGCACAGTAGTGCGCCGCAGAAAGGAATTCCCATGACCAGACCCATGACCGTAGCCGAGAAGATCTTGGCAGCACATGCCGGCTTGGACGAGGTGCGACCCGGACAGCTGGTCGAGTGCGACCTCGACATAGTCCTTGCCAACGACATCACCGCACCCATCGCCATCGATGTGTTCCGCGAGCTGGGCGCCCAGCGCGTATTCGATCGCGATCGCGTCTGCCTGGTGCCCGACCACTACGCGCCCAACAAGGACATCAAGAGCGCCGAGCAGACCAAGAAGATGCGCGATTTTGCCCATGAGCAGAAGATCACCCACTACTGGGAGCAGGGCTGCGCCGGCATCGAGCACGCGCTGCTGCCTGAGACCGGTACCGTGGTGCCCGGCGACCTCATCATTGGCGCGGACTCCCACACCTGCACCTACGGTGCACTGGGTGCTTTTTCCACGGGCGTGGGCTCCACGGACGCGGGCGTGGGCCTGGCGACTGGTCGCGCGTGGTTCAAGGTGCCGCCCACCATTCGCTTCGAGATCGATGGAGAGCTGCCCGCCGGCGCCAGCGCCAAGGACATCATCCTGCACATCATCGGTCTCATCGGGGTCGACGGCGCGCTGTACCAGGCCATGGAGTTTGCCGGCTCCACTATCGAGGCGCTCTCCATGGAGGGCCGCATGACCATCTCCAACATGGCGATCGAGGCGGGCGGCAAAGCCGGCATCATCGAGGTGGACGATGTCGCGCGTGCCTGGCTGGACGGCCGCTGCCAGCGCGAGTACGTCGAATACCACGCGGACGCGGATGCCGAGTACGCCCGCGTCATCCACATCGACGCCGCGGATATCAAACCCTGCGTTTCCTGGCCGCACCTGCCCAGCAACACCCATCCGGTTGAGGAGAGCCGCCACATCACCATCGACCAAGCGGTCATCGGCAGCTGCACTAACGGCCGCATCGAGGACATGCGCGCCGCGGCCCAGATCATGCGCGGGCGCAGCGTGGCGCCGGGCGTGCGCTGCATCGTGATCCCCGCGACCCAGGCAGTGTTCAAGCAGTGCATGGCAGAGGGCCTGGCAGATACCTTCATCGATGCCGGTTGCGTGTTCTCCACCCCCACCTGCGGTCCGTGTCTGGGCGGATACATGGGCATTCTCGCCGCGGGCGAGCGCTGCGTGTCCACCACCAACCGCAATTTCGTGGGCCGTATGGGAGACACAACCAGCGAGGTCTACCTGGCAAGCCCCGCCGTCGCCGCGGCCTCTGCCGTTGCCGGACACATCGCCCTGCCCGCAGATTTGCCCGCGATCGAGAACAACTAAAGGAGAGCAGCCATGAAATTCAGCGGAACCGTTTTTCGCTACGGACGAGACGTCGACACGGACGTCATCATCCCCGCGCGCTACCTCAATAGCTCGGACCACGCGCATCTGGCGGCGCACGCCATGGAAGATATCGACCCTGCGTTCGCGACCACCGTCAAGCCCGGCGACATCATCGTGGCGGACGAGAACTTCGGCTGCGGCTCGTCGCGAGAGCACGCACCGGTCGCAATCAAGGCCGCGGGCGTGTCCTGCGTGATCGCCAAGAGCTTCGCGCGCATCTTCTACCGCAATGCCATCAACGTGGGGCTGCCCATTCTGGAGTGCCCCGCCGCGGTCGATGCGATCGCTGCCGGCGATGCCGTCGACGTTGACACCGAGGACGGCTCGATCGTAAACCGGCGCACCGGCGAGCGCTTTACGGCAGAGCCCTTCCCGCCGTTTATCGCAGAGATTATCGAGGCCGGCGGCCTGGTCGAGCGTACACGCGCCAAGCTCGCGGCTGCCGCCCCTGCTGCCGCGGGGGAGTAGCCCGTGGCCTCGATTCCCAACCCCTTTGCATCTGGTCCCAGTTCGAGTTCTTGGAGTTGCAACGTGAAGAAGACCTATACCATCTGCTGCCTGCCCGGAGACGGCATTGGCCCGGAGATCATGGCCGAGGGCAAAAAGGTCCTCGCCGCGGTGGGCGCGCGCTTCGGCGTGGATTTCGTCTGCAAGGACGCCCTTATTGGCGGCGCCGCTATCGACGCGTGTGGAGATCCGCTGCCGGCGGCCACCCTTGAGGAAGCCCGCGCCTCGGATGCCGTGCTGCTGGCTGCCGTGGGCGGTCCCAAGTGGGATACCACCGAGCCCGGCGCGCCCCGACCGGAGCAGGGTCTGCTTGGCATCCGTAAAGAGCTGGGCCTGTATACCAACCTGCGTCCGGTGCAGGTTTTCGCCCCGCTTGCCGGCGCCTCCACGCTGCGTCCGGAGGTTATCGACGGCGTCGATATGATGATCGTGCGCGAGCTCACGGGCGGTCTGTACTTTGGCCGCCGCGAGCGCTTCTACGATGAGGAGGGCGCGGGCGCGAACGGTGCTTCCGGCCAGCGCGCCTACGATACCTTGGAGTATCGCGAGTTCGAGGTCGAGCGCATCGCCCGTCAGGCCTTCGAGGCCGCGCGCAAGCGCCGTGGCCGCGTGGCGAGCGTCGACAAGGCCAACGTACTCGAGACCAGCCGCATGTGGCGCGAGGTGGTCCATCGCGTGCATGACGCCGATTACGCCGACATCGAGCTTGAGAACGTGCTGGTAGATAATGCCGCCATGCAGCTCATCAGCCGCCCCGCGGAGTTCGACGTGGTGGTGACTGAGAACATGTTCGGCGACATCCTGTCCGATGAGGCCGCGCAGCTCACCGGGTCGCTGGGCATGCTCGCCAGCGCCAGCCTGGGCGACGGCGTGGCGCTCTACGAGCCCAGCCACGGCAGCGCGCCGGATATCGCGGGTCGCGGCATCGCCAATCCCCTGGCGCAGATCCTCTCCGTCGAGATGATGCTGCGCTACAGCTTCAACATGGGCGACGCAGCCGATGCGGTTCGCGCCGCCGTGGTCGCCGTTTTGGACGAGGGCCTGCGCACGGGTGACATCGCCGATGATGAGACCCCGCGGGACAAGGTCCTGGGCACCGACGCCATGGGCACTGCGGTGGCACAGCGCATCTAGTACCGGGCCGCGCCAGCACGGCGCGCCGTATAATCGACGCGGGGTCGGTTGCGTGCCGGTCCCGCGTTTTGCTTGAAAAGCGACCGCGCGGCCCGGGCGGGCCTGCGGCATCAAAGGATGGGGGAGTATGGCGATGTTGGATGAGAAGATGGCCGAGTTTTCCAAGCTGGTGCAGGCGTGTCGCAGCTACCGACGCTTTGATGAGGCGGCGGGCATGCCGCGCGAGGTTTTGATCGACTTGGTGGACATTGCGCGTCAGACGGCGAGTGGTGCCAACCGCATGCCCTTGCGCTATCGCGTGGTCTGCGCCGAGCAGGAGCGCGCGGCGGTATTCGTCCACCTCAAATGGGCGGGTGCACTTAAAGATTGGGACGGACCGGCGCCGGGCGAGCGTCCTGCCGGCTACATTGTGATCTGCGACGCGGGCGGCGGTGCCACCACGGCGGTGGATGAGGGCATCGCGGCGCAGACCATTGTGCTGGCGGCTGCGTCTGCCGGCTACGGGGCCTGCATGCTGCATGCGTTCAACAAGGCGGAGGTTGCCTGCGCGCTTGGTCTTGCGCAGGACGTCGTCCCGTTGATGGTGATCGCGCTGGGCAAGCCCGGAGAGACGGTGGTGCTGGAGGATATGGCGACAGGCGCCGCCTCGACCGATTATTGGCGCGATGAGAAGAGCGTGCACCACGTGCCCAAGCGCACCCTGGACCAAGTGCTGCTCTGATGATTTGGGCCCCAGGGCGCGTTGTCCGGGGCAATGCGATGGATCCCCGCCGCGCGTCGTGCTCGGCGGGTTTTCTATGCGAGGCTGCGAGCGATGGCGCGCACCACGGCGTCCGCCGCGGTTGAGGTCTTTGCGGGATCTTCGACCACAAAGATGACCTTGCCCTTGATGCCGAATTCCGTGATCTCCGAGAACACCACCTTGGGTCCCTCGACCACATGGGAAACATCGCCTGCTGCCGTCTTTGCCATCGCAGCCAGCTCTTCTGCCAACGCATCGATATCGAATGGCTCGGCATCCTGCTCCTCGCGCTGTCGCGGCACCGCAAAGGGAACTACCACGCGGCTTGCCGGCAGCAGATGCACCAGCGCCGTTTTGGAGATGATGGAGTTGGGGACTATGACGGTCTGGCCTAGAGCGTCTTTGATGGTGGTGTGGCGCCAGCTCACGTCTTGCACCACACCGGTCTCCGAGCCCACCTCAATGTTGTCCCCCGGCCTGACGATTCCCATAAACGTTACCTGCAGGCCGCCGATAAGGTTGGAAAGCGTGTCTTGAAAACCCAGCGAGATCGCGATACCTCCAACACCCAGGGTGGTGATGATCGCGTTGGCGTTGATGTTGTATATGACGTCGAGGATGATGCTTGCGCCCAGGATCAGTATGGTCGCACGGACAATGTTGATAATGATGGACGAGGACGGCAGGGGATTGCTGTCCCGGTCGAGGATATGCCTCATGGCGCGAGCGACTATGCGCGAGGTGGCGAGCGTCGCCAGAGCTAGGACTACGGTCCAAAACGCCTGTTGAACCCATTGGATTTGGGCGATATGGATAAGCTGGGAAAAGAAATCTTGCATGGGATCCCCTTGCGATTGGATGGCATGCAGCACATGATACCCTCGCTCTGTCCACCGCAAACCCGCGCGCGATGTGGCTAGGGGGCGCTGGCCGGCCGCGTCGTGGCGGGCGTGCCGCCGTTGCACCCCTCCTCCTCGTCCAAAAAGTAAGAAGAGTAAAACTTTTTGTAGGGAGGTCCTTTCTTTTCCGTTAAAGTAATACGTAGCTAACTATGGAAGATGCCGATACGCGTCCTGCTCGCTAGCCGGTGCGCGTCCATGTCCTTAGGAGATATATGACGGAGAAGAACGGCGAACTCGTCCGCATTGCCCCCAAATCGATAGCGTGCCCGGATAATGCCGACGGCTTGGGTCCATCTGCCGCCGCGCCCGCTCGCCGCGCCGGCGGCGTGGGGCGGAAAGTGTGGGGAGCGCTGGGGCTTGCCACGTTTGGCCTGGGCGCCGTTGGGGCCGTGCTGCCGGTGCTTCCCACCACGCCGTTCATCTTGCTTGCCGCGTTTTGCTTCGCGCGTTCATCGCAGCGTCTCGACGTATGGTTTCATGGCACGGCGCTATATCGGGTGGTGTTCTCCGGTTATATGGAGCGCGGGATGATGAGCGTACGCGCCAAGCTCTCGCTGCTTGTCCCGGTGAGCGTTTTGATGGCGCTGGGCATGTACTTCACGAGCGGTATCCCTTTGCTGCGCGCGATCATCGCTGTGGTGTGGGCTGCTCATATTGTCTACTTTGGCTTATGGGTCAAAACGGATCGCGCGGGCGCATAGGGCATGCCTTGAGGATGGGCGCGAAAGACGAGCGCGAAGGTGCCTGCGAAGGTTAACAGCCTGTATCAACACCATATTATCGACACAAAAGAGCGGCGACCTCGGTAACATCTGGTGCCATTGGACGCGCGACTGCAGGGAAGGCCGCGGCGTCATAGTTCTACCGGAAGGGATGGTCGCCATGAAGCGAATCAGCCTCATTAAGAAGGGTGCCGCAATCGCTGCCACGGCACTCACCGCGCTTGCGCTCACCGCATGCGGCAACGCGTCGACCCAGGACGCCGGCTCCACCGGTTCCTCCGACGCCGCCTATAAGATCGGCGTGTTGCAGCTTACCGAGCACACCGCGCTGGATGCCGCCAACAAGGGCTTTGTGAAGGCTCTGGATGATTCCGGTATCAACTACACCATCGACCAGCAGAACGCCCAGAACGACCAGTCTGCGTGCCAGACCATCGCCAGCAAGCTGGTGGGCGACGGCGACGATTTGATCTTCGCCATCGCGACCCCCGCCGCGCAGGCGGCCGCTAACGCTACCAAGGACATCCCCATCGTGGGCACCGCCATCACCGATTTCGCGGCGTCCGACCTGGTCGCCGATAACGACGCCCCCGGCGGCAACGTCACCGGCAGCTCCGACCTCACCCCGGTCGCCGAGCAGATCGAGATGCTGCACAAGGTGCTGCCCGACGCCAAGAAGGTTGGCCTGCTCTACGCTTCTAACGAGTCCAACTCGCTGATCCAGATTGAGATGGCCGAGGAGGCCCTGGACGAGCTGGGCATCGCGCACGAGCGCTATACCGTCTCGTCCACTAATGAGATCCAGTCCGTGGTCGAGTCCGCCGTGGGCAAGGTCGACGCCCTTTACTCGCCCACCGATAACACCATCGCCCAGGGCGCTGCGCAGGTTGGCCAGATCTGCAAGGAGAACAAGCTCCCCTTCATCGCGGGCGAGGAGGGCATGTGCATGGCCGGCGGCCCGTTCACCCTCTCCATCAACTACGAGGACCTGGGTTACCGCGCCGGCGAGATGGCCGTCAAGATTCTTAAGGGCGAGGCGAAGCCCGCCGATATGGCCATCGAGCACCTTTCCGCCGAGGACCTGGTAGTGGTTAAGAACCAGGAGATGGCCGACGCGCTTGGTATCGACCTCTCTGTTTTGGACGAGTAACTGCGCTTGGCCGCACGCTATAGGTAGTACGCCTTACGGCACCTTGGATACGGCACCGCCGCCCAAGGTGCCGCGTTGGGTTTCAAGGCTCCCGTCGAACGTTGGCGGGGCGCACGAATAAAAGGAGGTAGATGATATGGGTATCGCACTTATGGGCGCCGTCTCCCAGGGCGTGCTCTGGGGCATCATGGTGCTTGGCGTATTCATCACCTACAAGCTGTTGGACATCGCAGACCTTACGGTCGACGGCAGCTTCGCGACCGGCGGCAGCGTGTGCGCCGTGCTGCTGGTTGCCGGAGTCGATCCGCTGCTGGCGATCCTCGCCGGTATGGTCGCCGGTGGCGTCGCGGGTGCCGTGACCGGCTTTTTGCACACGGTGCTGGAGATCCCGGCTATTCTCGCCGGCATCCTCACCCAGATCTCCCTATGGTCCATCAATTTGCGCATCATGGGCAAGTCCAATACGCCGCTGCTGACGCAGCCCACCGTTTTCTCTCGCATCAGCGAGATGACCGGCCTGCCGGAAAGCACGCTTGAGACCGTTGTGGGCATCCTGGTCGCCGTGCTCATCATCGCTCTGCTGTATTGGTTCTTTGGTACCGAGATCGGCAGCGCGCTGCGCGCTACCGGCAACAACGAGGCCATGGTGCGCGCCCTGGGCGTCAACACCAACACCACCAAGATGATTGCCCTCACGCTGTCCAACGCGCTGGTGGGCCTGTCCGGCGCCCTGATTTGCCAGAGCCAGGGCTACGCTGATATCGGCATGGGCACGGGCGCTATCGTTATCGGCCTCGCCGCCATCGTCATCGGCGAGGTCCTGGGCCGTCTCACTCCGGGCAAGCTCGTCAGCTTCTCCAGCCGTCTTACTTCCGCGGTGGTGGGTTCCGTGGTGTATTTCCTCATCCGTGCCGTGGTGCTGCAGATGGGCATGAACGCCAACGACATGAAGCTGCTTTCCGCCGTCATCGTCGCGCTGGCGCTGTGCGTGCCCGTGGTGTGGGAGAAGCTCAAGCTTCGCAGTTCGTATTCGAAGGGGGATGGCTCCGATGCTTAAGCTCTCTCACGTCAAGAAGACGTTCAACCGCGGAACCGTGACCGAGAAGCGCGCCCTTACCGGCGTGGACTTGGACCTTGCGGACGGCGACTTTGTCACCATCATCGGTGGTAACGGTGCCGGTAAGTCCACCCTGCTCAACATGATCGCCGGCGTGTACCCCATCGACTCTGGCACCGTCGAGCTTGATGGTAAGGACATTTCGCGCCTGTCCGAGCCCGCTCGCGCTCAGTACCTGGGTCGCGTGTTCCAAGATCCCATGCGCGGCACCGCCGCCGATATGCAGATCGATGAGAACCTCGCCCTTGCCCGTCGCCGCGGCCAGCGCCGCACCCTTCGCTGGGGAATCACTAAGGACGAGCGCTCCGAGTATCGCGAGCTTCTCAAGATGCTTGATCTGGGCCTTGAGGATCGTATGAGCGCCAAGGTGGGCCTGCTTTCCGGTGGCCAGCGCCAGGCGCTCACCCTGCTGATGGCCACGCTCACCAACCCGCGCGTTCTGCTTTTGGACGAGCATACCGCGGCGCTGGATCCCAAGACGGCCGCCAAGGTGCTGGCCCTGACCGAGCAGATCGTCGCCGAGCGCAAGCTCACCACGTTGATGGTCACGCACAACATGAATGACGCGATCCGTATGGGAAACCGTTTGATCATGATGGGCGACGGTCACGTGATTTATGACGTCGCAGGCGAGGAGAAGAAGAACCTTACCGTTTCGGATCTGCTCAAGAAGTTTGAGGAGGTTTCCGGCGGCGCATTGGCAAACGATCGCATGTTGCTGAGCTAGGACATCGATCATCGTCCGCAGATGCCGCGCGCTGCGCACCGAGCATGGGGCGGACTGCATAATTCGCAAAGGGAACGCACGGGGCCGGGGAGCTATTCGCTTCTCGGCCCCTGTTTTGTACGTGCTTGGTTTTGCGCGGGCGCAAGGTGGGTAGAAAGGCCGATATGTCGAATGGTGGTTGACCCGGGGAGGGGTTATGATGCTGCACATTTCGTCAAAGCTCGCGAGCGTGCACAGCGAGACCGAAGTTGCGAACGAAAAGGGTGAGATTCTGTATACCGCCCAGACCGATCCGTTGTCCGCCCCAAGGCTGACGCGCGTTGTGGACGGTGCCGGTGTGGAGATCGCGCGCTATACCACCACGCGTACGGACACCAAGGACCGTGCGTACAGGATCTTGATGGCCGACGGGTCCGAGTTGGACCTCAAGCGCAAGTTCAGGGTGTCGGCCAAGACCAACGAGGCGGTCATCCGTGTGCAGCCCGTTGCTTGGTCCGTTGTCACCCGTCGAGCGTGGACGTGCCGCTTCGAGATTCGCGATGCTTCCGACCGCGTTGTCGCGCGAGCCAAGCAGGTGCCCGCGCTGCGCGGCGACGTCTACGATGTCGATGTGCTCGACAGTTCGCGCGAGGTGCGGACAGTCCTGCTATCGCTTATCGCCCGCACTGTCATCCGGGAGGATTCCCCCTCGCCGGTGTAAGTGGCGGTGGACTCGCTGCCTGCCCGTGATCGCGGGTGGGCAGGGTTTTGCACTTATTTTGCGCGAAGGGGCTTGTTTCCGTTGCGGAATACAAGGTAGCTGTACGCATAAGTCGCCAAGGACGATCCTATGACCGCGGCGAGGAGGAGGGCGACCGCCGCCCCTCCCATCTGGCGAGAGAACAAGCCGGAGACGACGGTCGCCATACCCGCGAGGACCATGGCGACGCCTCCGAAGCGGTGGGTGAGACGCCAGTTCTGGTCGTTGTCCAGCGCCCAAGGGGTTTTGCAGCCAAAGGAGTAATTGCGCTTGACCTTTGGCAGGTAGTTACCCAGCAGCATGAGCCCGATGCCGACGGTGACTCCCGTGAAGATGCCGATAGGGCTTTCATTTTGAGGGATGATGCCAAAAACGGTCAGCTCCGTGGTCCAGGTCATGCAGATCAAGAACACGGTGAAAAGCGTGACGAAGCCGGTATAGAAGCTGCCCATGCGTTCGTACGCTTTTCCACGGGGGTCTATTTTGGGGAGCGCGTAGAAAAGCGCCAGCAGGCCCAGCGGAAGCAGGTCGAGACCCAGCGTCGCCATCCTGCTGCTCCATCCGTTAACTTTGCCGGCGGCGTCCCAGTGCGTAGGGACTATATCAGGTAGCTGCGGAAAGAGGGCGAGGTGTCCAAGGAAGCTTGCGATGCACAGCGCGCCTAGGGCTATCCAGACGCGACGGTTGACGGGGGATTTGACGCTTGCGCTGCGCTGCGCGTCGTTTTGCTTATTCATCATCTGAATCACTCCTGTTGGTAAAGGTGTAAAACCAGCTCATAAGGTCTTGCAAGACCGAAGTGTTGAGACTGTAGACAATCGATTGCCCCTCGCGTTCCGCATCAACCAGGCCGGCGGCCTTGAGCGTGTTGAGGTGATGGCTGATGGACGGTTTGGTCATGTCGAAGTGGTCTGCAAGCTCGCCGGCGGTGAGATCGGCGCTTCTTAGCAGTTCGAGGATGCGCCTTCGCGTGGGGTCTGCGAGCGCTTTGAACGCTTCTCCTCCCATGGGGACTCCAATCTGGTTGACGAATTTTGCTCATGATGCGTTGCCAAGACAGGCGATTCATGCGCGGATCCGTAGAAATTTATATAATTAGACAACAATCTAAATATCAAGTCAATACGAGCTCGCGCCCTATCGACCAGGCTCGGGCAAATATCGCGCTGCTGTAGCCGGGAACGGGAAAACATGCAAGGATGCGGGGCTTGCGGCAGCTGCTAGAATAGAATGCTGGAAACTATTATCCTTACCGCATGAAAGGGTTTGGTATGGATCGCATCAAGATCGCCCAACTGTATGCCGATGCTCAGGACCTGGGTGGCAAGACGGTTACCGTTGCCGGATGGGTCAAGTCCGTGCGCGACATGAAGAACTTCGGCTTCGTCACGCTTAATGACGGAAGCTGCTTCAAGGACCTGCAGGTCGTTATGAATCGCGAAGCCCTTGAGAATTATGACGAGATCGCTCATCAGAACGTTTCCGCTGCGCTGGTTTGCACCGGTGAACTGAAGCTTACTCCCGATGCGCCGCAGCCCTTTGAGCTCGCGGCGACCGACATCGTGGTCGAGGGCGTTTCCGCTCCGGATTACCCGCTGCAAAAGAAGCGCGCGACGGTCGAATTCCTGCGTACGCAGCAGCATCTTCGTCCGCGCACCAACCTGTTCCGCGCCGTTTTTCGCGTGCGCTCGGTTGCGGCAGCAGCGATTCATCGTTTCTTCCAGGATCGCGGCTTCGTCTACGTGAATACCCCCATCATCACCGCAAGCGACTGCGAGGGCGCGGGCGAGATGTTCCGCGTTACCACCATGGATCCGGCTAACCCGCCTTTGGACGAGCACGGCAACATTGACTTTAGCCAGGACTTTTTCGGTACGGCCGCCTCTCTTACCGTATCCGGTCAGTTGAACGCCGAAAACTTCGCCATGGCTTTTGGCGACGTCTACACCTTTGGCCCCACGTTCCGCGCTGAGAACTCCAACACCACGCGTCATGCCGCCGAGTTCTGGATGATCGAGCCCGAGATCGCCTTCGCCGACCTGGCCGACGACATGGATCTTGCCGAGGACATGCTCAAGTACGTTATCCGCGACGTTATGGATCGCTGCCCTGATGAGCTGGCCATGCTTAACAAGTTTGTGGACAAGGGCCTCATCGAGCGCCTTACCCACGTGGCTAACTCTGACTTCGCTCGCGTGAGCTATACCGAGGCGGTCGAGATCCTGGAGCAGGCAGTTGCCGCTGGTCATAAGTTCGATTATCCCGTGAGCTGGGGCATCGACCTTCAGACCGAGCACGAGCGCTTCCTTACCGAGGAGCACTTCAAGTGCCCTACTTTCGTTACCGATTACCCCGCCGAGATCAAGGCGTTCTACATGCGACTGAACGATGACGGCAAGACCGTCGCCGCGGCCGACTGCCTGGTTCCCGGTATCGGCGAGATCATCGGCGGCTCTCAGCGCGAGGAGCGTCTCGATGTGCTCGAGCGCCGCATCGCCGAGCTTGGTATGGATGCCGAGCAGTACAAGTACTATCTTGACCTTCGTCGTTATGGAACTTGTAAGCACGCCGGTTTTGGCCTGGGCTTCGAGCGCTTGGTCATGTACCTCACGGGCGTAGGCAACATCCGCGACGTCTTGCCGCATCCTCGTACCGTGGGCAGCTGCGAGTTCTAATTCCAAGCGTTTCGGCGCATATAAAATGGCATGTGCGCAACTACGCCGTTAAGATTGCGCGCATGGACCCCGTCTCGTCCTCGTCCAAAGCAGAGGCAATGCTAGACTGCTCCTCCGTGTCCGCCGCCCTTATGATGACGCGCTTCCATAGGGACATTCTTAACTAGCCAAGGCGATCGGTTAAGCGAGGAGCCAAAATGGGTGCGATAGAACGCCCCCGTCGATGCAGATTGCGTTGACGGGGGCGTTCCTTTACAGTGCGGTCATTGGAAGATGTTGATTTATCGTCACAATGTGAGCGATCAAGCGAGAAGGGGGATGAGGGCATGGCTGAGCGAATCGAGCCGGTTGGCGCGCCGGTTGCGTATGAGACGCCGGACGCCGCCGCAATGCCGGCGGGGCGCCGAGATTACGGGCGCATTCCGTTTGACGGGCTGCCCAACACACGCGATTTGGGTGGTCTGACCGGCGCAGATGGTAGGACGGTTCGTCGCGGCAGCCTGCTCCGGTCGGGCGCGCTCATTTTTGGCACGGATGACGATATCGCCCGCTTGCGAGATGATTATCGCGTGCGCCTGGTGGTTGACCTGCGTAACAACGAGGAGCTGGCGGAGCTGCCAGACCCCATGGAGCAGCTGCCGGACGCGGCGTTTGTGCATGCGAGTATTTTTGAGGATCGTCATGCGGGCATCACGCAGGAGCGCGAGGCTCAGCTGGAAGCCGCCCGAAAACGCGTGAAGGAGAGTGGCGATCCCGTCGACTTCATGGTCATGTTGTATCCCGCAATGCTTTTGGACGAGGCGGGGCGGAAGGGTTACCAGGAGTTCTTCGAGGCGCTTCTGGCTTGCGAGGACGGTGCCGCGCTGTGGCACTGCCATGTGGGGCGCGACCGCTGCGGAATGGCGTCCGTGCTGGTGGAGAGCGCGCTTGGCGTTCCTGCGGAGCAGATTCGGGCGGATTACTTGGCAACTAACCTGTTTGCTCCTGCCCAGCTTACGGCAGACGGAGCCGCAAGCCTGCGGTCGCTGGCTGCCGTTACGCGCGCCGTCGAGCGCGAGTATGGCGATTATCTGGCTTATATAAAGGAGGCGCTGGGTGTTGCCCCTAGCGCAATAGAGGATCTACGCGCCCGAATGCTTGTGTAATCAAGTCCAGCGTGGCGGGGCGCTGGGCTGATTGGTAGGGGTGCAAACTATCCGGCCCGGGTGCGCTCGGCGGGCGGTGGACGGCAGGGCTATCCCTGGGATATGCGAACAACGGCGTAGTGCCCGCCGTCGCAATCGTCCAAGCTTACAATAAACCCGGCGCCATCTTGATAGATGCGCGGGTAGATGGTTTGCCCGCGCGTGGCGGCGCGGCTGTACTGCACGTCAACGGTGACGGGCGAGTCTTCGCTGCGGTTGACAAGCGCCTGTTGGGCGCGTTGCGCCGGCGGGTACTCAAGCAGCGCGTCGATCGCCATGCCAACGTACTGCGCATTGTTGACGTGGTGGTTGGTGTCGATATGGGTGGTCGCTACCCGTACGGGCGCGGCGTCGATGGCGATGGCGTCTTTTGGAAGGTGGATGCGCCGCTGGGGCGCGTCCATGTTGAGGGCAGGCTCGAAGCCGTCATGGTCTAGAAACGCTGCCAAGTGTTCATCGCTTATGCGGCAAGGCCTGCCAGTTGCGGCGTCATAGAGGAACCAGAGCGAATCCGCCTGTAGACATGGCGCCTCGTCAGCGTCGGCGTCCGCTGCGCGGATGGTGAAGTTGCGATTTGAGAACAGCCCCTTGTAGCCGGTGGGCCAGGTGTTCACGCAGATGGGATCGCCTAGGGCGGGGAGCTTGCGAATCTCGATTTTCCAAGCGGCGAGCATCCAAGCGCGGCCTGTGTCTGTTGCGCGCGCAAGGCCCTGGCCCACGGATTCCGCGTGGAAGGTGGAGGCATCTTGCAGGTAGTCGATTGCGGCGGGCACGCTCAAACGGCCCGTCTCATCTATCTCGCTATAACGAATCTTGCTGGTAAACGTATACAAATTGATCCCTTAACCCGTAGCTGGTCCGTCTGTGCCGCCGGATCGACCGACGGCACGGTTCATGTGCTGCTTCTCATGCAAAAGAAATGGTACCCAACACAGCGGTCGATTAAAGCTACTTGGTTTGGTCGGCGGTTCAGTTCTCGTCGCAGCCGCCGGCGCTGGTGCCGTTGCGGGCGACGGTGCAGATGCTGGCCCGGCACGCTTCCATGAGGTCTTCGGTGGGGTGCTCGATGGGGGTTGACATGGTTCTTCTGTTGGAACGCGCGGCGCGCCACGGTTGCCGCCGGCGTTTCGTCATATGCTAGGAAACGAAAAGCGCTGCGTCGCATCTGCGGCGCGAACAAAAAGAAGGGCTCCGCAGGCGTCGCGGCGTGCGGGGTGGAAGAGTCGAAAGCGAGAGCACATGATTATCGAGCAGCATGCCCTGTGGGGCGAGGAGACCACCCCGGTCTATCCGGCAACGTATACCGCCTATCTTGCGGACAAGCTGCCCAATACCACTACCGGTCCCCGCCCAGCCGTAATCATCTGCGGAGGCGGCGGCTTCACGCACATCGCCGCGCACGAGCAGGAGCCCGTCGCGTTCGAATTCCTCAACCGCGGTTTCCAGGCGTTTACGCTGGATTACGTTACCAGCTCCACCGGTGACGTTTCATATCCCAACCCCCAGGCGGACTTGGCGAAGATGGTCGCGACCGTGCGACTGAACGCGAGCGAGTGGAACGTCGATCCGGAGAAGGTCGTTGCGATCGGGTTTTCTGCCGGCGGTTTTATCTGCGCCTCTTTGGCAACGGAATGGAAGAGCGGCCCGTTCGCCGGACTCACCGGGGCGCGTCCGGAGGATATTCGTCCAGATGCCGCCATTCTGTGCTATCCCGTGATCGATTTCGCCTACCTGCGCGATCAGCAGACGCGCGACCCGCGCATCGATTTGCGCGTGCCCAAGACGGGCGGTAAGACTGGTCGCGATCTGCTTAATGATTTCTTGTCGATGGTGACCGGCGGCGAGGCGATCGATGAGCACCTTGCGCGCATCTGCCCTGCCACCAACGTGAGTCGTAACACTCCGCCCACCTTTGTGTGGTGTGCCGCAGACGATAAGACGGCGCCCGCGGCGCAGGTCTATCCCTTTGCCCGCCGGATGGCGGAAGAGGGCGTGGTCCACGAGCTGCACGTATTCAGCGAGGGCGCGCACGGCCTTTCCGTCGCCAACCGCAACACCGAGTCCGAGAATGCCGAACGCCAGCAGGCTGTGCACGGTTGGGTCGACCTTGCATTCGATTTCCTGGTGCGTCAAGGTATCTGCTAGGCTTGTCGCTACGGTCACTCGTCGAGTCCAGCTGCCGGTCCAAACTGCTCGTTTAGTTTGCTGGTTTGAGCCGGTGGTTAGTCGTGTATTAAAAGATGCCACCTTGAATCGCTTCAAGTGGTTCAATCTACTACGTATTTCTAAATCGGTATTACCTTGGACCATTCTGGCTCAATAAAACGGCCCTTTCTAATACATGTATTAGAAAGGGCCGTTTCGCTATATGACGGAGGCGCCGCTCAGGTGCCTGGCTAAAACCTCGCTACCTTACCTCAACCTGGCAGCTGCTCATGGTATCTAGGGCGGCTTGGTGCGACTGCGGCGTCACGCCTGCGCAAAGATCGGCTTCCACGCGCATGGGCACTTCGGGCAGGTTTGCCTTGATAAGTAGCGCGTTGCTTACTACGCAGATATCCGTGCACAGGCCAACCAGCTCGATTGAGTCGATGGGCTCCACATCGTTTTGCTCGACCAGCCATGCCGCCAGGTCAAGCGAGCCAAAAGACGGCTTGTCAAAGACCAAGGCATCGCGCGTAAGCCGGATTCGCTCGAGCTCGTCGACTAGCTCCCAACCGGGTGTGTCGCGAACGCAATGGGTAACGGGGAGCTTCGCGCCCTCCTGCGTCTGAAGGTAGTCCTTGTCGTGCGTGTCCTTGGTAAAGACCACGGTTCCCTCGAATTCTTCAGCGCGCTGCGCGACCGCCCCCACAATCGCTTGGGCTTCGGGCGTTCCCAGCGAGCCGGATACAAAGTCGTTCTGCATATCGACGACGATGAGAAAATCGTTTGCCATGGCATCTCCCTGGTCGAATTCGCCCTCATGGGGCGTATGGACGAGATTATTGTACAGCCCCGCTGCAGCTGGTTGCGGTCCCGTTGCGTTGGGGTGGTCCAGCGGCTCCAACACGTTCGGAATAGGGGGCAACGTTAAATCTTTCGGACAGATGGTACATGCGCACTGTCGTGCGAGGCGAAAGGAGGATAATACCCACCACTATGTTGCACATCAGCTCGCGGCGAATACATCGACGGCGCTTCGCGCGTCGCTTGCCGCGGGCGACTCTCGACGCTGCCAAGGAGTCACCATGTCCATGCATTTCAAGCGCTTGCTTCCCATTCCTAAAGATATCCGCGAGGAGATGCCGCTTCGAGCCGACCTGGTCGAGGCCAAGCGCGAGTTCGACGCCCAGGTGGCGGCGATCTTCCGCGGCGAGGACTCCCGCCGCGCCCTGATCATCGGGCCCTGCTCGGCCGATCGCGAGGACTCCGTTTTGGAATACATGGACCGTCTCGCTAAGCTTCAGGAGCAGGTGCGTGACCGCCTGCTCATCATCCCGCGCGTCTACACCAACAAGCCCCGCACCAAGGGCACCGGCTACAAGGGCTTGCTACATAACCCCGATCCGGAGGCCGGAGACGACCTGCTCGAGGGCGTCAAGGCTATTCGCCGCATGCACCTGCGCGTGATTGAAGAGACCGGGTTCTTCACGGCCGACGAGATGCTGTATCCCACCAACTACCAGTACCTGGTCGATCTACTGTCCTACGTTGCGGTTGGCGCGCGCTCTGTCGAGAACCAGGAGCATCGTCTGGTCGCTTCCGGCGTGCCCGTGCCCGTGGGTATGAAGAACCCCACCGCCGGCTCCACCAGCGTCATGCTCAATTCCATCTACGCCGCCCAGGCAAAGCAGGGCTTCATCTACCGCAACTGGGAAGTCGAGACCGAGGGCAACCCGCTGGCCCACGCCGTGCTGCGCGGTTATATCGGCCTGGACGGTCGCACCTATCCCAATTACCACTACGAGCACCTGGAGCGCCTGGCCGAGCGCTACACGCCGGATACCTACGCGAACCCCGCCGTGGTGATCGACTGCAACCATGACAACTCCGGCAAGCGCCCGCTTGAGCAGCTGCGCATCTGCAAAGAGGTGCTGGACTCCTGCCGTCGCAACGAATCCATCGACCGGTTGGTCCGCGGCTTCATGGTCGAGAGCTACCTGGAAGATGGCAACCAGCCCGTGGATGGCGGCGTCTACGGCAAGTCCATCACGGACGCATGCCTGGGTTGGGAGAAGACCGAGCGCCTGATTCTCGATCTCGCCGAGCGCTCCTAGTCTGTTTTCGGCCAACTCGGGGACTGCCTGAGGACTGTCCGGGGACTGCTGCGAGAAAACGTCCCTTTTGCAGGTTCCGCAGGCGGCGCGCTACGTTCCTCGTGCGCTTTGCCTAAATCTCCATGCAGAGCCTCGCGATTAGCGGGATAATGGCTACAGTCGAAAAGGAGTTAGCCATGTATGACAACGGTCCCGTATTCGGTCGCAACGACGAGTGCTGGTGCGGCAGCGGTAAGAAGTATAAGAAATGCCATCTGGCGATCGATGAGCGCCTCAACGAGCTGTGGGAGCGCGGCGAGGAGGTTCTTTCCCGCGACCTGCTGAAGACCCCCGCTGATCTCGAGGGTATTCGCCGAAGCGCCGCGGTGAACGTGGGCGCGCTCGATTACGTCGCCGAGCGCATCGCCCCGGGCTGCACCACCGGCGACATCGACCGCTGGGTGCACGAGTACACGGTCGAGCACGGCGCCATTCCCGCGCCCCTCAATTACGAGGGCTTTCCCAAGAGCGTCTGCACGTCGGTCAACTGCGTGGTGTGCCACGGTATCCCGTCTGATGATGAGGTCCTGGTAGAGGGCGACATCGTCAACGTGGACTGCTCCACCATTTTGGATGGCTATTACTCGGATTCCTCGCGTATGTTCTGCGTGGGCGAGGTGTCGCCGGAGCGTCAGCGCTTGGTCGATGTGACGCGCGAGTGCGTGGAAGCTGGCCTTGCCGCTATCAAGCCATGGGGCCACTTGGGCGACATAGCCCATGCGGTGCAGGCGCATGCCGAGGAGGCGGGCTTCAACGTGGTCCGCGAGTTTGGCGGCCACGGTATAGGCATCGAGTTCCATGAAGACCCGTTCGTGGGTTTTGTGGGCGAGGCCGGCCAGGGCGTGGTGTTGGCGCCGGGCTTCTGCTTCACCATCGAGCCGATGGTCAACGCCGGCGAGCCGGACATCGACATGAGCGATCCCAATGAATGGACCGTGCGCACCGCCGACCGCTCCGACTCCGCGCAGTGGGAGGTCCAGCTGGTCATCACCAACGATGGGTACGAGCTTCTAAGCTGGTAGGTGCGCCATGAGGATGTTCAAGGGCAAGACGGCGCCGTGGTACATCGCGCTGTTCGCCGCTGTAATGGTAGGCTTGCTGGGGTTGTACATCTGGACGGTCCCGTCTGCGGGCGACGACCAATCGATGGTCGCCAGCCTGCTGTTCATCGCGATGGCGGTCGTCGTGCTGCTCATGGGCGTACCCATCAAGCGCAACCACGTCGAGGTGCACTTTGATGACGACGCGCTCGCCGCAGGCCCGGTCGCCGCAAGTGCGGCGGAGAATCCGGTTCCGCACGGGCACGTCGACGTGGTGTACGGCGTCTGGCGCACACGCATCGAGCTCGCAGACATCGCCCACATCGAGCGCTGTCGTTCCCTGCTTGCAATGGGGACGCATGTCGCTGCGAGTTCGTCGGATTGCGTACGCATCTTCACGCGAACCGGTGGCGTCATGGTCGTCGCTTTAAAGGACAACCAAGGCTTTATCGATCTCGTCAACAAGCAACTGCGTCAGCACAAGGGATAGCTGCGCCAACGTTTTCAAATTCCCGTGCAAGCTTTGCCTGTCATAGAGCCAGCAAATGGCGCCCCTCGGGTCATCGGCCTAAGGGGCGCCTTGCATGCGGACGAATGCCTGGCGCGGTTACTACTCCGCAAAAATCACGCGTCCGTCCTTGCGTGGCTTGCATTCGTCGTTGGGGGAGGCGGGATAGCCCACTACCAGGTTGCCAATGCCCTCGTAGTCGCCTTTGATGCCCAGCTTGTCCAGAATCGCGCGCCCATCCTCGCGCTCAAAGGTCTCCTTCGCGCGGTGGATCCAGCAGTTTCCCAGATTCAAATCGGTGGCGGCAAGCATCATATTGCCCATCACCAGGCTGCCGTCGTAAAGATACGTGGGTACCGACTTATCGGCCAGCACCACCAGCACTGCCGGCGCACCGTAGAAGGGGTCGCCCTCGGTGCCCATGATCTCGGCGTTAATGCGCGATAGCTCGGCGATAAGCTCGGGGTTGGTCACCGCTACAATCAGCACGGGCTGTCGGTTGCGGCCGCTTGCGGCGTAGGTGCCGGCGGAGGCGATCTCCTCCAGGGTCTCTTTGGGTACCGGCTTATCGGTGAATGAGCGAGTGCTGTGGCGGGTAAGGATTGCTTCCATGACTTCCATTGGATTCTCCTGTTCATATGCGTGAATCGGCCGCGGTTCGCGTCAAGGGCGCAGCGGCGCACGGCACAGTATTCCCTATTGGCCCATCGCGTGGAGGCGCAACTTCAAACGGAAACAAACGCCTTACTTAAGCGGTCTTTGGGTAGGGATAAGCGGTGTCATCCACGTATTCGCCATAACGCGCGCGTCTCATCGACCGTTTATTGGCAAAATAAAACCACTTTAAAAAATGCAATTAATACGGTGACAAAATACGCTAGGCTGGTTCGTTGCCCAAGGTAAACTTCGCGCGCGCCAAACGCCGCCGCATCCGTTGCCTTGCTTTGATGTTTGCATTATGAGGAGGAGCGCTTCTATGAAGACCGTCATCGTCGGCGCCAACCACGCTGGTATCGCGGCCGCCAATACGCTGTTGGACAACTACAAGGACCAGCAGGTGGTCATGATCGACCGCAATACCAACCTTAGCTACCTGGGTTGCGGCACCGCCCTGTGGGTCGGCCGTCAAATCGATTCGTACGAGAACCTGTTCTACACCAATAAGGAGGCCTTCGAGGCCAAGGGCGCTCGCATCTACCTTGAGACCAGCGTTACCTCCATCGATTTCGCCAACCATGTGGTGCATTGCCAGAAGGCGGACGGCACCTGCTTTGACGAGAGCTATGACAAGCTCGTCTTGGCCACCGGTTCGCTGCCCATCTCGCCCAAGCTGCCCGGTTGCGACCTTGAGGGCATCAGCTTCCTCAAGCTCTTCCAGCAGGGTCAGGAAGTCGATCGCTGGATGAGCGATGAATCCGTGCGCTCCGTCGCGGTGATTGGCGCGGGCTACATTGGCGTGGAGATCGCCGAGGCTGCCAAGCGCCGCGGTAAGGAGGTACGCCTGTTCGATATCGCGCCCACTTCCTTGGCCAGCTATTATGACCCCTCCTTCACGGCGGTTATGGACGAGAACCTTGCGAGCCACGGCATCGAGTGCCACTTTGGCGAGCGCGTCGTTGCCTATCACGGCGAGAACGGCCACGTGAGCGCGATCGAGGCGGAGAAGGGCACCTACCCGGCGGACCTGGTCATCAACGCCATCGGTTTCGTTCCCAACAACGAGCTTGGCCGCGACCATCTGGAACTCTTTGCCAACGGCGCCTACCATGTCGACCGTCGCCAGCGCACCAGCGATCCGGACGTCTACGCCATCGGCGACTGCGCTACCGTGTGGTCCAACGCCTTAGCTGCCGAGACCTATATCGCTCTGGCCACCAACGCTGTTCGCTCCGGTATTGTCGCGGGGCACAATATTGGCGGCACTCGCCTGGATTCCATTGGCGTTCAGGGTTCTAACGGCATCTCGATCTTTGGCTACAACATGGTCTCCACCGGCCTGTCCGTTGCCGCCGCTACCCGCGCGGGGCTGGATGTGTGCCATGCCGATTTCGAGGACCTTCAGCGCCCCGGCTTTATGCGCGAGAACGCCAGCGTCAAGATCCGCATTGTCTACGAGCGCGGCAGCCGTCGCGTGGTGGGCGCCCAGATGGCCTCGATGGAGGATATCTCCATGGGTATCCATATGTTCTCGCTGGCTATCGAGGAGGGCGTGACCATCGACAAGCTCAAGCTGCTCGATATCTTCTTCTTGCCCCACTTCAACCAGCCGTACAACTACATCACCATGTGCGCGTTGGGCGCAGAGTAGCAGTAAGTTGGGCGGCCCGCTATTACGTGGCCGCCCCTTTTTTGATGCGTATTCGTAAAAGCCGCGGTCGATGCGCCCGCGGCTTTATGCTTTGGGTCCCTGGACAAACCAGGAAAGGTCCGCGCATCTGGGCTGCAAGGGACCGCGTAGGCTCAGTTTCGCCATAGCGCCGGGCTTAAAGCCTATGCAGGCGCCGCTTAATAGCTCGACCATATCGTTCATAAAAGGAATGTGTCCCACGACTATTACCGTTTGGGCACCGCTTTGCTCAAGCTCGTCTAGAAACGCGACGGAGTCTTGCTCCCATAGGCAGCCCTTGTCTACAAGCGGGCGCTCTCCAATGACGTCGAGCAGCGCCTGCGCGGTTTGGTGCGTGCGAACGGCGGGGCTTACCCACACCTGCGCATGCTCGCGCTCGCTATCATCCATAAGCGAAACGCCGTGGGCAAAGCCGGTGGGCGCGCGAAGCGCGTCGAGGTCCTGGGGAGTAAGCCTGCGCTCCTCGTCCAGCTGATCGAGGGATCCGGGCTCCGCTTTGCCATGGCGGATCAAAATGAGATTTTTGACCATGATTCCTCCTGTGGGCGCGGGGGCGTTGGCGAGGGGCCGGCGGTAATCGGGCGACTTGGTTTGGAGGGGCCCTATGTGCCGGGCGGCCTTGCTGCCGGCGCGCGGTGTCGATGCATATGACAAGCGGGGTCCGCGGCCAAACGGCATCGCGGACCCCGCTTTATGCTAGTAAAGTTTACTGTTGGTCCTGGGGTGGACGCAAGCTGGTAAGCGCTGAATAGTCGATTTCCGCCGTTGAAGGGCGCATCTCGCCGGGCGCGTACCAATCCAGGGCGCAGTCGATCCAGGCGTTCCAGAAGGGCCACTCGTGCGCTCCAATGTCCGGCTCGTGGTAGGTTACGTCAAAACCGGCGTCACGCAGCAGCTGCGCCACGTCGCGGTTGTTCTGGCACAGGTTGTCGTGCTCGCCGCATGCTCCGTAAAAACGTGGACGAGGAAGGTCCGGATTGTCGCGGAAGCGGTCGATAAGCGCCACGTAGTCTTTTTCAGATCCGATCACGGTGTCAAGGTCGCCAAAGAATCGCTCGTAGTAGCGCTTCTTGCGGGGCGAGTGCGATTCCACCGCCTCTAGCACGCGATCGCGCATGAAAGCGCCGGAAAGAGAGATGATGCTGCCAAAGCGGTCTGGGCGCAGCAGGCCGTTGATCACCGCGGTGTACGCGCCAATGGAGATGCCTGCAAGCGCGGTGTCCTCGCGCTTGGCGGAGAGCGGTAGCAGGCGACGGGTAAAGTCGACCAGCTCCTCGCTAATGAACTTGCCGTGCCACTCGTCAATTTCGGGTTTGTCCAGATACAGTCCGTCTTCGCCGGAGGGCATGATTACCGCTACGTCGCGCGCTTCCGCCGTCTCGACTACGTGCGTGCGATCAATCCAATCTACGTCGCGGCCAAACAGGCCGTGCAGCAGGTAAACCGTGCGATATGGGCCGCGGCGGCGTTTGGCCAGTTTTTCGCCGTCCATCTTGTCTGCGGGAATGACGGCGGTAAGCATGACGTTGCGCTTGAGGTAGCGGGAATAGAAGTCGATGCGAAGCAGGGCCATGAGCGCCTTCCTCTCTAATGCGTGCTAATTCCTCGTCCAGAGTTCCTCGTCCTAAATCTATAGGCCCAGCCAGTCCAGGGCTTGGGGTAGGGCGGCGTTCCACAGGTCCCAGTCATGGCCTCCGTCTAGCTCGCGGTATTCGACCTCAAGACCCACGCCGCGCAGTCGATCGGCGAGCACGCGGTTGGGATGGGCGAGCGGGTCGGCGTTGCCGCACGCCATGAAGACGCGCGGGCGCGGGCGGTCGCAATAAACCAGGTCCGCGGCTAGGCGCGCGGGGTCTTTGTCGCTGCCAACAAGCTGGGATAAGTCGCCAAAAGTCGACTCCAAAAAGGAGCGGCTGAGGAAGAAGACGTCGTTGTTGATGACGTCCTCGATGTTGTCCGCGATCATGGCGGAGGACAGCGAGATGACCGACCCAAACGTTTCGCAGTATTTAAAGCCCGCGCGCAGCGCTCCGTAGGCACCCATGGAGATGCCGCCGATAAAGGTATCTTCGCGTTGGGTGGAAAGCGGAAGGATGCGACGGGTGACGTTGATTAGCTCCTGGCCCACAAAGCGACCGTAGAAGTTGTGCGACTCGGGTTGGTCAAGGTAGAACGCGTTGTAGCCGGATGGCATGACTACCGCCAGGTTGCGCGCGGCGGCCCAGCTGCGGATACGGCTTTCAGAGATCCAGTCCGCGTGGTTGCCGGTGATGCCGTGCAGCAGGTAGAGCGTCTTGAACGGAGGGCGCTCGGGCGGGTAAGGGCGGCGGTCCCAGCCTTTCTCGTCCGAGCGCATCTCCCAGTCCGTGCCCAGGGCGTCATCCATGCTGTCGAAGGGCAGCAGTATGTCGATAGTGGTGGTCCTCATCAATGAGGACGAGAAGTAGTCGATGCTGATTTGAGCCATGGTTCCCCCTTGGATCGGCTTTATGCAACCTTAGTACAGAGCGGTGTTCCAAAGTCAAGCTATGGGACATTGTACTCGCGTAAGGTGGATTAAAAGACAGAGAACCAGCAGGTGAAAGATACCGTACGTATGACTACAAATAGACATCTGGCAATAACAGCTGCTGGTGCACGGCGCCGCTGGTGCCGTCGCGTGGCGTCGCCAGGAGGGGAGACGGGCTTGTAAACGTCTTGTTTATGGGCGGCGCCTGGTGCCGGAGCGCATGCGGAAGGGTATAAGCGCAGAATCTGTATCCGTTGGCGGGAGGCGCGCGCGTGGACCTGTTCCAGTATCTGGAAGGCGAATTGAGGACATTTGACCAGTTGGGGTTGACCCCAGTCGACTCGGCGGCGATTTCGCAGATGAGCATGATCGACGCTTCCGCGGTGGTGCCGGCCCTGCGCCGCGCGGACGTTGCCCGCCTGCGCCGCGTGGGCGGGATCGATGCGGCGGGCGCGTGCATGCCCGGTGAGGAGACCACCTTTATGGGCAGGCTTTCCGGTGCGGCAGATGCCGTGGCGGACCGCTTGTATTCGCGGACTGTACGCGGTGCCCATGCGTCCGACCTACTGGCGGCGGAGCTTTACGACTCCATGTTTACCGGGTTGGACCATGACAATATCAAGCGGCAGATCGCGTCGTTTGCGGCGAGCCCGCGCTTTCGCGAGTTGGAGATGCGCGATTACGTGGCGCTGCTGGACCAAGAGAGGCGCGTACAGTTCTCGGCAACGTGCTATGTGATGCCGGGCGCTTGGGCGTACGTGGCCTTTCGCGGAACGGACACGTCGTTTACGGGTTGGCGCGAAAACTTCGATATGGCGGTGACCCCGCCCGTTCCCGCCCAGCGCATGGCGGCTGCCTACCTTGAACTGGTTGCTCGCCATCTACCCCAGCGCCTGTATGTAGGTGGTCATTCCAAGGGCGGCAACCTGGCGACCTATGCCGCGGTGCGCTGCTCTGACGCCGTGCGCGCCCGCATCGCATGCGTGTTTGATCATGACGGCCCCGGGTTTAAAGCGGGCTTTCTCTCTGACGAGCCGGCGCTCGCCGCGCTTCGTGCGCTCGAGGGGCGTATTCACCGCACGGTGCCCGTCGATTCCGTTGTGGGTATGATTATGAATGAGGTCGCGCCTGCGCGGGCGGTGCGCAGCAGCGCCTATGGGATGGATCAACACAGCGTGTTTAGCTGGGAGATCGATGGCGGTGACTTTGTCTACGAGGAAGGCGTGAGCGCTGGGGCCAAGGGGACGCATGAGGTCTTGGGGGCGTGGCTGGCATCGTTTTCGGACGAGGAGCTGCCCGGGGTGGTGGACGCGCTGTTTAGTGCCATGGCGGTTTCCGGGGCTCAGAACGCCGGTCAGATCTTTGGCGGCGGACCCCAGGCGGCGCAGTGCATTCACGAGGCGATTCGCAAATCGGACGAGCACACGCGCGAGGTCTTGGGGCCGGCGTTGGCAAAGCTCGCCCAGATCGCGGCGGAGCGCATCGCCCGCGGCGCGGTGGCGGGCATCGCGCAAGGGTTCGCGGGCCTGTTTAATCGCTAGCACGCGCAAGTAGGCGTTTGCGGTCGAGGACTTCTACGGCCCCACGGCTGAGGGCGACCAGGTCCTCGCGCTCGAAGTACTTGAGCATGCGAGATACCACCTCGCGGGCGCTGCCCAGGTGGCGAGCGATTTCATCGTGCGTGACGACGAGGTGCGGAGAGCCCGTTCGCGAGACCTCGTCCAGCAAAAACGTGGCGAGGCGAGTATCGAAGCTGGCGAATAGTACTTGCTGCATCACCCACATGCAGTCGCTGAAGCGTTGCGCGGTCTGTCGATAGAGATACGCTTCGACTGCAACGTTCTCCTGCGAAAGCTGGGAGAAGTAGCGCGGATCGATGATGAGGGCCTCGATATCCTCAGCGGCGTCGAGGGCGATGTCGAACGTGATCATGGGCAGGATGCAGGAAGCGGCGAGCACGCAGGTCTCTCCAGCCTCGACGCGGAAGAGCGTGATCTCTTTTCCGGTTTCCGAAGGCATGTACGCGCGCAGGCTACCGGCGAGCGCTACGACCACGCCCGCACATCCCGAACCACCGCCCTGCACGCGTTCGCCCGCGCGCGCCATAAGAGGGCGCGTGGCGGCGGCGAGCTGCGTTTTCTGTCCTTCGGTAAGGTCGCCCCAGAAAGGAAGCGCGGCGGCGAGCGCGCGAGCGACGGCGTCGCGGGGCGCGGCGGAGGCGCTGCTCCTGCTGTTTCCGGTGCTGTTGACGTTGCCTTTGGCGGGGGCGGGGCTGGTTTTGAGGTTCTTCTCGGCGGCGTTGTCGATGGATGACATGGGTGCCTCGATTGCGTTGGGGTTGTGTCTGTTTGCCAAGCGTGACAGGTTGGGGCGAGCTGCGCAAGGGTTTTTGCAGCAACTGGGGTGGATGGTCTGCCAGATGGGCTGGCAGGCAGGCCGACAGATGGGGCGTTGGATGGACCGGCAGGCAGATGGGACGGAGACGCGCAGCCGAACCTCCTGGCTCCAAAGCCCGGGGCCAAATAATGCGTTAGTGCGGAACGGGGCGAGTGGCAAATAACGGCTTAGTGTGGGACTTAGGTCAAATAGTCGCTTAGTGTGGTCCCTAGAGTGTCAAATAATGCGTTAGTGCGGTGAAAGAGGGTGATAGGTGTGGTACCTTATGAATAGGGCATTTGTATCGACCGAGCTAGAAGGCACGGTCGACATCAACTGATGAATAAAGAAAGCCCGACGGGATGCCTTCAATCCGCACTAACGTACTATTTGACCAAACCTCCGCACTAACGCGCTATTTGTCCCGGTCTTTCGCCAGGTCGATTTTCGCATGCAAAAACGGGGTCGCCATACATGGCGACCCCTCGTGAGTCGAAGCCTGGGTGAGTGCGCCGCGTTTCGAGCGTAAGCTCGGGTGGGGAGGGCACGCTGCGGCGCGCCGTGCTATACGGCGAGGCCGCAGTCTGCGATGCCGCGACGGCGAATCTCCTGGTCAAGGACGGTTTGCTGGTAATAGCCGTATCCGCCCGCGACGTTCGCACACGAGAAACCGTGCTGCATCAGGATGCGGCACGCCACGTAGCTGCGAAGGCCGCTTTGGCAGAAGACGCGCAGGCGCTTGTCGCGCGGTAGCTCGTCCAGGTGCTCGCGCAGCTCGTCGAGCGGAATGTGCAGTGCGCCGTCGATGGATCCGCGGGCGACTTCTCCGGGGGTGCGGGCGTCCAACAGTACCTCGTTCTCTGCGGGGTCAAGGGCCTGCTCCCAGGTGAGCTGCTCGACGCGGCCCTCCAAAATGTTCTCGATCATGTAGCCCGCCATGTTGACGGGATCCTTTGCGGACGAGTAGGGCGGAGCGTAGGCCAGGTCGAGCTCGGTGAGGTCGGCTGCCGTCATCTTTGCGCGTATCGCCGTGGCGATAACGTCGATGCGCTTGTCCGCGCCGTCGGTGCCTATGATCTGCGCGCCCAGAATCCTGCCGTCGCTTCGCTCGAACAGCACTTTCATGGTCATGCTGCCGGCGCCGGGGTAGTAGGTGGCGTGGCTTGCGGGGGAGAGGATGACGTAGTCCGCATCAAGTCCCGCCGCTTTCGCAGCGATTTCGGTAAGTCCGGTGGTGGCGATGGTGAGGTCGAAGAGCTTGAGGACGGAAGATCCCTGACTGCCCGTAAAGGTGCTGGCTATGCCGCAGATGTTGTCCGCCGCGATTCGGCCTTGTTTGTTGGCGGGGCCCGCGAGCGCGATCAGGGCGTCTTGCCCGGTGACGTAGTTCTTCACCTGCACGGCGTCGCCTACGGCGTAAATGTCGCTATCGCTGGTTCGCATATGCTCGTCTACCTTGATGGATCCGCGCACGCCCAAATCAAGTCCCGACTCGCGGGCAAGGGCACTTTCGGGCGCCACGCCCACGGCGAGCACGACCATATCGGCGGCAAGGGGGCCGCTTTGCGCGAGGTTGGTCTGCACGGCGCCGTCGGCACGCTCTTCAAAGCCGGTAACGTCGGAGCTTAGCAGCAGTTTCACGCTATGTGAGCGCAGGTGGTTATGGGCGATCGCGGCCATGTCGGCATCAAGCGTGGGCATGACGTGCCCGCCGCGCTGGACCACCGTGACGTCCAGGCCGCGGTCTCGCAGGTTCTCGGCCATCTCCAATCCAATGAAGCCGCCGCCTACTACCACCGCGGATGCGGGGCGCGCGGTTTCAACAAAACCGTGAACCTTAAACGTGTCCTCGACGGTGCGCAGGGTGAAGATGCGTTCGTTATCGATGCCGGGCAGGTTGGGGATGACGGCATGGGCGCCGGGTGACAAGATCAGCTTGTCGTAGCTCTCGCGATACACTTCGCCCGTTTCAAGATTGCGGACTTTGATCGCCTTTGATTCACGGTCGATCTCCACGGCCTCCTGGCGCACGCGGACGTCGATGCGAAAGCGGTCGTGAAAGCTTTCCGGGGTTTGCAGGGTGAGCTTGCGTTGGTCGGTGATAACGCCGCCCACGTAGTAGGGCAGGCCGCAGTTGGCGTAGCTCACGTAGCCCGAGCGCTCAAGCATAACGATCTGCGCGTTCTCGTCCAAACGGCGCAGGCGCGCCGCAGCCGTGGCGCCGCCGGCGACGCCTCCAATGATGACAACCTTCATGCTTAGATCCTTCCCTGCTTGACCGGGCCGCTCCAGCGGTTGATGCCGCCCATGTTGGTGACTGTGGTATACCCCATCTGGGTGAGGAAACGGCACGCCTGCGCGCTGCGCGCTCCGGAGAGGCAGTACACAAATAGGGGCGTGTCGAGCGCGGGCACCTGACGCGGCGCGTTTTGGATATGCGAGACCGGCACGTTGCGGGCGCCATCGATGTGCCCGTCAACAAATTCTTCGGGCGAGCGCACGTCAAGCACCACGGCGCCGGGGGTGGCGCGAGCGTCTTCCATGTATGCGTCGATTCCCTTGCCAAACATCGAGCTGAACAGTCCCATGGCGGTTCCCTTCGGTTTGAATGCCGTTTGTCTTCTATCAGGGTGAACACTACCATGTGCCCGCGGAGGCGTTCAGTGACTAGGTCACGCATGCGGCCGCATCGCGCGGCATCTTGCCTTCGAGATGCTCCGACTGCTTGCAAGCGACCCCGCGCGGCGCCGCATATGTAGGACGATGATTTCACCGTGTAAGGTGGCTGTTCTCGCCGGGGTGGGGCATACTGCTGTTATGCAAACAATCGATATGTCTTGGGGGTGCGCTGCATGTCGCTTGTCGAAAAGCTGCGCTCGCTGTCACCCATGGCCCGCCGCCTGGTGATTATGAGGTTTTGCGGTCACGTGGGAATGCTCGCGTGCTACTTCATAGGAATCTTGGGAACGCTTACGTATTCGCTTGGCGGCACGGCGCTGTCCACTACGTTTTCCGTGGGCCTCATCAACCTGGCGACCGTGATTGGCAACTTTGTCGGCGGCGCCATGCTCGACTCGCTGGGGCCGCGTCGGCACTTCCTCATCAGCGTTGTCGCTACCTGCGTTTCCGCGGCGCTATTCCAGGTGCTAGCGGATACGGTCGAGGGCATTCTTATCTGCTCGGCGGTCTTTGGCCTCGCGTGGGGAATCGAAGACATCGTCGCACGCTCCTACGCTGCCTACATCACGGATGATGCGGACGAGCTGTCATGCATCAACCCCATGCTCTCGGCCGTCACCAACCTCACGGTGGTGGTCGGCCCCTTGGTGGGAAGCGCGATCACCTCGGTATCCTCTACCCGCATGGTCTTTGTGTTTGGCGCGGTCATGGCGCTTGCGGGCCTTGTCCCCGCCGCCGGCTTCCACCCCCTGCGCCAGCCTGCGGAAGAGGAGGGGGCGGAGTATAGCGACAACTCGCTTTCCGCGGGCTTTTTGGCCGTGGCGGCAAAGCCTACGCTGCGCATGCTCCTTGCCGTGGGGTTCCTCACATACTTTGGTTACGGCGCCTTCGACCCCTTGGAGTCTCTGTTCTATCGCGACGTGCTGCACGTGGGGGTCGAGTGGATGGGCTGGTTGTCAAGCGCGGCGGGCATAGGCGCCATTGCGGGATCGGTCATCCTTATGCGCCTGCCGGCGCGTTTCACCAATATGAGGTTCTTGCTTTTGGCGCTGTTTTCCATGGGCTTGGGGTGCCTGGTATATGTGGGAACGCCGTTTGTGGTTGTTGCCATGGCGGGCCAGATGCTGTTGGGATTCTCGTTTGGCGTGATCGGCCCTCTGCAGAGCACGTTGGTGCAGATGCATGCTCCGCTTTCCGCCTTGGGCCGCGTGAGCGCGGTTATGGGCTTTGGTTACAGCGTGGCAGGCGTGGTGCCTTTGTTCATGGCTCCCTGGCTAGCGCGCGTGCTGGGCGTTCAGCAGACGTTGGTGCTGGCGAGCTCGCTGGTCGCGTTGTTCCCGCTTATCTGCATGGTGTTTTTGCGCCGCCGTATCGCGGATTCGGTGGAGGAGGAGCGGGAGCTTGAAGATGCCGCGTAAGCGCCGGCGCTTCGATCGCCCGTTGCCCGCGCGCTCCCCAAGCCCCGCTTGGACTCGCGTTGCGTCTCGCGCTACGCCTTGGCGACAAGCTCCACGGCGGTGCCGGAAGCCGTGACCATAAGCATATTGCCCTGGCCCAGTACCTCGTAATCCACGTCGACGCTCACTACGGCGTTGGCGCCCAGCGCTTCGGCGCGCTCGGCCATCTCGCGCAGGGCGTCCTCGCGGGCCTCGACCAATTCGTCCTCATAACCCTTGCTGCGGCCGCCCACAATGTTGCGTATGCCCGCGGTGAAGTCGCGAATAAAGTCGACGCCGGAAATGACTTCGCCAAAAACGATGCCGTGGTAGCGAGCGGCGGTGTATCCGTCGACGCTGGGCGTGGTGGTGATCAGCATGGAAGCTCCAATCCTTGTGGGCCGCGCGGTATCGCGTTGCGCAGCTTATACCCTGCAAGGGTTCCGCTTCATGCATCCGCGATGCTAAAGAAAGGCTAAAGGCTCGCGGCGTTTTCGGCGCGGCTTTAACAACCGTGGCGCGCCAGGCGTTCGCGCAGGATAAGCACCGGCCCCAGGCTGGGCTCATGCAGGGGAGCGACTAGCCGGCAACGCGCTGGCAAGGCGTGGAGAAGGGGGTCGAGCAATACGTCGCCCGCGTTGAAGACGCCTCCAATATAGGTAACCGGAACAAGGGCGTCCAAGCTTACGCTGCCGCGCTCCTCGAAGCCGTCCTTATCAAAGAGCTCTCGCATAATCGTCTCGACCATCTGGGCGATTTCCTCTGCCGCTTGCTGGTAGATGCGGCGCGCGGATGCGTCTTCCTCGCGTGCCGCTTGGGCCACCAAGACGCTAAGGGACGCAATGCGCGTACGGTCATGTAGGTGGTCCTGGGCAAAGCGGATGATGTCGAAGTCATCCATCAAGCCGAGCTCCCGTTTAAGGGCGCGGTAGAGAGGCCCGCGCTGGTCGCGCCCGTCGCTTTGGCGGGTGAAGGCGCGCAGGGCCTCCTTGCCAATCCAGCCGCCGCTGCCCTCGTCCCCCAATAGATAGTCCCACCCGCCGCAACGCATGCTGGCGCCGTTTCGCACGCCAAGCGCGATCGAGCCGGTGCCCGCGATAACGGCGATGCCGTCCGCAAGGTCCAGGCCCGCCGCCCACGCGGCGTCGACGTCGTTGACCAGGGCATAGGGACGAGTTCCCACCGCGGCCTTCACGGCGGCCTCGATGGCGCGGTCGGACTCGGCTCCCTCGCCGTAGCCGCAGATGCCAAGGCCCACGCCTCCGTCCCGGTTCAAGCCGTGCCGCCGCGCCCATGCCAGGCAATCGCGGAAGACGCAAGCCATGCCATCAGTGCCCGCTTGGGCGTAGTGGCAGGTGGAAAACGTCGTGCGGGCAAGGGGCTGCAGCGATTCGTCGTACAGGGTGCAAGCGGTTTTGGTTCCGCCTCCGTCGATGCCTAGCCAGGTCATGAGCGTCTCCTTTGCTTGTTGGGGGCGATGCGGATACTGCGTGCGCCGCGTTGCCTAGGCGCGGTTAAAGCGGGCGCACATCAGCTTGTATGCCCAGGCGGGAAGCGCGCAGGGCGCGTTGATGATGTTGGAGGGCGCAAGGGGGTCCGTGGAGCCAAAACGGCGGGCGGCGTCCGCGATGCTGAGTCCCGCGCGCACGGCGCCTATGAGGCGGTCGATGGCTTCGGAGCATCCGCGGCGCTTCCGGCCCATGCGCTCGGTGTGGGCGAATGCCGCCACGGCAGCGGCGCCGGCGACGCAGAGCCCGCCGCCCCAAACAAGGTTGTTTTCACGGCAAAACAGGCGGAGCACCTCAAGTGAGAGGTGGGCCTGGCCGGGGTCGCATTCGTTCGTGGTGCAGATGGCGTAGATGCGCATTCCGTCGCGAAGGCGCGTGGCCGCCATCCAATCTTGGAGCGTGCGAACAAGGCGGGACGGTAGGGCGCCAAGTTGGACGGGGCAGCCAATTACCAACGTGTCGCAGGTGGCGAGAGCATCGAGAACGGGGCCGGCGTCGGGCACTTCGTTTGCCGCACCCTTCGCGCCGTGGCAGCAAAGGCGCTCGAAGCGCGGGGGCTCGGTTATATTTGCAGCGTCCAACGCCCTGCTTGAGAGTCGGTCGTATGCCAAGAGCGCATCTTCGAAATCGTCCAAAAGGGCGCGCACGGTGTCGTTGGGAGCGCCGGCGTCAAGCAGCGCGATCGATCGTGCGGTCCCGGCGGGGGCAGAAGGCGCGGGGGGTAGGGGGGTGTGCGCCGCGCTCGTCGCGCCTCCGTGCGGAAGCGAGCCAAGCCGTTTGAATAATCGCAGGTCAAACGTATCGACAACGCGGCACTCGGCAAGGTTGGCCCCAAGCTCCGGGGCAAGGTGCGCCGCAAGCATTCGGGCCAGGCCCTGTTCCTCGTAAGCGTTTTGGTCCACGCCGTATAGCCAAGTGTGAAGGCTGCGCTCCGGCAGCGCCCTCTTGTCGACACGGCCGCCGCCATGCCTACCGTCGCGCGCCAGCTCCAGTGCGCGCATGACGGGGGCGGACACCTGGCCGCAAAAAGAGCGCGAGGCAATCCAAAGCTCGTCGGCGCCGTCAAGGGAGGCGGCAAGTCGGACCGCGGTCTCCCCGAGGTCTCCTGCGACGCCGGGGCAGGGGGCATCGTCCACATCCTCAAGACAAAACGCCGCGTCAAACAAGGCGGCAACGCCCGGGCTCTCAAACTCGGCGCGCGGCCGGTCGCAGATCAGCAATCTCATGGGGTGGATGCGTCCCTTCTGGCGCCCGGGCTCCCGCGGCCCTGCGCTGCGGGTTTGTAGGCGGCTGAGAATGTTTCAATACCTCCATAATATAGAAATCGCGGCATGGCTGAAGTATCCTTATGCAAAAGTCGCGATGGAAGGGGGCCGTTATGCGCAAATCGACCAACGAAGCCCTGGCAACGCTTGAGCCCAGCGGGATTCGCCGCTTTAGCGCCCTGGCTGCCCAGACGCCGGGCTGTATCGCCCTTGCCCTGGGCGAGCCCGAGTTCGATTCGCCCACATCCGTGCGCGAGGGCGCCAAGTCTGCGCTGGATTTGGGGCAGACCCATTACCCTCCCAACAACGGAACGGACGAGCTGCGCCGCGCCCTGAGCGTATACATGGCCCGGCAGGGCGTGTCCTATGCGCCGGATGAGGTGATAGCGACCGTGGGCGCGACCGAGGCCCTTGCCGCCGCATTCGCCGCGCTTCTCAATCCGGGTGATGAGGTCGTCATCCCCACGCCGGCGTTTGGCCTCTACCAATCCCTGGTGGTCATGAATCATGCCACGCCGGTGTATCTCGATACCGCGCCCTTTGCGTTTCAGCTGGACGAGGAGGCGCTTTCCGCATGCGTGACACCGCGCACCAAGGCGTTGGTCATCACTTCGCCCAACAACCCCACCGGCTGCGTGCTCGCGCCCGCTTCGCTCGACGCGGTCGCAAACGTTGCCCGCACCCACGGCATCTACGTGGTGTGCGACGACGTATACAACCGTTTGGTCTATGAGCCCGGCTACGAGCGCCTTGCCGCCCGTGTGGACAAGGATCTTCGCGAGCAGGTGGTGGTGGTCGAGAGTTTCTCCAAGCCCTGGGCGATGACCGGATGGCGCATGGGCTGGGTCGCCGCCGCCCATCCCGTGATCGACCAGATCGCCAAGGCCCACCAGTTCACGGTGTCTTCCGCGGTATCGTTCTGCATGCCCGCGGCCGCCCGCGCCCTCGAGCTCGATCCCTCGCATCAGCTTGATACGTACCGCGCCCGGCGCGATCGCGTGCTGGCGCAGCTGGCGTACATGGGGCTGCCGGTGGTCGAGCCCGCCGGCGCGTTCTACGCATTTCCACGCGTCGAGCAAACCGGCTTATCGTCCAATGAATTCTGCGAGCGGGCCATTCGCGAAGCGGGCGTGGCGCTGGTGCCGGGAACATGCTTTAACGCTCCGGGCTACGTGAGGCTTTCCTATTGCATTGCGGACGATGATCTGGACGAGGGCCTGCGGCGCCTGGGGTCGTTTGTCGCCGGTCTATAAAATGTGGAGGACGTGTTGAGCCGCGCTTCCTTGCATCTCAAGACTTGACTCTGGCATGGCGGCTCGGCATACTACAGAAGTTCACGCACGATTCCGCTGCCAGAGACAGCAGGTGCCAAGGGAGGCAAGCGCCGACCGCGGCTTAATGGGAGTTCCCGCCAGCCGAGGTGGTCGAGCAGATATGTCTTCTCGCCCCCGTTGCTCTTGCAGCACGGGGGTTTCTTTTTTTTCGAGACACAACCCCCGCCATGTCAGGCGCGGACGTGCCCGGAAAAAACGAGAAGGAGGTGTACTAATGCCCAAGCAGTACAAAATCGACAAGGTTGCTGAGATCGAGTCTAGCATCGAGGCCAACGCTGGTGTGTTCATGGTGTCCTACAACGGTCTGACCGTTAAGCAGGCCCAGGAGCTGCGTCATCAGCTTCGTGAGCTCGGCGCTGAGATGAAGGTGTACAAGAACAACCTCGTCCGCATCGCTCTGGAGAACAAGGAGCAGCCCAACGTTGATGACATCCTCGTTGGTCCCCTGGCCTATGTCTTCTACGAGAACGAGCCCGTCGAGGCCGCGAAGGCGCTTAAGGAGTTCGCTAAGAAGTCCAAGGGCGTTCTGGAGATCAAGGGTGGCATTTCCGAGGGTAAGGCAGTTACTGCCGAGGAGGTCAACGCTATCGCAGACCTTCCCACCAAGGATCAGCTCCTGGGTCAGATCGCCGGTCTTATCAACGGCTTCGCTCGCGACATCGCTGTTTGCGTCAACGGCGTTTCCAGCGGTCTCGCCCGTTGCGTCCAGCAGATCTCCGAGCAGAAGGCGGCCTAGTCGCCACCATGCTCGCGGTCGTAAGGCCGCACCCCTGGCGCACATGCGCCGCGCTACTTAATTAATCTCCCTGCTAAAGACGCAGGGAAATCGAAAGGACTTAGAAATGGCTAAGCTTACCACCGATGAGATCATCGAGGCCCTGAAAGAGATGACCCTGCTCGAGGCTTCCGAGCTCGTTTCCGCCATCGAGGAGACCTTCGGCGTTTCCGCCGCTGCTCCCGCTGCCGTCGTTGCTGGCCCCGCTGCTGCCGCTGAGGAGGCCGAGGAGAAGACCGAGTTTGACGTTGTTCTCGAGGGCTTCGGCGACAACAAGATCCAGGTCATCAAGGTCGTTCGCGAGCTGACCAACCTCGGCCTGAAGGAGGCCAAGGAGGTCGTCGAGGGCGCTCCCAAGGCTGTTCTCGAGGGTGCCAAGAAGGAGGACGCCGAGGCTGCCAAGGAGAAGCTCGAGGCTGCCGGCGCTGCTGTCACCATCAAGTAGTTTCCTGCAGGCGATTCGCCTGCCGGCTACGACCGTACGGCCCCGTGCCGCGGTCTGACATTCAATGTCTTAAAGGAGGTCTGGTTCGCCGGGCCTCCTTTTTTGGTGCCCCGCCTCCTCGATACGTTGATGCGGACGTGTTAAATAATCGGAAGGTGCGTATTTAAGCTGCATTTTCTCAAAAGGGGGTAGCGCGCAAGCATTCGGACGGTATCCTGTAGGACTGTGACTCAATTGTTTATGGGCGAAAAGCCCGTTATTGATCCGCGTCATAAAGGCGTGGACGAAAGGAAGGCCATGAAGGCTATCATCCCCGCAGCCGGCCTCGGCACCCGCTTCCTGCCGGCGACCAAGTGCACCCCCAAGGAGATGCTCCCGGTGCTCGACAAGCCGGTCATCCAGTACGTGGTCGAGGAGGCGCTGGAGCCCGAGGAGGTCGACGGCGCCGTCATCGTGACCTCGCCCGGCAAGCCCGAGCTGCTCAGCTACTTCCAGCCCGACCGCTCGCTGGAGGCGCTTCTGCGCGAGCGCGGCAAGGACGGCTACGCCGACGCCGTGGCCCAGGCCGGCGACATGCCCGTGGACTTCCGCTACCAGTACGAGCCCAGGGGCCTGGGCCACGCCATCCGCTCGGTGGCCGACGCCGTTGCCGGCGAGAGCTTCCTGGTGCTGCTCGGCGACTACGTGGTCCCTTCGCGCGACATCTGCACCCGCATGCTCGAGGTCTCCCGCGCCCACGCCGGCGCGTCCGTGATCGCGGTGGCGCCCTGCTCGCCGGCGGACGTCTCCCGCTACGGCGTCATCGCGGGCGAGCGCGTCGACGCGCTCGAGGGCCTCGGCGGGGTCGCCGACGACGAGCCCGGCGCGGTGTGGCGCGTCTCCGGCCTGGTGGAGAAGCCCTCCGCCGAGGAGGCCCCCTCCAACCTCTACATCGTGGGCCGCTACCTGCTCTCGCCCCTGGTCATGGACCTGCTGGCCGACCAGGAGCCCGGCAAGGGAGGGGAGATCCAGCTGACCGACGCCATGGCCCGCTCTCTCGAGCGCGAGGCCATGTACGCCGTCGTCATCGACCCGCTGTCCGGCTACGACACCGGCACCCCCTCGGGCTGGATCGCGACCAACGCCCTCATGGCAGCGGCCGACCCCCGCTTCGCCGACGAGTTCTGGGAGGCCGTCGACGAGCGCGGGGGATTGGTCCGTCGCTAGGCGGCCTCGTCCAAACGCTCGTCCATATACGCCAGCTAGAACTAGCCCAGCGTGGTCATAATGACAGCTTGCTTGAATGGAATGCCTCAACCGTTGCGGTTGGGGCATTTTCTTTTAACCATCTATTGGTTTGCGGCGGTTCCTAAAATCCAGCCTGCCTTGTGACATGCACACGTAATACAACGTCTCCATTAGAACAACATGAACACATGTTCTGTTCAGGTCAACTACCAGCAGGTTTAGTTTTAACTTTTTTGCCTAGTCCAAAATCAACCTATAGTCAAGACTTTTATTGCCAAACGGTTCGTAGTTGCTAAACTAGTAGGTTGCGATATATGGCGATTTCTGTCGAGATGTCAAGAGCACGTTTTCGATGTGCGTCAGCGATCGCGGAACAGTGTATACGACATGCGACCGAACGCCAAGCAAACCGCATTTTCCCAAGAAGGAGGGAACGCCTGGTGAGTGATGCAAAAGCCACCCAGCCGGTAACGGCAACAGAGCGCACGCGCGTCAACTTTGGAAAGATCCCCGAGGTGATGGAGCTTCCGAACCTTATCTCCGTTCAGAAGGAGAGCTTCGACCGCTTCATGACCGATGGGCTCCGCGAGGCTTTCAAGGAGTCCAGCCCCATTCAGAGCCAGAACCATATCCTGGAGGTCACCTTTGGTGAGCACCAGTTCGGCGACCCCGCGCACACCGTGGAGGAGTGCCGCGAGAAGGATATGACCTACCAGGCTCCGCTTCTCACCGATGTCCGCCTTACCAACAAGGAGACCGGCGAGATCAAGGAGCAGCTGGTCTTCATGGGCGATTTCCCCATGATGACCGATCAGGGCACCTTCATCATCAACGGTACCGAGCGCATCGTCGTCTCCCAGCTGGTCCGCTCCCCGGGTGTGTACTACAGCTCCGAGATGGACGGCGGCAAGCAGGTTTACAAGGCGCAGATCATCCCCGCTCGCGGCGCTTGGCTGGAGTTCGAGGTCGACAAGCGCGACCAGCTGGTGGTCTCCATCGACCGCAAGCGCAAGCAGTCCGCTACCATGTTCCTGCGCGCACTGGGCATCGCTACCACCAACGACGAGATCATCGAGATGCTCGGTGACTCCGATGTCGTGAAGCGCACCATCGAGCGCGATACCGCCCTCACCCGCGAGGACGCCCTCATCGAGATCTACCGTCGCCTGCGTCCGGGCGAGCCGCCCACCGTCGACGCCTCCCGCAGCCTGCTCGAGGGCCTGCTCTTCAATGCGCAGCGCTACGACCTGGCTCGCGTCGGCCGCTACAAGGTGAATAAGAAGCTCGGCCTCGACACCACCGAGGACGTTGCGGTGCTGACCGACGAGGACATCGTCGCCACCCTGCGTTACCTGCTCGAGCTTGCCGCCGGCACCCCCGGTTACAAGACCGACGACATCGACCACTTCGGTAACCGCCGTATCCGCACCGTCGGCGAGCTGGTGGCCAACCAGTTCCGTATCGGTATGAGCCGTATGGAGCGCGTGGTCCGCGAGCGCATGAGCTCCCAGGACATCGACGAGATCACCCCGCAGAGCCTCATCAACATCCGTCCCATCGTGGCTGCCATCAAGGAGTTCTTCGGCTCCTCCCAGCTGTCCCAGTTCATGGACCAGGCCAACCCGCTGACCGGTCTTACCCACAAGCGCCGCCTGTCCGCTCTGGGTCCCGGTGGCCTTGCAGGTCACAAGTCCGGTTCCAGCCGCCGCACCAACGTGCCCACCGCCGTCCGCGACGTCCACAACTCGCACTACTCCCGTATGTGCCCCATCGAGACCCCCGAAGGCCCCAACATCGGCCTGATCGGCTCTCTGTCCCTCTACGCTCGAGTGAACGAGTACGGCTTCATCGAGGCCCCGTATCGCCGCGTTGAGAACGGCGTCGCCACCGACCAGATCGACTGGATGACCGCTGACGAGGAAGAGAACCACATCATCGCCCCGGCGAACACCCCGCTCGACCCCGAGACCAATGAGTTCGTGGTCGCCGACGCCGACGGCAACCTGGTTCGTCCCCACACCATCGTCGCCCGTACTCGCGACTTCGACGGCTCCTTCGGCGCTCCCGCAGACGTGCCCGTCGAGATGGTCGACTACATGGACGTCTCTCCGCGTCAGATGATCTCCGTCGCCGCCACCCTCATTCCGTTCCTGGAGCACGACGACGCCAAGCGTACCCTCATGGGCGCTAACATGCAGCGTCAGGCCGTGCCCCTGGTTCACCCTGCCGCCCCGTACGTCGGCACCGGCATGGAGCGTCGCGCTGCGCTGGACTCCGGCGAGGTCACCCTGGCCAAGCACGCCGGCGAGGTCATCTTCGCTGACGCGCGCAAGATCACCGTTAAGCACGCTGGCGGTATGGACGAGTATCACCTGCCCAAATACCAGCGTTCCAACCAGTCCACCTGCATCAACCACCGTCCGCTGGTTCGCGTGGGCGATGAGGTCGTCAAGGGCCAGCCCCTGGCAGACGGTCCGTCCACCGATCACGGCGAGCTCGCTTTGGGCCAGAACCTCACGGTCGCCTACATGAGCTGGGAAGGTTACAACTACGAGGACGCTATCGTCGTGTCCGAGCGCGTGGTGGCCGAGGACCTGCTGACCACCATCAACATCTCTCGCCACGAGATCGACGCTCGCGACACCAAGCTGGGTCCCGAGGAGATCACCCGCGAGATCCCCAACCTCTCCGAGGACATGCTCGCCAACCTGGACGAGGACGGCGTCATCCGCATCGGCGCCGAGGTCGGCCCCGGCGACATCCTGGTCGGTAAGGTCACGCCCAAGGGCGAGAGCGCTCTGACCGCCGAGGAGCGCCTGCTCCGCGCTATCTTTGGCGCCAAGGCCCATGACGTTCGCGACACCTCTCTTAAGATGCCTCACGGTTCCTACGGTCGAGTCATCGACGTCGCCCGCTTCAGCCGCGAGGCCGGTGACGACCTGGCTCCGGGCGTTAACGAGATGGTCCGCGTCTACGTCGCCCAGCGTCGTAAGATCCAGGAAGGCGACAAGATCGCCGGCCGCCACGGCAACAAGGGTGTTATCTCCAAGATCCTGCCGGTCGAGGATATGCCCTACATGGCCGACGGCACCCCTGTCGACGTCATCCTGAACCCCCTGGGCGTTCCCTCCCGTATGAACGTCGGCCAGCTGCTCGAGTGCCACCTTGGCTGGGCCGCCGCCTGCGGTTGGGATCAGGACAACGCTGATTCCGACAAGTACGTTCCCGGTCCGTTCTTTACGGCGACCCCCGTCTTCGACGGCGCCCATGAGGACGAGATCGCCGAGGTCATCCGTCGCGCCAACAAGAACATGGTCAACTTGGCCACCGAGCGCCTGGGCGACCACATGCGCACCGACTTTGTCACCCAGCTGGACGAGCGCGGCAAGACCCGCCTGTTCGACGGCCGTTCGGGTGAGGAGTTCCGCGAGCCCATCACCGTCGGCACCTCCTACATCCTGAAGCTCGGCCACATGGTCGACGACAAGATCCACGCGCGTTCGACCGGCCCCTACAGCCTGGTTACCCAGCAGCCCCTGGGCGGTAAGGCCCAGTTCGGCGGCCAGCGCTTCGGTGAGATGGAAGTTTGGGCACTGTACGCGTACGGTGCTTCCAACGTCCTGCAGGAGATCCTCACGGTCAAGTCCGACGACACCGTCGGTCGCGTCAAGACCTACGAGGCGATCGTCAAGGGCGACAACGTCCCCATGGCCGGTATTCCCGAGTCCTTCAAGGTTCTGGTCAAGGAGATCCGCTCGCTCGCGCTCGACATCGAGCCCATCCGCGACCACGAGCCGGAGCCCGAGACCGTAGCCGAGACCGCGGACGTGGACGACGTCCTGGCCGACCTGGACACCCTTCCCTCCATCGACGAGGCCGACACCTCTGCGGATGCAGCCGAAGCCCTCATCGGCGAGCTGGCCGCTTCCACCACTGATAAGGAGTAGAAACTGTGGCAGATTTCGAAGCTACTGATTTTGACGCGGTAAAGATCTCCCTTGCCAGCGCCGACAAGATCCGCTCCTGGTCTTACGGCGAGGTCAAGAAGCCCGAGACCATCAACTACCGTACCCTCAAGCCCGAGAAGGACGGCCTGTTCTGCGAGAAGATCTTCGGTCCCGCCAAGGACTGGGAGTGCTCTTGCGGCAAGTACAAGGGCATTCGCTTCAAGGGCATCGTCTGCGAGCGCTGCGGCGTCGAGGTCACCTCGGCCAAGGTGCGTCGCGAGCGCATGGGCCACATCGAGCTTGCCGCCCCGGTAAGCCACATCTGGTATTTCAAGAGCCCCACCAGCTTCCCCATGAGCCGCCTGCTCGACATCAAGAGCAAGGACCTGGAGAAGGTGCTCTACTTCGCCAGCTATATCATCACGCACGTCGACTACGAGGCGCGCGAGGCCGATGCAGAGGATCTGCGCGAGGAGCTCGCTGCCGACCTCGAGGAGATCGACGCCGAGTGCGCACGCCAGATCGAGTCTCTGAAGGAGCAGGGCAACCCTGAGAACTTCGATGAGTTCTCCGATGAAGAGCCCCTGACCCAGGAGGAGATCGCCGCCGGCATCATCGACATCGAGGAAGAGTGCAAGGACGAGAAGCAGCTGCGCTCCGACGCGTTCCAGGCATTCATGAAGCTCTCCGAGCGCGACCTGATCTCCGACGAGCCTCTGTTCCGCGAGATGAAGCGCTACTACTCCATGTACTTCAGCGGCGACATGGGCGCCGAGGCTGTTCGCGACCTGCTGGCCGCCATCGACCTGGAGTCCGAGTCCGAGCGCCTGAAGGCCATCATCGCCGACGTCGATGGCCAGAAGCAGAAGCGCGAGAAAGCCGTCAAGCGCCTTGAGGTCGTCGATGCCTTCCTGAAGGGCCACAACGACCCCGCCAACATGATCCTCGACGTCATTCCGGTCATTCCGCCCGATCTTCGTCCTATGGTCCAGCTCGACGGCGGTCGCTTCGCTGCGTCCGACCTGAACGATCTGTATCGTCGCGTTATCAACCGTAACAATCGTCTTAAGCGCCTGCTCGACCTCGATGCTCCCGCGATCATCGTGAACAACGAGAAGCGCATGCTGCAGGAGGCCGTCGACGCACTGTTCGACAACGGCCGTCGCGGCCGTCCGGTTTCCGGACGTGGCGGTCGTCCGCTCAAGTCCCTTGCCGAGGCCCTCAAGGGCAAGCAGGGCCGCTTCCGTCAGAACCTGCTGGGTAAGCGCGTCGACTACTCCGGACGTTCCGTAATCGTTACGGACCCCAAGCTCAAGCTGCACCAGTGCGGTCTGCCCAAGACCATGGCGTTGGAGCTCTTCAAGCCCTTCGTCATGAAGCGCCTGGTCGAGCTTGGCAAGGTCGAGAACATCAAGGGCGCCAAGCGCGCGATCGAGCGCGGCGCCAGCTTTGTCTGGGACATCCTGGAAGAGGTCATCGACGGCCGTCTGGTCCTGCTTAACCGTGCACCTACGCTGCACCGCCTCTCCATTCAGGCTTTCGAGCCCGTTCTGGTCGAGGGCAAGGCAATCCACCTGCACCCGCTGGTCTGCGCCCCCTTCAACGCCGACTTCGACGGCGACCAGATGTCCGTGCACGTGCCGCTGTCGCTTCAGGCTCAGGCCGAGGCGCGCGTGCTCATGCTCTCTGCGAACAACCTGCGCTCGCCCGCATCCGGCAAGCCGGTCAACGTTCCTTCCCAGGACATGATCATTGGCGTGTACTACCTCACCCAGGCTCGCGACGGCCTGCCTGGCGAGGGCCACGTGTTCGCCAGCTTCGACGATGCGCTCAACGCCTATGATGCTCGTACCGAGGTTGACCTTCAGGCCAAGATCCAGGTTCGCGTCTCCGAGGCCGAGGCTAATTACTTCGACAAGGAGCACAGCTACTTCCGTGTGAAGAACGATCGCAACGAGTTTGTGGACTACGATGTGACGGGCAACAAGACCTGCCGTTTCGAGACCACCATCGGCCGCATCATCTTCAACCGCCAGTGCCTGCCCGCGGACTACGAGTTCATCAACTACAAGATGGTCAAGGGCGATGTGGGCAAGCTGGTCGCCGCCTGCTGCGATCGCTATCCGCAGGCCGAGGTCGGCCCCATCCTGGACGCCATCAAGTTCGCCGGTTTCCACTTCGCTACCCGCGCCGGCCTCACCATCTCTCTGTGGGACGCTCTCATCCCTGATGAGAAGCCCCAGATTCTGGCAGAGGCCCAGGACCGCGTCGACTCCATTAACGAGTACTTCGAGGAGGGCTTCATCAACGAGATGGAGCGCCACACCGAGGTAGTTAACGAGTGGACCGCCGCTACCGACAAGGTCGCCGCTCTCATGCTCGACATGTTCGACGAGGAGAACCCGATCTACATGATGGCCGACTCCGGCGCCCGTGGTTCCAAGACCCAGCTGCGTCAGCTCGGCGGCATGCGCGGCCTTATGGCGGACATGTCCGGTGAGACCATCGACCTTCCCATTAAGGCGAACTTCCGCGAGGGCCTGCTGCCCCTGGAGTACTTCATCTCCACGTACGGCGCTCGTAAGGGCCTGGTCGACACCGCGTCCCACACGTCTGACTCCGGTTACCTTACCCGCCGTCTGGTCGACGTCGCTCAGGACGTCATCGTCCGCGAGGAGGACTGCGGTACGCAGGAGGGCTGCTCCTACAACCTCATCATCCCCGGCACCGACTCGCTCAACGCCGACCTGGTTGGCCGATGCTTCTCCGAGGACGCCGTTGCTTCCGACGGTACCGTCCTGTTCGAGCGCGACCAGTACATCGAGAGCGTTGCCGACATCCAGAAGCTGGTTGACGCCGGCCTCAAGAAGGTCACCCTGCGCGCGCTGCTGACCTGCCGTTCCAAGTACGGCGTATGCCAGAAGTGCTACGGCTGGGACCTCTCTACCCGTCGTCCCGTCGCCATCGGCACCGCCGTCGGCATCATCGCGGCTCAGTCCATCGGCGAGCCCGGTACGCAGCTTACGATGCGTACCATTCACTCCGGTGGCGTTGCAGGCGTCGACGACATTACGCAGGGTCTGCCTACCGTTGGCCGTATGTTCGACGTCGTCGGCAACGTCAACGAGAAGATCCTGGGTCGCGAGGCCGACCTGGCTCCGTTCTCCGGTCACCTCTCCATCAAGCCGGAGAAGTCCGAGTACGTCCTGACCTTGACCGACTCCGACGATCACACCCGTGTGCTCGAGGAGAAGCGCGTTCCTGCGTCTGTCCGCTTCATGCCCGGTATCGAGGACGGCTGCACCGTCCGTGCCGGCGACCAGATCACCAAGGGCTTCGTCAACTTCCGCAACCTGCGCAAGCTGACCGATATCGAGAGCACCATGCACACGTTCGTCGAGAACGTCAAGGACGTCTATACCAGCCAGGGCGTTGATTTGAACGACAAGCACATCGAGGTCATCGCACGCCAGATGCTGCGTCGCGTTCAGATCACCAACCCTGGGGACTCCAGCTACCTGCTGGGCCAGTACGTCGACCGCTATGAGTTTGCGGACGAGGTCGAGCGCGTCGCCCGCCGCGGCGGCACCCCGCCCACCTCTGAGGCTGCGATCCTGGGTACCCTCAAGGTTGCCGCGTCCATCGACTCCTGGCTGTCCTCCGCGTCGTTCATCCGTACCGCGGGCGTGCTCACCGAGGCCGCTATCGAGGGCAAGGTCGACCACCTGCTGGACCTCAAGTCCAACGTTATCGTGGGCAAGAAGATCCCGGTCGGCACCGGCCTCAAGCCGTATTCCGAGGCGAGCCTTACCTATCGCACCTCCGACGGCTACGTAACCGTTGGCGGCGCGACCGCTCCCGGCTCCAAGGCGCTGCCCGAGTGGGCGCCCGCCGAGCTCAAGGAGCTGGACGAGCAGCTTCCGCAGCAGCTCGACTGGGTTGGCTATGACGATTACCCGGGCGACGGCTCCTTCACGCGCAATGGCCGCACCATCTCCGCCGAGGACGCCCGCCTGTACCTGTTCGACGATCTTGGCGTGTCCCAGCGCTGGACCAATAAGTTCAGCGAGGTCGGCATCGAGACCGTTGGCGACCTGGTCGGCAAGTCCGAGGAGGACCTGCTCCGCATCGATGGCATCGGCGCCAAGGCGATCGAGGAGCTGCGCGACGGTCTGGAGGCCCACAATCTGCTTCACATCCTTGATAACACCGAGGATATGGCCGATGAAGAGGACCTCTCCCAGCTGCTGCAGATGGTCTTCAGCCCGGACGGCCCGGACGACATCTTGCTGGGCACCTCTGCTCCGCGTCATCACTATGATTCGGACGAGGAGTTGCTGGGCGCCCCCGCTGAGGACAAGTCCAAGGCATCCGGCGGCATCATCAACGAGGATATGGCCTCTATCGACGAGCTGCTCAACCAGCTGGTCGATCAGGACGATGGCGATAGCCCCGAGGATCCCAACGGCCACAACTCTTTTGAGGAGTAGCCGTTAGGCATCGGTTTTGATGTCCGGTTCGCATAACCTGAAGCGGGCCTAGCCGCCTGCATTCAGAAGCACGCATATACGGGCGAGGCAGATAACCTGTCTCGCCCGTTTTCGTCTTAAACCAGCTAATATGGCGCAATCGCAAGTGGGGGAGAGCAGTGCGGTCGCATACTCAAAACAAAGGGGCCCAGGGCATCGATGCCGCAATGGCGCTCAAAGGGCTCCTCGTCCTTATATTGGGCATTGTGGTCACCTACCTTGCCGCCACGTTTGTTGTCACCACGGGTGGCATGATCATGGCCGCAGCTGCGGGCGAGCGCGTATTTGCCATGAGCTCCACCCAGCTTCAACCGTTTGCCAACGCTCTTTTGGCGCGCTACCCGCGCTGGGTAAGTGCGGCGCGCTATGCGGTCACGTTTATTCCGTTCGCGCTGTGGGCACGGGCGCTGCGCAGGCGCGCGTCCCAGGACGCTGGCGGCGCACCTGAGAAACCTGCTGTTCGTTTTGGCGCCGGCGTTCTGCGCGGCAAAGACGTTGCGACGTTGGTTATGGTCGCCGTGGGTCTGCACGGTCTCTCTGCTCTTATCGCTACCATGGTAGGCGCTGCTATGCCCTGGCTTTTGGAATCCTATGGCAAGATTGTGGACCAGTCTGGACTCGAGGCGTACGGAGCGGACTGGTTTTTGTCGCTGATCTTTGGCGCGCCCGTGGTTGAAGAGACCATCTTTAGGGGCCTTGGTTTTGGCTATCTGCGCGCGTCCGGCATGAGGCGCGCAGATAGCCAACGGTATCCAAGCGCTTTTCTTTGGCATATTTCACGGAAACCCGTTTCAGGCGATCTACGCAACGGTTCTTGGCATGTTTTTGGGCGATGTCTGCAGTCGATACAACGCGCTCGCGGCATCGATGCTGGTTCATGCCATGGTGAACATTGCGAGCACCGTCGGTAGCTCCATAATCACCACGACGATTCCGGGCCACTACCAGTGGTTGCTGGTTGTGGCGCAGATCGCGGTTTTGGTCGCTGCGTACCGACGCCTTCCCCAGAATGACGCCGGGCCGCTCGCGGATACGGCGTCTCGCTGACCGTGACCTCACACGATGCTTGGGTAGAATGCACAACGTTGATACGTCCGGGGGAGTGGTCTTCCGGCTGCGCAAGGAAAGGCTTGGTATGGAAACCGTCGCTCCCTCTCTTGGAAGCCAACTCATGTGGATGCTCATCTTGGTTGTCGCGGTGGTGATGGGCGCGGGGTTTTACCGCGTAAAGCACCGCGATGGGAACGCGAGCGATCCCTCCTCGTCCAAAAAAGCAAAGAAGCGCCCAACAAAGAAGGGTCCTAAGAAGCGATAGCCGCTTTGTTGGTTAACGAAAAACGCATTCCTTTGACCATCTATGAAGATTCTGCGTGAAATGTGCCAAATAGGGAAACGCCCGGTGGCGTGGTCTGTTGACACCGCAGCACAACAGGCGTAACGTAGCGAACCGCGTGTTTCGTAGGCGGATGCTGACGCCTCGATTCAAGCCGTTGCACTAAGTATAAAGCTGGAATCATCACGAAGAAGGAGTACGTTTTGCCTACTATCAACCAGCTGGTTCGCCAGGGTCGTAAGTCCGTTCCCAAGAAGTCCAAGAACGCAGCTCTGCAGCACAACTCCCAGAAGCGCGGCGTGTGCACCCGCGTGTTCACCACCTCCCCCAAGAAGCCGAACTCGGCTCTTCGTAAGGTTGCCCGTGTCCGTCTTGTTAACGGCATCGAGGTCACCGCATACATTCCTGGTGAGGGCCACAACCTCCAGGAGCACTCCATCGTCCTCATCCGCGGCGGCCGTGTTCGCGACCTCCCCGGTGTTCGTTATCACGTCATCCGTGGCGCCTACGACTCCGCTCCGGTGAACAACCGTAAGCAGTCCCGCTCCAAGTACGGCGCTAAGCGCCCGAAGTAGTCTCAAAGTAGCTACTACACCTGATCCAACGAATAGAGGAGATTTCATATGCCGCGTCGTGCAGCAAAGAATAATCGCCGCGAGGTCATGCCTGATTCCGTGTACAACAACCGCCTCGTGACCCAGCTTATCAACAAGGTTCTTCTTGACGGCAAGAAGGCTACCGCCGAGCGCGTCGTCTACGGTGCATTCGACATCGTTGCCGAGAAGTCCGAGGGTGACGCTCTTGCCACCTTCAAGAAGGCCATGGACAACGTCCGCCCCACGCTCGAGGTCAAGCCCAAGCGTGTTGGTGGCGCTACCTACCAGGTGCCGATGGAGGTCAACTCCCGTCGCTCCACCCAGCTCGCCATCCGCTGGATCGTCAACTTCTCGCGTGCTCGCAAGGAGAAGACCATGGCCGAGCGTCTCGCTAACGAGATTCTCGATGCCTCCAACGGCGTTGGCGCTTCCGTGAAGAAGCGTGAGGACGTCTTCAAGATGGCCGAGGCCAACCGCGCGTTCTCTCACTACCGCTGGTAATTCCAAGGAAGGAACTGACTCATGGCTAAGCCCAAGTACAAGCTTTCCGAGACCCGCAACATCGGCATCATGGCCCACATCGATGCTGGCAAGACCACCACTACCGAGCGCATTCTTTACTACACCGGTAAGAAGCACAAGATCGGTGAGACCCATGAGGGCGCTGCCACCATGGACTGGATGATTCAGGAGCAGGAGCGCGGCGTTACCATTCAGTCCGCTGCTACCACTTGCTTCTGGCGCAAGGATGACAAGTCCTACCGCATCCAGATCATCGACACCCCGGGCCACGTTGACTTCACCGCTGAGGTTGAGCGCTCCCTGCGCGTTCTCGACGGTGCCGTCGCCGTGTTCGACGCCGTCGCCGGTGTTCAGCCGCAGTCCGAGACCGTGTGGCGCCAGGCCCGCAACTTCAACGTCCCTCGCATCGCCTTCATCAACAAGTATGACCGCGTGGGCGCCGACTTCTTCAACGCCATCCAGACCATGAAGGATCGCCTCAACGCCAACGCCGTGGCCATCCAGGTTCCCATGGGTGCAGAGGATCAGTTCTGGGGCGTTATCGACCTGGTCACCATGACCGCTTGGGACTTCAAGCCCGACGATAAGGGCATGACCTATCCCGAGCCCATGGACGAGATCCCCGCTGAGTTCGCCGACGTTGCCGCCGAGAAGCGCGCTGAGCTGCTCGACGCCGCTGCGAACTACGATGACGAGCTCATGATGATGGTTCTTGAGGACGAGGAGATCCCCGTCGACATGCTCAAGGCCGCCATCCGCAAGGGCACCCTTGCTAACGAGCTCAACCCCGTTCTGGTTGGTTCCGCCTACAAGAACAAGGGCGTTCAGGAGCTTCTCGACGCTGTTGTCGACTACCTGCCCAGCCCGCTGGATGTTCCTGCTGTTGAGGGCACCAACCCCAAGACCGGTGAGACCGAGACCCGCGAGGCTTCCGCTGACGCTCCGTTCGCGGCGCTCGCCTTCAAGATCGCTACCGATCCCTTTGTTGGTAAGCTCACCTTCTTCCGCGTGTACTCCGGTCACGTGGACGCCGGTTCTTACGTCGCCAACGCCACTTCCGGCAGCCGCGAGCGTTTTGGCCGCATCCTCGAGATGAACGCTAACGACCGCGTCGACGTCGATGGCGCTTCCGCTGGCGACATCCTCGCTGCCGTGGGCCTCAAGAACACCACCACCGGTGACACCCTGTGCGAGGAGGGCAAGGAGCTCATCCTCGAGCAGATCGAGTTCGCTAAGCCCGTTATCGACATTGCTATCGAGCCCAAGACCAAGGCCGAGCAGGACAAGATGTCCATCGCTCTGACCAAGCTCGCCGAGGAGGACCCCACGTTCCAGGTGTCCACCAACCACGAGACCGGCCAGACCATCATCGCCGGCATGGGCGAGCTGCACCTCGAGATCATCGTCGACCGCCTGCTCCGCGAGTTCAAGGTTGAGGCTAACGTTGGTAAACCCCAGGTTGCCTACCGTGAGGCTCCCGGTCATGACGTCGAGAAGGCTGAGGGCAAGTTTGTCCGTCAGTCCGGTGGTCGCGGCCAGTACGGCCACGCCGTCATCAAGCTCGAGAAGATGGAAGAGGGCTTTGGCTACGAGTTCGTCAACGCCATCGTCGGCGGCGTCGTCCCCAAGGATTACATCCCGTCCATCGACAAGGGCATCCAGGAGGCGCTGAACACCGGTGTCATCGCTGGTTACCCTGTTGTCGACGTGAAGGTCACCCTGTTCGACGGCTCTTACCACGAGGTCGACTCCTCCGAGGCCGCATTCAAGATCGCTGGCTCCATGGCCATCAAGGATGCTCTCAAGAAGTCCGACCCCATCCTCCTCGAGCCTTACATGTTCGTCGAGGTTGAGACCCCCGAGCAGTACATGGGCGACGTTATGGGCAACCTGTCCGGCCGCCGTGGCAAGATCGAGGGCATGGACGATCGTGCTGGCAGCAAGGTCATCCGCGCTAAGGTGCCCCTGGGCGAGATGTTCGGCTATGCTACCGACCTTCGCTCCCAGACCCAGGGCCGCGCATCCTACACGATGCAGTTCGACTCCTACGAGCCGGCGCCCAAGTCCATCATGGACGAGGTCATGAGCAAGAACGGCACCAACGCCTAAGCTCATCCGCACCGTTAGTACATTTCAGCGAGGATGCCCTCGCATTCCATTTGGAGGTTCAAGTTGTCTAGCCAGAAGATCAGGATCCGCCTCAAGGGCTACGATCACGAGGTTGTTGATCAGTCCGCGAAGCTCATCGTCGAGACCGCCCAGAAGACCGGTGCTCGCGTTTCCGGCCCCATTCCCCTGCCCACCGAGCGCAACCTTTACACGGTTATCCGCTCCCCGCACAAGGACAAGGATTCTCGTGAGCAGTTCGAGATGCGCACCCACAAGCGCCTCATCGACATTCTCGATCCCACCAGCGGTACCGTCGATTCGCTGATGCGTCTCGACCTCCCCGCGGGTGTCGACATCGAGATCAAGCTCTAAGCTTGCCTTAGACACGACTAGCTTGCATTAAGCCCTCTGGTTATAAGCCAGGGGGCTTTTTTGTCGACTTGGCTCCTCAGTCGGCAGCTTAGCCGCCATCTTTAACCGGTTCCTTGCGCTTGCGCCTGTACGTTCGCTGCGTGATTGTTCTCCGTTTGGTTGGCGGCTTTGGTGCACGGGGATTTGTGCCAATTCTCGGAATGCCACAAGCGTCGAGAATGTCCAGGAACGGAGCGACATTTCGAAGTTGGTCAAAGCTGAAGCGTGCAAACTTGAGCCCTTGGTTTCTCAACCTTGACTCTCGCTGGCGCTCTTCAAGAAGCACTTGCTCTATGGTTAATCCCCGCTCCTTGGCTATCAGCGTATATTTCTTATTGCCGTCGAGCTCTCCAGCTACGTTTCCAGTCTTGAGCTCCCACTCAAAATCGTCCCTGTATTTTGTCTTGGTGACTGGATCATAGTGTTCAACCTGCAGTTTTGGTAACATAACGCCGTTCTCTATCATCACTGCACGCGCATATGATTCCCCGCCGTTTTCTGCCTTGCTATTGGCATGCGAGAATACATCTTTGACGTAGGCCATGCCGTGTTTGCCCTTACATTTGGTTGCTAGCCGATCAATCATCTCGTTTGCATTCAGTTTTAGCAGGCGTAATGCCGAGTCAGCCACGGCGAGTGCATACTTAAAGTCGCTATTCCGGATGCATTCGAATACTGAGCTTTCAACGGAGGCGCACCTTACCCCGTTCACGGTCACATGCTCATTGATCTTCATGTGGTGGCAAACCAATCCATGCGTGCGTCTGCTGCACGTTGTCGCGATGTGAATTCGATTCATCTCCGTGAAGGGAACTTCGAGCCCTTGCATCGAGGCGGCTGAAAATGAGCAGAAGACCCAGGACGGGTATAGCTCTGCAAGCGTTGCGATAATCATTTTGTATTGCTGGGACTTCTCCGCTTCGGCCCATTGGTCCTTAAGGGCATAGAGGCCTTTATACGGCGACGTCACGGTTCCCTTGCGCACGCGCCGCTTGAGGCCCCGGCGCTCTGAGTCCGTTTTGGGAGCATAGAGCTTCCCGTTGGAAAATGCATCTGTGAGCTTCCGTACAAGTACGTCTTCAAGCGATCGCGGCATAGCGCCCCCCCATCAAGACTGTTTGGTGCCGGTCTGCGCCACCATGCTTGCATATGTGTATCGTTTGGGATGATCGCTCGATATCGTCTCAATCTTCCTTTGGCAGGTAGGTGGCTTGCTTGTTTGCGTCATTGAGTATCGATAATCGGCAGACGCATAAATATGCCCGGTTAACGGCACCCCTTGAGCGGTGGGAGATCTATATCGCGCGCGTATTGAGTTGCTTCAGGCTCTAGCGACGTGCCTTCGTCTGGCATGCAGAGGCCTGTTGTAGCGGGCATAAGGGTGGATGTCCGTTTGGGTACCCGGCCTCTCATTGGGTGCCATATGGACGCATGAAGGGGTTTTGGCAACTACGGATGGGCACCTAATTACATGTAAGGTGCCCATCCGTATTATTGCGGCGCCATGTTGGATCCGAATGGGCACCCATCGCTGAAATGGGGGCCCTAACGTTTATCCTGACGAGGCACAATGTTCGTTGGGGCGCCCAATTTCAAGCTGGGTACCCCAACGGACAAAGCAGGCATGTCGTTATATACGTAGGGGCACCAATCTCAAAAACCGGTGCCTGCACGTACAGATAAGGGCGCGCAAATGCACGCCGCGGCCCCTAAAATCACGCCGGGGTCCTAAACGTGCGCGTAGTCAGCGTCGCATCGTCCGCCCCGGTACCCAAACTACGGCCGGGGGCCGTAGCGTACAAGCACCCTGACCACCGCACCGGCGCATGCAAAGCCGCCGCCCCTAGTGCCCGCCGCGCCGCAACGCCGCGCGTAGCCGCCGTGTGAATCCGTTACAGAACATCGCCGCCTTGCACCGCAGCGCGCAAAGAGGAATACAATCAAGGGTCATGACTGAGCAAGGGTAGGGATGCAGATGGGTGAATGGATTATCGGTCGGGCAAAAGGCGACCGAGCGCAGGTGGGTGCGCTGGCAGGCATGGTGTGCATCGTCGCAAACGTACTGCTCTGTGCGGCAAAGGTGGCTGTGGGCGTAATGAGCGGATCGGTTTCAATCGTCGCCGACGCCCTTAACAACCTGTCCGACGCCTCTTCGAACATCGTGAGCGTGCTGGGCTTCAAGCTCGCTAGCCGCCCCGCAGACCCCGAGCACCCCTATGGCCACGGGCGCTATGAGTACTTGTCGGGCCTTGCTGTGGCCGTCCTGGTGCTGCTGGTCGCGGTCGAGCTCATCAAGTCATCGATCGACAAGATCATCAACCCCACGCCGGTGGATTTCTCGCTTGCGCTGGTCGCGGTCCTTGCTCTGTCCATTCTCGTTAAGTGCTGGATGGCGGCGTTCAATCGCTCGCTGGGCAATAAGATAGATTCGGAAACCCTCATCGCAACCGCTCAGGACTCAAAGAACGACTGCATCGCCACCGGCGCGGTGCTGCTCTCGGCGGTGGTCGCGCGCTTCACCTCGCTCCAGCTTGACGCTTGGGCGGGGCTTGCTGTCGGGGCGTACATCGCGTGGAGCGGCGTCGAGCTCCTGCGCGACACGGTCGACCCGCTGCTTGGCTCGGCGCCGGACCCCAAGCTTGTGGCTCACATCAGGTCGAAAATCATGAGTTATCCCGGGGTGCTGGGCACCCACGACCTCATGGTTCATGACTATGGTCCCGGCCGTCAGTTTGCCAGCGCACACGTAGAGATGGCCGCAGAGACCAATCCCATGGACAGCCATGACGTCCTTGATAACATCGAGCAAGCGTTTAAGGACGAAGACGGCCTCATCGTCACCCTGCACTACGACCCCATCGTGACCGATGACCCCGCGGTGGCAGACATGCGCAATCGCATAGACGCGCTCGCAAAAGAGATCGACCCGCGCCTTTCCATTCATGATCTGCGTACGGTGCCTGGCCCAACGCACACCAACGTGATCTTCGACTGCCTCCGCCCGAATGACATGTCGCTGTCCTCAGATGAGCTCAAGGCGGAGCTTGCGCGCCGTGTGGTCAAGGCGTACCCGCAGGCCGTGGCAAAGATTACCGTGGACGATGATTACGTGAGCGCTCGCCAGTAGCGCGCCTCATGAAAAGGCGCGTCTCAATCTAGAAAAGGCCACCAAGTTCTAAGGAGAACGCATTTGTATACGCTGTACCTGCTTCGACACGGGCAAACGCTTTACAACCTCCAGAGGTTGGTACAGGGCCGCTGCGATTCACCTCTTACCTCAACGGGTGTCTTGCAGGCTAAGGGCGCGGGTGCCTGGATGGCTTCGCAAGACGTCGCATTAAGCGCCATCTATAGCTCGCCGCTCAAGCGCGCGATGGACACCGCGTATGTGGTCCGCGACTGCCTGTACCGCGACGGCCGGCACGAAGTTCCGCTTGTCCAGGAATGTCCGGGCATCATTGAGCGTAGCTACGGTTCGCTAGAAGAAGGCTCTGTGGATGACGTTCCATTGAGCGTGTGGGATCCGCGCGAAGAAGTCGTCCCGTACGGGGGCGAGGGCAGCGTTGAATTGAGGGCGCGTATGGTCGGGGCGCTCACGCAGGTGATGAGTGATGCTGTTGCTAAGGCAGAGGCTAGGGGCGAAGACGGATGCAATGTACTGGCTGTTTCGCACGGGTCTGCAACCCTGCAGTTCAAGCTGGCATGGGAGCATCTCGCCCAATGCGACCAAGACCAGCCGTTGGGTAATTGTTGCGTACTCAAGTTTACGTTCGATCCGAGAGCGGAGACTTTCAGCAATACTGCGATTGTGAACCAAAAGCCTTAGGCGAAATAACGCGGGCTGTCATCCGTTTATCGACGCTGCGGGATGGCGTCTTAAGGATGAAGGCTATGAGGTTAAAGCATAGACAGGACAACATTGTCAAGAAAAAGGAGCGCCCGCTGCTTCTGTCGAGAGGTGAGGAGCGCTTTGACGCGATAAAGCTGCAGTTCAGACAAGGTGAAGACTTTATGAACTGCTATGGAAACGCGCGGGCACGTGTATACTAATCAAGCTGTGCCCGTTGAGGGAGGATTCTGTCTGCAAGTTTGAGCCACATAAGGGTTGCGTGGTAAAGAGCAGGTAGGCGAATGCAAACCGGCGTGCACCGTAGTTGGTAGTGGTCCTCTAGGGGCGAACACAAGGGGTGTTCGCAGTGTCCCAAGACCACCGAGAGTTGGAGATCTTGCATGATCAACATGATTCTCGGCCGCAAGATCGGCATGACCCAGGTTTGGGACGAGAACGACAACATCGTTCCCGTCACGGTCATCCAGGCTGGCCCCTGCACCGTCTCGCAGGTTAAAACTGAGGCGACCGACGGCTACAACGCCGTTCAGATCGGCTTTGGCGACATCAAGTCCAAGCACGTTACCAAGCCCATGGCTGGTCACTTTGCTAAGGCTGGCGTCGAGCCCGTCCGTTACCTTCGTGAGGTCCGCGTCGAGAACGGCGAGGAGCACAAGGTGGGCGACGTCGTTACCGTTGCTGATTTCGAGAACACCGCCAAGGTCGACGTCATCGGTACGTCCAAGGGTAAGGGCTTCCAGGGCCGCATCAAGCGCTGGGGTCAGCGTCGTGGTCCGATGACCCATGGTTCTCACTTCCACCGTCACTCCGGTTCCATCGGCCAGTGCGCCTATCCCGCCCGCGTTCTCAAGGGCGTCAAGATGGCTGGCCACATGGGCAATGAGCGCGTGACTGTCAAGAACCTTTCCGTTGTCCGCATCGATGCCGAGCAGAACCTCATTCTGGTCAAGGGCGCTGTGCCCGGTGCCAAGAATGGTCTGGTTGCCATCCGTATGGCTTAAGGGCCCAAAACCCTTTTTAAGCCCAGAGTCATACCAAGGAGAACACCCACATGTCTAAGTTTGATGTAAAGAACAGCGAGGGCACCAAGGTCGCCGAGGCCGAGCTCGCTGCTGAGGTTTACGGCATCGAGCCGAACCTCCACGTTATGCACCACATCGTTACCTGCCAGCAGGCCTGCTGGCGTCAGGGCACCCAGTCCGCCAAGACCCGTTCCGAGGTCTCCGGCGGCGGCAAGAAGCCTTGGCGTCAGAAGGGTACCGGCCGTGCCCGTCAGGGTTCGACCCGTTCCCCGCAGTGGCGTCACGGCGGCGTGGTCTTCGCTCCGAAGCCCCGCTCCTACGCCAAGCGTATGAACAACAAAGAGGTCAAGCTCGCTATGCGTTCTGCGCTTTCCGCTAAGGTTCGCGACAACGAGCTCGTTCTCGTCGACAACTATGGCTTTGAGAAGCCGTCCACCAAGGCCGCTGTGGCTATGCTCAAGGCTCTCGGCCTTGAGGGCAAGCGCCTCACGATCATCGTGCGCGAGGACGACATCAATGCCTACCTGTCTTTCCGCAACATTCCCAAGACGTTCATCATCACGCCCAACGAGGCCAACACCTACGACCTCGTTAACAACGGCGCCCTGCTGATGCCCGCTGACGTCGCGACCCACTTCGGGGAGGTACTCGCCTAATGGACGCACATTCCGTGATCATCCGTCCGGTCGTCTCCGAGCGTGCTTTCTCCAACATGGAGCAGAACAAGTACACGTTCGAGGTTGCTAAGGACGCCAACAAGTATCAGATCAAGGACGCTGTTGAGGAGATCTTCAACGTCAAGGTCACCCGCGTCAACACCCTGACCGTCAAGCCGAAGAACAAGCGCGTTCGCTATGTCACCGGCAAGACCCGCTCCTGGAAGAAGGCCATCGTCACCCTGGCTGAGGGCGATTCCATCGAGGTCTTCGGTAACCAGGCCTAAGCTCAGGTTCTTTAATGCTCAGGCCTCCCGTAAGGGAGGCGTGAGAATGGTGTATCGGGATTTAAAAGTAGATACGCCCGATACCGTGGTAAATCCGGTGTCACCGCACCCGCGATCCCAGCTTGCGGTGGCGAGCGGATTGATATGAAAGGGATAGATTAATGGCTGTAAAGCATCTTAAGCCGACCAGCGCAGGCAGGCGCTGGCAGACGATTTCGGACTTTGCCGAGATCACCTGCACCACCCCCGAGAAGTCTCTTCTCGAGCCCCTGTCCAAGAAGGCTGGCCGTAACAATCATGGCCACATCACCGTCCGTCACCAGGGCGGCGGCCACAAGCGTCAGTATCGTCGCATCGACTTCAAGCGCAACAAGGACGGCGTGCCCGCCAAGGTTGCCACGATCGAGTACGATCCTAACCGCTCTGCCCGCATCGCTCTGCTCCACTACGTGGACGGCGAGAAGCGCTACATCCTGGCTCCCAAGGGCCTCAAGGTTGGCGATACCGTCGTGTCCGGCGCTGGCGCCGACATCAAGCCCGGCAACGCCATGCCGCTTTCCGAGATTCCCGTTGGTACCCTGATCCACGCGATCGAGTTCCAGCCTGGTAAGGGCGCTGCTATCGCCCGTTCCGCTGGTACCGCTTGCCAGCTCATGGGTAAGGAGGGCAAGTACGCCATCGTCCGTATGCCTTCCTCCGAGATGCGCCGCATCCTCGTGACCTGCCGCGCGACCGTTGGCGAGGTCGGCAACGCCGAGCACTCCAACATCGTCATCGGCAAGGCCGGTCGTAAGCGCAACATGGGCGTTCGTCCGACCGTCCGTGGTACTGTCATGAACCCGGTTGACCACCCGCACGGCGGTGGCGAGGGCAAGAACCACACTTCTGGTCGTCCCTCTGTTACTCCTTGGGGTAAGCCGACGAAGGGCTATCGTACCCGCAAGAAGAAGAAGGTCTCCAACGACCTGATCATCCGTCGTCGCAAGAAGTAGTTAGATACCGAGTTTTAGGAGAAAGCACTTATGAGCAGAAGTCTCAAAAAGGGCCCGTTCGTGGAGACTCGCCTCCTCTCGCGTATCACCGCGATGAACGAGGCAGGCAAGAAGGACGTCGTCAAGACCTGGTCCCGCGCGTCCACCATCTTCCCCGAGATGGTTGGTCACACCATCGCCGTCCACGACGGTCGCAAGCATGTTCCGGTGTACGTCACCGAGTCCATGGTTGGTCATAAGCTGGGCGAGTTCGCACCGACTCGTACGTTCCGTGGTCACAAGGCCAAGTAGGGGGTTCTACGTAAATGGCAACTAAGTCTACCGATACCGAGACTCGCGAGGTTCGCGCTACCGCCAAGTACGTGCGCGTTTCCCCCGGCAAGGCTCGTCTTGTGGTCGATTTGATCCGCGGCAAGAACGTCGCTGCGGCTTTCGACATCCTGCATTTCTGCGATCGTCACGTTGCTGTCGACGTGGAGAAGGTTCTGCGTTCCGCTGTCGCTAACGCTGAGAACAACAATGGCATGCGCGCCGACAACCTGGTCATCAAGGCCGCTTATGTCGACGAGGGTCCGACCCTGAAGCGCATTCGTCCCCGCGCTAAGGGCTCCGCTTCCCGCATCCTCAAGCGCACCAGCCACATCACCATCATCGTCGCTCCCCGAAAGGAGGCATAAGCGTCATGGGTCAGAAAGTTTACCCCACTGGTTTCCGTCTTGGCATCACCGAGAACTGGCGCTCCCGCTGGTTCGCTGAGAAGAACTACGCTGAGACCCTCGGTAACGACCTCGAGATCCGCAAGTTCCTGAACAAGCGTCTCTCCCGTGCCGCCGTCTCCCGCGTCGAGATCGAGCGCGCTGGTGACAAGGTGAAGGTCATCATCCTTACCGCCCGTCCGGGCATCGTCATCGGTAAGAAGGGCGCCGAGATCGACGGCCTTCGCACCGAGCTCGAGAAGGTCGCCGGCGTGGCCAAGGGCCAGCTGTCCGTCGACGTTATCGAGATCAAGCGTCCCGAGCTGGACGCCAACCTGGTCGCCCAGTCCATCGCCGAGCAGCTCGAGGGCCGCGTTGCCTTCCGTCGTGCTATGCGCAAGGCCGTCCAGTCCGCTATGAAGGCTGGCGCCAAGGGCATCCGTATCCAGTGCTCCGGTCGTCTGGGCGGCGCTGAGATGGGTCGTCGCGAGTGGTACCGCGAGGGTCGCGTGCCTCTGCACACCCTGCGCGCCAAGATCGACTACGGCACCTCTACCGCTCACACCACCATGGGGTCCTGCGGTGTCAAGGTCTGGATCTACCTGGGCGAGAAGCTTCCCGGCCAGCCTGTTCCCAACCCGGCTCTCGAGGGCTCTTCCCGTCCTCGTCGTCGCAATAACGAGAGGAGGGGTCAGTAGTGCTTGCTCCTAAGCGTATTCTCCACCGTAAGGTGCAGCGTGGCTCCATGAAGGGCCAGGCCAAGGGCAACACCCAGCTCCACTTTGGTGATTTCGGTATCCAGGCTCTCGAACGTCATTGGATCACCAACCGTCAGATCGAGGCCGCTCGTATCGCCATGACCCGCTACATGAAGCGTGGCGGTAAGGTCTACATCACCATCTTCCCGGATAAGCCCATCACGAAGAAGCCTGCGGAGACCCGCATGGGTTCTGGTAAGGGTAACCCCGAGGAGTGGGTGGCCGTCGTCAAGCCGGGTCGCGTTATGTTCGAGATCGCCGGCGTGTCTGAGGAGATTGCTCGCGAGGCTCTTCGTCTTGCCCAGCACAAGCTGCCTATCAAGACCAAGATCATTGCCCGCGCTGATCAGCAGAACGGGGAGGATAAGTAAATGAAGCCCGCAGAGATTCGTGAGCTTTCGAACGAGCAGCTCGCAGAGAAGCTGAAAGAGGCTCGTGCCGAGCTCTTCAACCTTCGCTTCCAGATGGCTACGAGCCAGCTGGACAACACCGCCCGTGTCGGCGTCGTGAAGAAGGATATCGCTCGTATCCTTACCGAGCAGCGCGCCCGCCAGATCGCAGCGGAGAAGTCCGCTGTCGCCGAGTAGATTTCAGGAGTTAGAACATGACTGAAACGACTGTTGCGCGCAATTCGCGTAAGGTCCGCCAGGGCGTTGTTGTCTCCATCTCTGGCAACAAGACCATCGTTGTCCAGATCACGGAGCGCAAGCGTCATCCTAAGTACGGCAAGATGATGACCAGCACCAAGAAGCTGCACGCTCATGACGAGGAGTGCACGGCTGGTCTCGGCGATACCGTCAAGGTTATGGAGACCCGTCCTCTGTCGAAGATGAAGCGTTGGCGTCTCGTCGAGATCATCGAGCGCGCCAAGTAAGCACGACGTGTAATACCCCCAGCGATGTGCGCCATCCGGTTGCTATTCGCGCCATTTAGGAAGGCGCACCTCTCGCTGGTTTAGGTTCGGAGGAACTACCATGATTCAAATGCAAACCATGCTGAACGTCGCCGACAACTCCGGCGCACGCAAGGTTCGCTGCATCAAGGTGCTTGGCGGTTCCAAGCGCCGCTATGCGGGAATCGGCGACGTTTTTGTCGCAGCCGTGCAGGAGGCCACGCCTGGTGCCAACGTCAAGAAGAAGGACGTTGTCAAGTGCGTCGTCGTTCGCACCGTTAAGGAGATCCGTCGTAAGGACGGTTCTTACATCCGCTTTGATGACAACGCTTGCGTCGTCATCAACAACGATGGTTCGCCGGTCGGCACCCGTATCTTCGGGCCCGTCGCTCGCGAGCTTCGTGACAAGAAGTACATGAAGATCGTCTCGCTCGCACCCGAGACCCTCTAAGATTAGGGAGAGACCACTATGTCTATGTCCATTAAGAAGGGCGACAAGGTCGAGGTGCTCTCCGGCAAGGATCGCGGCAAGCAGGGCATCGTTCTGCGCGCGCTCCCCAAGGAGGGCAAGGTCGTTGTCGAGGGCGTCGCCATCGTCAAGAAGGCCGTCAAGCCCAACCAGCAGAACCAGCAGGGCGGCATCGTTTCGCAGGAGGCTGCGATCGACGCTTCTAACGTCAACCTCGTTTGCCCCAAGTGCGGTCAGCGCACTCGCGTTGGTCACGAGGCCGGCGAGCTCGATGGTCACAAGACCAAGCTGCGCATCTGCAAAAAGTGCGGCCACAAGTTCTAAGTTTTAGGCTTTGAGCACTTTATAGACCCCGGAGAGCGTATGGCCTCCGGGGTCTTTTCTTTTACTGGCGCGTCTCCATATCCGTGTTTAGCGACTGGTGTCTGCAGATAATTTCATCTACATACGTGATCGGGCATTCGGCCTCTTCAACAGTTTGTACGTTTGGGCTTCGAAACTAGCATGGGGTTCCCATGAGAATATAAGACCCTCTCGCTGTATCCGTTTTGGCGCCCAGTTTTAATTTGGGTGCCCGGGTGTATTTCGAATGCTCTGCGAATGTACAAACGGGCATCCATTTTAGGTTTGGGTGCCGTGATGGATGTATGGGGACTTTGGCATAGACGCTTGGGCACCCAGATTGGATTTGGTTGTCGGGGCGTGTGAATATGACGGATGGGATGCGCGGTTGGGCATCGAGTCGGCAAGTTGGTGCCGGTTCGGATACGGGCGGCTATAGGCGTTGGCGAGCGCAGTTGCCCGGTTTTTAATTGGATTGGCAAAAGTAATGCTCCTTGGACTTTAATGGTCCAAGGAGCATAAGGATGACGGTTTTCGGAAGTCTTAACCTGCGAGATGGCTTGTGGGCAATCACTAGATTTCTGAAAGCTCATTGGAGAATGTCGGCTAGATCAGAGTCTAATCCTCATCGACAAATAGAGTAGCTCCGGGCTTCGTTGGGCTGATATCGATAAACACATAATGGGCGGCATGCAACTTTGGTAACATGCTTCTAAAAGTTGTATGCGTAGGTTAGGACAGTCCCATGGACGTCATCTCTCCGGTGCCACCAAAGGACCGAGCCGTTGAGGGCCTGGCTTGGTACATCCGTAACGCTCATCTCAAAGCGGGGGACCGCCTTCCGCCCGAGCGCGAGCTGTGCCAGAGCTTCGGCGTCTCGAGGACCGCTCTCCGTTCGGCTATTAGTGTCTTGATATCGAGTAATGTGCTCGAGAGCATTCAGGGTTCAGGCACCTATGTGTGTCCGCGCAAACCCATTAACATATTCCAAGAGGTTTATAGCTTCTCTGACTCGATTAGGCGCGCAGGTATGGAGCCGAGTTCTCGCGTTCTCGACGCCGTATTGCTGGTGGCTGATTTAGATCTTGCAGCCAAGCTCGGTGTAGAGCCTGGCTCCACCGTGTTCTCGCTTCAGCGGGTCAGATACGCGGATGGTGTGCCCGTCTCGCTCGAACATAGCTTTGTGAACGAGGGAGTCTGCCCGGGCATCGTTCGGTATGACTTTTCAAACTCAAGCCTCTATGAGATCCTCCAGGACTCGTTTGGTATACGCGTTGAGCACGGTACGGATCGGATCTCGATTACCACTTTGCGAGAGGACGAGGCGGCTATTCTTGGCCGTGAGGTCGGAGAGCCTGCGTTTTACCAGCGCGGTGTCCAGATGATGTCGGATGGTGTTCCGGTGGAATATTGTAAAGCTGTGCTCATACCAGAGCGCTATCGCTTTGGAAGCAATACGGGCTCGGATGCCGTCAAGGAGAAGGTGGGAACGGCATGGCTGATGGAGTGATTACTGCTCGCGATGAGCTGTTATATTTGACCGTCCGGCGAGCCATCGAGAAGCGCATCGAGGATGGCACCTATCGTGTTGGCACCGCGATTCCTTCAGAAAACGAGTTAGCTGAAGAGTTCGGAACGACTCGGTTCACCGTGAGGACGGCTCTTGAGAGTTTGGTTAAGAACGGAACTATCCGCCGCGCCCAGGGAAAGGGAGCATTCGTTTCCCCGGCATGGATTGGTTCGGGACTGGACGACACCGATGGATTTCGCGAGACTGTCCGTTCCGCGCACGCTGAGCCCACGGTGCGTATCCTGTCGTGCGCCAAGCGCGAGGCGGGCAAGCACTATGCTTCGCTGTTTGGCTTGAAGCCCGATGACATCCTCTACGGGGTGAGGCGCCTGAACATGGTGGACGGGGTGCCCGTCTCAATCGAGCGCGCCCTCATGCCCTATGCTCTCTTTCCAGGCGTGGACGAGGTCGATCTTTCGATGTTCAGCCTTTATGAGACGTACAAGATGTATGGGCATGCCGTCGAACTTGCGCAAGAGAGGATTGATATCGAGGCTTTGAGCGTGCGTGACGCCAAGCTGCTCGGCGTTGAGGCTGGTAGCCCTGCGCTACTCCTTGAGTGCCTGAGCTATGACTGCGACGGCACGGTGGTGGAATACGCCCGCGCGTGGAATCGCGGGGACATGGGCGGTTACGTGTACCGCTTCTAACCAGATTGCGACATAGTGTTGCTTTGTGACCGCGAGCGCGGCCGTCATTGTGGATGGCGGCCGCGCTCATGTGTTTGCGCGGTGCGACAGGACTGGGGAAACGTCAGTGCATCTGTAGGGTCAAAAAATACAAGCTATAGATAAAGCAATACCAATAAGCGAAAAATATCAACCGTTCGCCGCTAGAAACGCTGTAATAGACAATTGGTCTGAAAATAGTTTTAACCTGTGAGTTGCCAATGGTATGAGAATTCATCTACATGTATTTTGAAGAGAAGGAGAGATAGATGAAGCAGACCGAGATCGTAGAGATCATGCACTTCGATCAGGAGGCTTACCTTGCTGGCGGTGCCCGGTTCTTCGAGACCGGCAAGCGCATGAGCGCCCTGGCCGATCGTGTTGCTGATGAGGGCTACGATGCCGTCTTCCTCATGGGTGTAGGAGGCACTTGGGATGAGTTTATGCAGCTCGAGTACCTTATGAACAAGTTCGGCGACAAAGATCTCGAGGTCTATTTAATTCATGCCGCCGAGTGGAATGTGCTCGGTCACAAGCGAATGACCAAGAAATCCGTCGTCTTGACAGCCTCGGAATCCGGCACCACTCCCGAAGTGCTTGAGGCTTGCAAGAGGCTTAAGGAGCAGGATATCCGTGTCTACGCGATGACCAAGCCCGAGGGCCCAATCGGCAAGGTCGTCGGAGCCGAGAACTGCGTCGAGATGGCGGCGTCCCATGGTGCCTCTGGGTGCGAGGGAAGCTATTACCTTGCCGATTGCTTCGGACTACGTCTTCTCAACCGCCGCGGCTGCTTCCCTAAGTTCGATGAGTTCATCGCTCAGACCGAGCATATTTGGGAGCATCTCATCGACATCCGCAAGCGGTTCGAGCCTCGCGCCGAGGAGATTGCTCGTAAGTACGCGCTGGCACCTTATACCATGTTCATCGGTTCCGGTGCCCTGTGGGGCGAGACAATCCTCTTTTCGATGTGCATCCTTGAGGAGATGCAATGGAAGCGCACCCGCTACATCACCTCTGCGGACTTCTTCCATGGCACCCTCGAACTCGTCGAGCCTGGCGTGCCGGTGATCCTTTTCAAGGGCGAGGACGAGTGTCGTGCGCTTGACAACCGCGTCGAGGCCTTCCTGCGCAGCGGCGTGACCGGCGACGAGGACTATGTGATCGTTGACACCGCTGAGTTTGGCATTTCTGGCCTTGACCCCGAATTCCGTGTCATTGTCTCGCCGTGGATCCTGTCCTCCATCATTACCGACCGACTTGCAGCCTACTATGAGCTCGTGACTAAGCACAATCTTGACTATCGACGCTACTATCACCAGTTCGACTACTAGGAGACGCGCATGATTCTGAACGTACGAGTCGATCATCGACTGCTCCATGGCCAGGTTGCGTTCACCTGGACCACGGCTCTAGGCTCGGATTGCATTCTCATCGCAAACGACAGCGTTGTCGACGATCAAATCCGGAAGATGACGATGAAGCTCGCAAAGCCCGCCGGCGTCAAGCTAGTAATCAAGGACGTGGAGAATTCGATCGCAGCAATCAATGCGGGCAAGACGGATAAGTACAAGTTGTTCATCGTGGTCGAGACCATCGCCGATGCGGCGCGATTGGCTCGCGCTTGCGAGCAGGTGACCGCCATCAACATCGGCGGGACTCCGCCGCGCGAGAGCACGAGGTGCATCGCTAAGGCCGTTTACGTGACGCCGGAGGAAGAGATCTTGATCCGCGAGCTTGCAGCGGAGGGTACAGAGGTGGGCATCCGCATGGTTCCTGTAGATAAATCGATTGATGCGCTGAGCGCATTGGGAGAGGGAGGTGGCGCGGCATGATCCAGGCGCTACTGCTCGGTATCATCGGCTTCATCGCGAATTGCGACTACGCCCTGGGAACGAGTCTCATCAAGAACCCGATTGTTACCGGCCCCCTCGTCGGCCTGGTCATGGGGGACCTGACGCAGGGCGTCATTATCGGTGGCGTCCTTGAGCTCGCCTTTATTGGCGCACAGTCCGTCGGCGCCTTCGTGCCGCCCAATGTGGTGGTCGGCGGTGTGCTCGGTACGGCGTTCGCCATCTCCACGGGCTCGGGCGCCGAGGTAGCGGTCACGTTGGCCTATCCTATCGCGCTGCTTGCCGCCGTTGTTGAGAACGTGTTCATGTCCTTTATCTTCCCAATCGCGGGAACTTGGGCGGATAAATTTGCCGCCGAGGGCGACTATCGCAAGATTGAACTGGTTCACATGGGCGGCGGCCTGTTCTCGAGCGTTGTCTTCGGTGCTCTGTGCACCCTCGGTTTCATGCTTGGAAGCGCACAGGTCGAGGCAGTCGTCAATGCCATCCCGACCGTAATCACCGACGGTTTGACTGTCGCGACCGGCATCCTCCCGGCAATGGGCTTTGCAATGCTTGCGCAGATGACCATTAACAAGAAGGTCGTCGTGTTCTTTGCGATAGGTTTCGTGCTCTCTTCCTATATGGGCGTTCCGGTGCTTGGTATAGCCATACTCGGCGTCGCCGCGGCAATTCTGCAGACCGGCCTTCTGAACGGGGATACTCCCGCTGCCCAGGCTGTAATCGATGGAGGCGATGACGATGACTTCTAATGCTCCCGAGACTAAGGGCGCTTTGACCCGTAAGGACCTGCATAAGATCTTCTGGCGCTCCCTTCCTATGGAGTTCTCTTGGCACTATGAGCGTCAGATGCACATGGGTTTCGAGTACATGATGATTCCGGCGCTCCGCAAGATCTACGACGGCAAGCCCGAGGCGTTTAAGGACGCCCTTACCCGCCACCTCGAGTTCTTCAATTGCTCGATGTACTTCACACCATTCATCGGCTCGATTGTGGCCGCCATGGAGGAGATGAACGCCCGCGATGAGAAGTTCGACACCTCCTCAATCTCTGCGATGAAGATCGCCCTTATGGGCCCACTCGCTGGCATCGGTGACTCGTTCTTCTTCGGAACGCTGCGCATTCTCGCTATCGGCATCGGTACGTCGTTCGCCGCGACTGGCAACCCGATGGGAGCGATTCTCTTTCTGCTGCTGTTCAACATCCCGGCGTTCTTGGTGCGCTACTTCGGTGCGATTAAGGGTTACGAGCTCGGTGCGAACTACCTGGAGGAGATTCAGCGCTCTGGCCTCATGGAGAAGTTCATGCTTGCCGCATCCATCGTCGGCGTCATGGTTGTTGGCGGCATGACCAACGAGCTGGTCTACATCAACACTCCGATTATGTTCGGATCCGGCGATGCCGCCACTGGCTTGATGGACGTCTTAGACGGCATCATGCCCGGCATGCTTTCGCTCGGTGCCCTTGGGGTGTATTACTATCTGCTGCAGAAGAAGGTCAATGTCATCGTGCTCATTCTGGGTACTCTGGCCGTGGGAATCCTCGGCGTGGCGACCGGCGTCCTGGCAGTTTAGGATCGGCGCCGCGCGTGCAGCGAGACGGTATCGACGGGGCGGGCGCCGTGCGCGGCTGCCCGCCCCGCAGCTTTGAAGGAGGCAAGATGGTTATCGACATGAACGTGTCCCCAGCGTTCATCGAGGAGTTGAAGCCGAGCGAGGAGCAGCTCGACTTCTGTCGCGAGCAGATGGGGCTCTATAAGACTGACGCGATTTCGGTCGGCGAGATGCGCACTCTGGCGCGCGTCTCGGGCATCGACAGGTTATGCCTGATGCCGCTTGACCTGAGCACGACCGCTGGCGGTTACCTGGGAACCAACGAGCAGGTCGCATGGCTGGTTGAGGAGAGCCCCGACTTCTTCATGGGCTTCTCGACGGTCGACCCCTCTCGTGAGGACGCGCTTGTGGTTGCTGAACGCGCACTCGGCGAGCTGGGCCTTTCGGGCCTGTACCTACACCCGTCGCACCAGCGCTTCGATCCTGCCGACAAGGCGCTCTGGCCCCTGTACGATTTGGTGGAGCGAATGGGCAAGCCAATCGTGTTCCACGCGGGCATGTCCTGCAGACCAGGGGTGACGAGCGAGTTATCACACCCCTTGCGCTTCGAGCGCGTGGCGGCGGCGTTCCCGGGCTTGCGCATGTGTCTGCAGCACTTCGGCTGGCCGTGGACGCGTGAGGTGGCGATGCTCATGCTCAAGTACAAGAACGTTTACACCGACCTTTCATGCCTGTACTTCGATAACGCGCCGGAGTTCTACGAGCACATCTTCACGAGTGACCTGGGCCGCAATTGGATTGATCGTAGCCTGCGCCATCAGGTGATGTACGCATCGGAAGAGCCGCGGCTCGAGCAGCGCCGTATGATCGAGGCAGTCCGTAAACAGGAATGGCGTGCGTCGACGAAGCGTATGGTGCTGGGTGAGAACGCACTTGCGTTCATTGGAGGAGGCGCGATTCATGACTGAGCAGTTTGAGTTCTGCGTTGAGACGCAGGAGTATAACGCGCTTTTGCCGCTGGGGGAGCGCGTTCGCGAGCTGGTGGCGGCCTCGTCTGTGACGAGCGGCGTGGTCTACGTTATCACCAAACATACTACGACGGGCATCACCGTGAACGAGCGCCTTGAGTGCCTCGAGGACGATATCATGAACGAGCTGTCGAGGTTCTTTCCCGAAGGCGGCTCGTACTTCCACAACAGGTTCCTCCAGAGCTATGGAGCCATGGCGGGCAATCCCACAGGCCACCTCAAGGCGATGGTGACGGGTAACCACGCGGTCTTCCCTGTGGTGGACGGACAGATTTGCCTGGGCTCCGCTCAAGAAATCTATCTGGCGGAATTCGATGGCCCACAGCCGCGGACCATTCATGTGGCGATTATGGGGGACTAGCGTCGGGTAGGACGTCTTGAGTCCATTTTCATAGGCGCGAGACTCGCGCGGGCGGCCTCAAGGCGAAGGCGCCCGCGCGAATTGTATTTCAAGCACCGTTTATCCAAGGGAGAGGTCAACTTCAAAACAGGAAATCTGGCCGTCGTTGTTTACGGTATCGGGCGCCGCCATGCTTAGTCTACGCCGACAAACAGACATCCGGAAGAGGCGCCTTGCAGTCGCTTGCCCGGTGCGCGCCCAGCGAGCGCGGCATCAAGCGCGCGACGGGCGTGGGTGACGGCACGCTTGAGCTCGTCCTCGTCCATAAGCGCGGTATCAACCATAAAATGGGTGACGCCGGCGGCGAGCAGCTGCGGAATCTGCGGCGTGATGTCGATCGCAGAGGAGTCATACAGGTGCGAGCGACCATGGATATCGGTTGTAACGGGCAGCATCTTACCATCGATGCTGCGCAGCCAGAGCTTCTTGCGGCGAAGGCGGCAGGCGTCGCAGTTGTGGATGCAGGCGTCGGCGACCTGAAGGATGCAATGCTCGCTGGTCATGACGCGCGGCTTGCCAAATACTTCGATGCCGAACGACACCGTGAGGGACGTGGCTGCCTGGGGGCAGAAGCGTTCGATCTCGGCGAGGGTGAGCTCGGGGGAGAGCCAGAACAGCGCGGCGTCGGCTTCTGAGAGCATGGTCGCGCAGGCGAGGTTGTGCACCGGGATGCAAGAGCGGATCTGCGCGGTTGCGCCTTGCTGGGAAGCGAGGGCAAGCTCGGAGATATTGCCGCACGCAACGGTTGCCCCTTTGAGAACCCATGGGTCGATGCGGGCGTGGTCGCCTTCGCGGCAGACCTCGTCCAAAAGCGGGATGATGCCAAGTTCTGAAGCTTGGACGGGCGAGATGTTGGCGGCGTCGAGCGAGTCGGTGGTGGCATAGAGGACGTCGGCGCCAAGGTCGCGGGCGAGCGCGGCGGCGTGCGGCGTAGTGACCACGACGCAGAGGGCGGGCGTTGTGGGGGTGAGAGGCACTGGCGCTTCGCCTGCAGCCGGCGTTGCAGCGGGGGATGCGGTGAGGGCCGCTTGGGCGAGAGGCGCCACGTTATCGAGATCGCGAGCAATGGCGGCGTAAGGGGAGAGAATGGCCTCTTCCAGCGACTTGCAGGCGGTGGCGCGTACCTTGTGTACGGACGAGAAACCCATGCCGCAGCCCTCGTCCATGTCGATGGTAAACGAGGCGGCTTGGAAGGGCGAGGTGCCCATGCGACCCACGTGTTCGATAAGGTCTTCGCGGGTGACGGGACGGGTTCGCGCGGGCTCGACGGTAAAGCCTGTGGCACACGCCGCAAGCGAGGGGTTGTCGACGCATGAGAGCGAGACGGCGAAGGGTTGGCCCAGGCGAGCAGTGATATGGACGTTAACGGGACGATGGCGGAGGATATCGCGCTTGAGGGCGGCGTTAGCGGTGTCGATAGCGCGCTGACTGCGGATTACGCGGACGCGGCTGCCGGCCGGCATGGCGCGAGCGATATCGCAATCGATGGTTTCGCCGGCGACGGCGTCGGCGGGGGCGAGCGTTGTGAGAAATTGGTCGAACTCGTCATCATGGCGAAGCTCGAGCAGATCGCCCTTGTCGACTGGCTCAAAGAGATGGATGCGGGCGACGGCGGCGCGTCGACGGCGGTCATCCGGGTGCAGGCCGCGCACGTTGCGACCGGTGGGGCGGCTGGCGATAACCTCGCCCACAAGCTGGCCGCGGTTGTTGGAGCGCTCGTAGCTCATCATCTCGTCACCGGATGCGCCGTGCTGGTACTCGGTGGTGAAGTCGCGGTTGAAGCAACGCTTGAGTTGGCGGGCGCGGGCGCGTGCGTCGGTCTCGGTGGCGGTGCGGCCGGCAAGAACGTCGTCCAGCTGGCGACGGTAGACGTCGACGATGGAGTAGACATAATCCGGGGCTTTCATGCGCCCTTCAAGCTTGAGGGCGGAAGCGCCGGCGTCAAGCAGCTCTCCAAGCATGGCGGAAGTGTTGGTGTCGCGCGGGCATAGAGGGCGCTCGCGATTGGCAGGGGAGAGCACGCGGCCCTTCTCGTCCACCAATTCATAGGGGAGGCGGCAGGGCTGGGCGCACATGCCGCGGTTTGCCGAGCGGCCGGCACGGGCGAAACTGGAGAGCAGGCACACGCCCGAATAACAGAAGCAGATGGCGCCATGGGCGAAGACCTCTAGGTCGATACCAACCTGAGAGATGATCGCGATTTCGGGAACGGAGAGCTCGCGCGATAGGGTGACGCGGTCGGCGCCCGCATCCCTGCACCATGCGGTCGCGCGTGCATCATGAATATTAGCCTGAGTAGAGATATGGGTTTCAAGCTGGGGCATTAGGCGGCGTATTTCGCGGAACAGGCCCCAGTCCTGGATGATGAAGGCATCGGCGCCAAGCTGGGCGCAACGGCGGACCAGTGAGAGGGCGTCGACCATTTCCTCGTCCTTGATAACGATGTTCACCGTAACGTAGACGCGAGCGCCAGCCAGATGAGCGGCGCGGCAGGCGGCCTCGAAGGTCTCATCGGTGAAGTTGTCGGCTTTGCGACGCGCATTGAACGAACCCATGCCGCAATAGATGGCATCGGCGCCGGCGGCGAGCGCGGCGGCGAAGGGCGCGGGCCCGCCCGCGGGGGCGAGCAGTTCCGGAGCGGGAACGTGGCGAGGCGCACGCGAAGCGAGCGATGCGGGCGATGCGGGCGATACGGGCGAGCTTGTTGTCATGACGTGCCTTTCCTACTTGTTTACCAGCCAAATTATACGTTGAGAGAAGCTGGCGACCGCACGGGGAGGACTATGGGCACGGCGGCCCCATATTTATGGATGAAGAGATTCGCCGATTCAGACCGTAATAACGGGTAATAAATTATTGTTTCTGATGATAAAAGTATTGCAAATAGAGTGCCTCTCTTATACCATCGAAGTCGAAACCAGTGCGCAGGGGAGGAGCTAACTGTGCCTCCTGCTTCGCCCGTGCGCACTGACTTTCGCAAACAGATAATCAAAGGAGTATCGCATGAGCAAAATCGTTGTTTCCTCTCCTGACGCCCCCGCGGCCCTGGGCCCCTATTCCGCCGGCATCAAGACCGGTGAAATGGTGTTCCTTTCCGGTCAGCTTGGTCTCGATCCCCAGACCGGCAAGCTTGCGGAGGGCGGCGTTGTCGCCCAGGCGCAGCAGTCGCTTAAGAATATCGAGGCATTGCTTGCCGCTGCCGGCGCGACGTTCGACAACGTTGTGAAGACCACTGTATTCCTGGCGGATATCGCCGACTTCGCTGCCGTGAACGAGGTCTACGCTTCCAAGTTCACCGAGCCGTATCCCGCGCGCAGCGCCGTTCAGGTGGGCGCCCTGCCCGCTGGCGGCCTTGTCGAGATCGAGGTCGTTGCCGCCCTATAGGACAATCAACGAGGGGCTCGGGAATCTTGTGTTTGGCGCCCATGGTGTGACTGCCGTGGACGAACATGGCATGCAAAGGCGCCGTTCCGAATCACGATGGTTCGGAACGGCGCCCTTTTTATTGCAATCGTTTCCCGAGCCGCCCGCCGCGTGGATCTCATGAACGCGGCGAACTTTGGGGCTAGAGTTCTTTTTTGACCTTTTGCAGGTATCGATAGACGCTGGGCTCGGATACGCCCATAACTTCCGCAACGGTTGCGACGGCTCCCTTTAGCAGGAACATGCCGTTGTTGTTGAGATCGCGAATGATTTCCACGCGATCGCTCTGGCTCAGCTTATCGGGGGAGATGCCGCGCGGCGTGGTGATGCGCGAGATGGCGCTGACGATAAGGTCTTGGGTAGAGTCGGTGAGGCTCTCGACTTCAAGGGCGTGAGAATCGCCGTCTTCGCTTGCGGGGCGCTGCGCGGGCATGTAGAACCCGGAGAGTTGCTGCGCCACGGCGGCGAGCTGGTTGAAGGGGCCAACGTCTGTGTTGACGCAGAGCATTCCCACAATCAAGCCGTTCTCGCGGATAAGGTACGAAGCAGAGCGAAGTTGCTTCATGCTGGAGCTATGGCTGACGTATTCGGTGATGTGGTGCTGGTCGGCATATTGGTCGTTGCCGCGAGCGGATTCGTTGAGGATTTTCAGGGCAAGGTCGGTAGCCGGCGATCCGACTTTTCGTCCAGATACATCACCGTTGCGAATATCAACTACGGAATGGTCGGGATCAGAGAAGTCGTGCAGGACGATTTCGCTGTTTTTACCAAGAACGGCCTCGAGAAAGTCAACAAACGGTACATAGCTCTGGACGGTGGGGTTCATGCGTTGCCTCGCTTAATTGTGAGTGCGATAAAAATCGTAAGTTGGCAAATGAATTTCAATAACATTTTATCGAATTCAGGCGGTAGTTTATTAGCAGATGTGTGACAGGCCGCCAATAGGGGGCAAGCGGTATGCGGCCAAGTGGTCAACTTATGATAATGGACATCTGTATTATCGTCATAAACGGTAGCTATGAAGAAATGAACGGTGTTCAAAAAGAAACCCGTCATTGCCTATGTAATAAATCGGCAATGTTTACCTGCAATAAAGCAAAGATGGATGAAGAAACAAATAAAGTCTGTAATAAATTATTATTGATATGAACACTTCTTTCCACTAAAGTTTCTGGTCAGAGGATAACTGCGACACGTAGTTGGGGGGGATCGACTCGTGCGTGTTCGCCCGCAGCCATAGTTGGCGCGGGTCCGGAAAGGAGATAGTATGGCCTCTAAGCAAGTACAAGAAAAAGGCGAACTGTTTAAGCTCGATGGCAAGCCGTCATTAGGCGAGGCCTTCCCGCAGGCGATGCAGCACGTGCTCGCCATGCTGGTGGGCAACATCACCCCGCCCATGTTGATCGCTGGCACGTGCGGCCTATCCGCCGCCGACCAGACCATGCTCATGCAGTCTGCAATGATTATCGGCGGTCTCACTACGTTGATTCAGCTGTTCCCGGTATTTGGGTTTGGCATGGGCCTTCCCACGGTTATGGGTGTGGCCTTCGCCTATATGCCTATCCTCACCACGATCGGCATGCAGTACGGCATCTCTGCGATCTTTGGCGCCCAGCTGATCGCGGCGTTCGCTTCGATTTTCATCGGAATGTTTATCGGCAAGATTCGCAAGTTCTTCCCACCCATTGTCTGCGGTACGGTCGTTCTTGCCATCGGTCTTTCTCTTTATAACACGGCAATCAACTACTTCGGTGGCGGTTCCGCCGCGCAGGCTGCCGGCACCTTCGGTTCGCCGCAGTTCTGGATTCTGGCGCTCGTAACGCTTGCAGTCACGTTGGTTTGCAGCTTGTTCGGTAAGGGTTACATCAAGGTGTCCGGCATGATCATTGGTGTCGGCGTCGGTTACGTTGTCGCGCTCATCATGGGCGGCATCATCGACTTCACTCCCGTTGCGGATGCGGCGATCGTCTCCGCTCCTATCCCGCTTCACTTCGGCCTCGAATTTCACCCCGACGCGATCATCATGATGATCCTCATGTACATCGTCCAGGCGGTTCAGACCATCGGCGACGTGTCCTCCACTACTATGGGTGGTTTCGGCCGCGACGCTAAGGACACCGAGCTCGGCGGCGCCATCAAGGGCCAGGGTATCTGCGGTATGATCGGCGCCCTCATCGGCGGCCTGCCCACCGACCCCTTCAGCCAGAACGTTGGACTCATCTGCACCACCAAGGTCGTTGCCAAGCGCGTATTCGTCATCGTTTCCGCTATTATGCTGCTCGCCGGCTTCTGCCCCAAGCTTATGTCTTTGATCGCCACCGTTCCGCAGCCCGTACTCGGCGGCGCTACCATCACGGTCTTCGCGGCGATCACGCTGTCCGGTATCCAGCTCATTTCCGAGCAGCCGCTCAACTACCGCAACCGTATGATTGTCGGTATCTCTCTGGCTCTCGGCGTGGGTATCGCCGGCGCCCCCACCATTCTGCAGTTCATGCCGCAGCTTGCCCAGAACATCTTCGGCAGCTCGTTGGTGGTCGCGTTCATCGTCTGCTTCGTCCTCAACCTTATTGTTCCCGAGGATGACTCCGAGGATTAATCGCCAACCTCATACGAAGCCTCAAGAAAGCTCTCCCGCAGCCGCGGGGGAGCTTTTTTAATGCTTAAACGCGCCAGCGCGTGGTTGGTGGATTGTGGGGTGCGGGGTGGAGGGACGTTTGGCTCTCACGCGCCTGCGCGTACGTTGCGTGTCCATATAAACGATCTTGAGCCATTGTGTGAATAACGGAATCTCGATATTCAAGATAATGACCATAAGAAATAAGGATGAAACCGGGATGACCGGGAAAATGCAACGTAAACCATATGGAGATAAGGATGTGCGCTATTGTGGGAGTCGCACCGGTATTCAACAATCTGTGATTCTGATACAAAAAATACTCAGGTAACAGATAATAAAAAAATTGCAAGTTATGACCATAACAAAATGTCTGGATAGGCGAATACTGCGTTGAAGACGGATGGGGACAAGCTTTTGCTTGCACTTCATGCGACGTTATTGGGCGTAGTGGGAAACAGGGTGCAATAGACGCTGGAAATCTAAGTAAAGAGCTTGAATATTCGCTGGATAGGCCATTCGTATGGACATAATGACCGTTCACCGATTGGCATGGTTGGCGTTGGAATGCCAGTGGGCGGAGGAAAGCCCAGCTATTACAAATAGAATGCCAGAAAAACTTTTTGTATGGCACTATTACGTTTACGGAAGTCTTGTTCCATAAAGACTGTTAACATGATAAAAAATTCTTGTAACTAATTCTCGCAGAGCAAGAAAGAGAGCGAGGGCTCCAAGAGCATGGCGACTCCGAGCACAATATCAAAAGGCCTCTCGGCCACATTGTTCGAGCGCGCGGGCATGCCGCCCGTCAAGGACTTGATTCCCTGCTCGCTGCAGCATGTTCTGGCTTCGTTCGCCGGTGTTATCACGCCCGCTCTCATCATCGCCACCATGTGCGAGTTTGGCGAGGAGCAGAAAACCGCCATCATCCAGGTCGCCCTCATCTTGTCTGCCATCGACTCGCTGCTTCAGCAGTTCCCGCTGTTCGGCCGCATGGGATCCGGCCTGCCCATTCTCACCGGCGTCTCGTTCGCATTCCTTCCCGCTTTCCAGGCGGTCGGCATCGAGTTTGGCTTTTCGTCCCTTCTTGGCGCCGAGCTTGTCGGTGGAGCCGTCGCGATCGCATTTGGTACGTTCTACTCAAAGGTCAAGTTCCTGTTTCCGCCGCTCGTGACCGGTACGGTGATCTTCACCATCGGCGTGAGCCTGTATCCCACGGCTATCCGGTATATGGCGGGCGGAGAGGGCACCCCGGGGTTCGGTGGCATTGAGAACTGGATCGTCGGCCTCATTACTTTCGCGGTGGTTTTCGGTCTTACCAACTTTGGACGAGGAACAGTCAAGCTGGGAGCCATTTTCTTCGGAATCGTTATCGGTGTGTTGGTTTCCATTCCTTTCGGCATGGTCGACCCCTCGGGAGTCGCCGAGGCAGGATGGTTCTCCCTCCCCAAGCTGTTCCCGTTCGATATCGAGTTCGATATCGCAGCATGCCTTACGCTCGCCGTCGTCTACATCATGGTCAATGTTCAGCTGATCGGCGACCTTTCCGCCTCTACCATGGGCAGCATGAACCGCATGCCCACCGAGCATGAGATCGGCGGCGCCCTCAAGGCCCAGGGTCTGGTGAGCATGATCTCGTCCGTGTTTGGCGGTATGCCCACCTCTGCGTTCGGACAGAACGTCGGCATCATCGTCTCTAACCGCGTCATCAACCGCTGGGTCTTCGCCGGCGCTGCGTTCATCTTTCTCGCGGCCGGTCTGGTGCCCAAGCTGTCCGCGGTTCTAACCATGATCCCCCAGCCGGTCATCGGCGGCGCGACCATCAGCGTTTTCGGAACCATCACGCTGAACGGCATCCGCATCCTGGTGAAGGATGGCCTGACCCCGCGCGCCTGCACCGTATTTGGCGTCTCGGTCGCATTCGGCCTCGGCATCGCCCAGGTAAGCGGCTCTCTCGCGGGCCCCGGAATGCCGGCTTGGATCGCGACCATCTTTGGAACTTCCGCCATCACGCCCTGCGCGATCATGGCGATCGTTCTCAACAACATCTTGCCGCCGGAGCCTCGCCCCGACGTCATCGATTTGAGGCCGGATGGCCAGGAGGAAACCGAGCGCCTTGATAAGGCGGTCGCGTCTGGCGACGCTGCTAAGCAGGGTCGTATCGAATAGTCATCACGCGCGGTTACGGGGGAGGTGCCCGTTCCCGGCGGAAAGCCGGCCGCGTTGATCCGACGCCCGCGAAGCGGGGGCCGGGAGATAGCAAAGAGGTGTTAAACCCCGCCTCCGACAAAGAGAGGAGCACGCGAATGCTGCTTGTCGGAAACGGTCGCGTCATCACCCGCGACGAGAACAACCCCTACTTCGAGGCCGGAGCGGTCGCCATCGATGGCGATAAGATCCTCGCGGTGGGAAACGAGGCGGACCTGAAGGCCCAGTATCCGGACGCCGAGTACGTCGACGCCCAGGGCGGCGTCATCATGCCCGGCCTGGTCAACGCCCACACCCATATCTACTCCGGGCTTGCCCGCGGTCTTTCCATCAAGGGCTGCGACCCCAAGAACTTCCTCGACAACCTTGAGATGCAGTGGTGGAAGATCGACCGCAACCTCGATCTGGATGCCACGCGCGCCAGCGCTTACGCCACCGTGCTCGATTCCATCCGCGACGGCGTGACCACCATCTTCGACCATCATGCCTCCTATGCCGAGGTTCCGGGGTCGCTCTTCGCCATTAAGGACGTGGTCGAGGAGGTCGGCATCCGCTCCTGCCTGTGCTACGAGGTTTCCGATCGTGACGGCCAGGAGAAGTGCGACCAGGCGATCCGCGAGAATGCCGAGTTCGCGCAGTGGGCAGCCAAGCAGGATTCCGGCATGATCGCCGCCATGTTCGGCGGACACGCCACCTTTACCCTGTCGGATGAGACCATGGATAAGATGGCCGAGGCGAACAACGGCCTCACCGGCTTCCACATCCATGTATGCGAGGGCATGAACGACGTTTGGGATTCCCGCCAGAACCGCGGCGGCATCAGCCCGGTCGAGCGCCTGCTGCAGCACAACCTGCTGGGCCCCGACACCATGCTCGGCCATGCCATCCACGTGACCCCCGCCGAGATGGATATCATCAAAGAGACCGGCACCTGGCTGGTCAATAACCCCGAGTCCAACATGGGCAATGCCGTGGGCTGCGCTCCGGTGCTCGAGTTCTTCCGTCGCGGCATCCCCGTCTGCATGGGCACCGATGCCTACACGCACGACATGCTCGAGAGCCTCAAAGTGTTCCTCATCATCCAGCGCCATAACGCCGCCATGCCCAACGTGGGTTGGGGCGAGGCCATGACCATGCTGTTCAAGAACAACGCGCAGATGGCGAGCAAGTACTTCAAGCGCGAGGTGGGCGCCCTCAAGCCCGGCGCCGCCGCCGACGTGATCGTGATGGACTACAAACCTTTCACCCCGTTCTCGGACGAGAACATCGACGGCCACATGCTCTTCGGCATGATGGGCAAGAACTGCCGCACCACCATCATCAACGGCCGCGTCCTCTACAAGGATCGCGAGTTCGTGGGTCTGGACGAGGAGCGAATCAACGCGTGGACCCTCGAGCAGTCCAAGAGGCTTTGGGGCACGCTCAACGAGCGCGTCTACTAAACGGCTCCACCATTACTTTTGCAACGCGAGCGGGGCGGGGAATCGCCTGTCTTCGTCCCGCCAGACCGTCAAGAGGAGAATCATCATGAGCGATATCATGCGCCCCATCGGTTTTGACCACCTAATGGATTGGATCTTGTCCGAGCACGAGCAGAAGGGCTCCATCTTCGGCGTTCGCAAGATCGTCACCGCCAATCCGAACGGCGCCCTTCCCATCTACGATGAGAAGATCGAGACCCCCTTTGGCCCAGCTGCCGGCCCCAACACCCAGCTTGCCCAGAACATCGTCGCCGCCTACGTTGCGGGCTCGCGTTTCTTCGAGCTCAAGACCGTCCAGATCATGGATGGCGCCGAGCTTTCCGCCTGCGTGAACAAACCCTGCATTTTGGCTCAGGACGAGTGCTACAACTGCGAGTGGTCCACCGAGCTCACCGTTCCGCAGGCCTATGCCGAGTACGTCAAGGCGTGGGTGGCATGCCATCTTATCGCCCGCGAGTACGGTTTGGGTTCCGCAGACGGCTTCGTATTCAACATGTCCGTCGGCTACGACCTCAAGGGCATCAAGTCCCCTAAGGTCGATGCCTACATCGAGGGCATGAAGGACGCGTCCGGGTCCGAGGTCTGGAAGGAGTGCATCTCCTGGGCCCACCAGAACCTGTTCCGCTTCAAGAACGTTGACGCCGCATTCATCGATTCCATCCCCGCGCGCGTCTCCAACTCCATTACCGAGTCCACGCTTCATGGCTGCCCGCCCAAGGAGATCGAGCGCATCGCGAGCTACCTCATCACCGAGAAGGGCCTCAACACCTACATAAAGTGCAACCCCACGCTTTTGGGTTACGAGTTTGCCCGCAAGCGCATGGACGATTTGGGATTCGATTACATCGCGTTCGATGACAAGCACTTCCTCGAGGACCTCCAGTGGGCCGACGCCGTTCCCATGTTCGAGCGCCTGCAGGCCATCTGCGATGAGCGCGGCCTGGAGTTCGGCATCAAGCTGACCAACACCTTCCCTGTCGACGTGACCCGCGGGGAGCTCCCCAGCACCGAGATGTATATGTCCGGCCGAACGCTGTTCTCGCTGACCATCGAGGTTGCTCGCCGCGTGACCGAGCAGTTTGGCGGTCACTTGCGCATCTCCTATTCCGGCGGTGCGACCATCCATAACATCCGCTCCCTGTACGATGCGGGCATCTGGCCCATCACCATGGCGACCGATGTCCTCAAACCCGGTGGATATGAGCGCATGTCTCAAATCGCGAACGAGTTCGACGACCTTGACGGCAAGCCGTTTGCCGGCGTCTCGCTCGACGCGGTCGAGAAGATTCAGGCAGACGCCCTGGCAAGCAAACTCTACCGTAACCCGCTGCGCAAGAGCCCCGACCGCAAGGTTCCCGGCGACGTGCCCCTGATGGATTGCTTTACGGCTCCCTGCCGTACCGGCTGCCCCATCAGCCAGGATATCCCTGCCTACCTCGCCGCCGTCGAGGAGGGTCGTTTCGAGGACGCCTTCAAGATCATTATCGAGCGCAACGCCCTTCCGCACATCACCGGCACCATCTGCCCGCATCCCTGCGGTCGCGTCTGCGAGCGCGCGTTCTACGAGCCCGAGGGCGCCCAGATCCGCGACTCCAAGCTCAAGGCGGCCCACGAGGCGTTCGCAGCGGTGCTTCCGCAGTTGAAGGCTCAGCCCATCGCCGCCTCCGATTCCAAGAGGGTCGCAGTCATCGGCGGCGGCCCAGCCGGCCTCGCCACCGCGTTCTTCCTGACCCGAGCTGGCGTTCCCACCACGATCTTCGAGGCCAAAGACAACCTCGGCGGCATCGTTCGCCATGTCATCCCCGAGTTCCGTATTCCGTCTGGCGATATCGATAACGACGTGGCTCTCTGCCGCGCCTACGGCGTCGACGTCCATGTGAACACCCGCGTCAACTCCATCGAGGAACTGCGCGCACAGGGCTTCACCGACATCGTCGTCGCTACCGGCGCCTGGATGCCCGGTACCGCCGGCTTGGGAGAGGGCAACGAGATGGACGTCCTGGAGTTCCTCGAAGCAGCCAAGAAAGCTCCCGACACCCTGAGCCTTGGTGCTGACGTCGTCGTCATCGGCGCAGGCAACACCGCTATGGATGCTGCGCGCGCCGCTAAGCGCATCGCCGGCGTGAAGAACGTTCGACTGGTCTATCGTCGTACCAAGGCCCAGATGCCCGCAGACGAGGAGGAGCTGGAGTTCGCGCTGGCCGATGGCGTCGAGTTCCTCGAGCTGCGCGCTCCCAAGTCCGTTGACAACGGCGTCCTTACCTGCGACGTCATGAAGCTCGGCGAGCCCGATGCCTCCGGCCGCCGCGCCCCCGAGGCTACCGGCGAGGTCGTCGAGGTTCCCGCCTCCACCGTCATCTGCGCCGTCGGCGAGCGCATCGACGCCTCCCTGTACCAGGGCGCCGGCGTCGAGCTCGACCGCCGCTGCCGTCCCGCCGGCATCGCAACCGGTGTCGATGGCCTGTGGGCCGCTGGCGATTGCCGCCGTGGTCCCGCGACCGTCGTCGAGGCCATCGCCGATGCCGCCGAGGTCGCGCGCGCGATCGCAGGCGTGGACTTTAACGCCCGTGTGGACGAGAACGAGCAGCTCGATGTTGCCGCCAGCATCGCCAAGAAGGGTAATGTCTGCAGCGGCTCCTGCGGTGGCACCCGCTGCCTGGGCTGCGCGGCGGTCTGCGAGGTCTGCTGCGATGTCTGCCCCAACCGTGCCAACGTCGCCATCGAGGTGCCCGGCCTGGACAAGCATCAGGTTGTTCACGTCGACGGCATGTGCAACGAGTGCGGCAACTGCGCCGTGTTCTGCCCCTATGAGAACGGTCGTCCCTACAAGGACAAGCTGACCCTGTTCTGGAGCGGCGACGACATGCTCGACAGCGAGAACGACGGCTTCCTGCTGCTCGAGGACGGCAAGTTCTCCGTTCGCCTGTCCGGCGAGACCCATGTTGTGGACGTGGACGACGCTTCCTGCGGCGTTCCCGAGACCGTGCGCCGCACCATCGTGGCGGTTCGCGATGATTATTCCTATCTGCTTGCGAGGTAATGTATGAAGCGTGCGCGTACCACCCTTGTCGCGCATGTCGCGTGCGCCGGCGGTTGCGAAGCCGCCGGCGCCGCCGCGCCATGCGACCGTCGCTGCGTTGGCTGCGAAGCCTGCGTGGCAGCTTGTCCGCGCGGTGCCGTCTCCATGGTGGACGGCGTCGCCGTTGTCGACCGTTCCAAGTGCACGGGCTGCGGCCTGTGCGCCAGCGCATGCCCGCGCGACATCATCCAGATGATTCCCGTTGGGCAAACCATAACCGTGCGCTGCTCAAATACCGACAAGGGCCCCGTCGCGCGCAAGATTTGCACCACTAGCTGCATCGCGTGCGGCATGTGCGAGAAGAAGTGCCCCGCCGGCGCCATCAAGGTGGTGGACGGCGTGGCCAAGATCGATCCCAAGCTGTGCATCTGCTGCGGCATGTGCGCCGTCAGCTGCCCCCGCGGCGTTATCCATGACGCTCTCGGCATTATGGCGAGCGAGTAGGGGAGGAAATAAAGACATGGCTGCTGAATATACCTTTACCGTCAACGGTGTAGAGCGCACCACGAGCGAGAGCAAGCCGCTTCTGCGCTACCTGCGCGACGACCTGCATATCCACTCCGCCAAGGATGGCTGCTCGGAGGGCGCGTGCGGAACCTGTACTATCCACGTCGACGGGGTGGCGACCAAGGCGTGCGTGCTGACCACCAAACTCGCCGCGGGGCGCGATATCGTCACCGTCGAGGGTCTGCCCCATGAGGTCCAAGAGGCGTTTGTCTATGCCTTCGGCGCCGTGGGAGCCGTGCAGTGCGGTTTTTGCATCCCCGGCATGGTGATGGCGGGCTCTGCCCTCATCGCCCATAACCCTAATCCCACGGAGGACGATATCAAGTTCGCCATCCGCGGCAACGTGTGCCGCTGCACCGGCTATAAGAAGATCATCGAGGGCATCTCGCTGGCGGCTGCCGTGCTGCGCGGCGACGCCGCTATTGATGAGGACCTCGAGCGCGGCGATGACTACGGTGTGGGCAAGCGCGCCTTCCGTACCGACGTTCGCGCCAAGGTTTTAGGGTATGGCAAGTATCCGGACGATATCGATGAGTGCGACCACGCCGGCATGGCCTATGCCAGCGCAGTTCGTTCCAAATACCCGCGTGCGCGAGTACTCTCCATCGATACCGCTAAGGCAGAGGCCCTTCCGGGGGTTCTGGGCGTGCTTCGCGCTTGCGACGTTCCCGTCAACAAGGTTGGTCACCTCATGTACGACTGGGACGTCCTCATCGCCGAGGGCGACATCACCCGCTGCGTGGGCGATGCTCTGGCGCTTGTGGTCGCCGAAGACGAGGCGACGCTCGAGAAGGCCAAGAAGCTCATCAAGGTTGAGTACGAGGTGCTCGAGCCCGTGCGCGATATGGCAGAAGCCGCCCATCCGGGTGCCCCGCTGGTCCATCCGGAAACCTATATCGCCTTTGGCAACGAGGTCACCTTGAAGGACAACATCTGCCAGCGCCGCCATGTGGTTCGCGGAGATGCTGCCGAGGCGATCGCGACCTCGCCGTATGTGGTGAAGGGGCATTTCTCCACGCCCGCGACCGAGCATGCGTTCCTCGAGCCCGAGTGCGCCGTCGCGTATCCCTACAAAGACGGCGTCAAGGTGCAATCGACCGATCAAGGCGCTTATGACTCCCGCAAGGAGATTGCCCACATGCTCGGTTGGGACGAGACCCCCGAGCGCGTGGTGGTCGAGACCATGCTCGTGGGCGGCGGCTTTGGCGGCAAAGAGGACGTGTCCGTTCAGCATCTGGCCGCGCTCGCGGCGCTTCATTTCAACCGCCCCGTCAAGGCCAAGCTCACCCGCCAAGAGTCCATCAACTTCCATCCCAAGCGCCACGCCATGGATGGCTACTTCATCCTCGCGTGCGACGAAGAGGGTATCTTCACCGGCATGGAATGCGAGATCAGCTTCGACACCGGAGCCTACGCATCGCTGTGCGGTCCCGTCCTGGAGCGCGCCTGCACCCATTCAGTGGGCCCTTACAAGTATCAGAACACCGATATCTTGGGTATCGGCTATTACACCAACAACCCGCCTGCCGGCGCCTTCCGTGGTTTCGGCGTCTGCCAGTCCGAGTTCGCGCTCGAGTCCATGATTGACGAGCTTGCCGAGAAGGTTGGCATCTCGCCGTGGGAGATCCGCTACCGCAACGCCATCGAGCCCGGGGCGGAGCTGCCCAACGGCCAGATCGCCGATTGCTCCACCGCCCTTAAGGAGACGCTCGAGGCGGTTCGTCCGGCGTTCGAGGCCAATCCCGGCCGGGTGGGCATCGCCTGCGCTATGAAGAATGCCGGCGTCGGCGTCGGCCTGCCCGACAAGGGCCGTTGCAACATCCGCGTCGAGGGCGGCCGGGCCGTGGTGTACGCCGCCACGTCCGACATCGGCCAGGGCTGCAATACGGTCTTCCTGCAAGACGTCGCCGAGGCGTGCGGGCTGCCCAAGCGCTGCATCGTCAACGGCGAGTGCTCCACCGAAGCGGCTCCCGACTCCGGCACCACGTCCGGTTCGCGCCAGACCGTCATCACCGGCGAGGCGGTCCGTGGCGCCGCCTTCCTGCTTCGCGACGCCATGCTCGACATAGAGGCCGGTAAGCCCGCGCCCGCCTGTCGCGTTTCCGCCCACGGCGACGGAGTGAAGATCGAGTACGACGACGGAACGCCGTATGAGGGGGCCGGGGCTGCGTTGCGCGTCGGCCAGGGTGTTTATCCGGCAGACCCCGCGTCGGCTCTCGCCGCGCTTGAGGGGTGCGAGTTCGGCTACGTCTACTTCGAGCCCACGGATAAGCTGGGTGCAGACGTGCCTCATCCCAAGAGCCACGTGTGCTACGGCTTCGCCACGCATGTGGTGGTTTTGGACGAGGAAGGGCGCGTGTCAGAGGTCTACGCCGCGCATGATTCGGGCAAGGTGGTCAACCCCATCGCGATCCAGGGTCAGATCGAGGGCGGCGTGCTCATGGGCATGGGCTACGCGCTCACGGAGGATCTGCCCACAAAGGATTGCGTGCCCGACGTGAAGTTCGGCACCTTGGGGCTGCTCCGCTCGACGGATATCCCAAACATCCATGCCATCTACGTGGAGAAAGACGAGCTGCTCCCCGTCGCCTACGGTGGCAAGGGAATCGGCGAGATCGCGACCATCCCCACCGCCCCGGCGGTCCGCAACGCCTATCGCGCGTTCACGGGCAAGCCCGAGTTCGACCTGCCGCTTAAAAACACACCGTACAGCAGGAAATAGTCAAACGCGGGCGGCGTGCCCCCGGCTCGCATGGGCCAATGAAGCCGCGCTTGCTACCGCGGTGCCGGGGACATTGCGTCCGATCAAGGGAACATGGAAAAAGAGAACGACAATGTCAGAGAACGAGAGCCAGGTGGCGTCTCCCCAGGAGCCCGATTACCACGCGATGTGGGATGGCCTGGGAATGAACCTTGCGGACCATGACATGTTGCTGGGAGCCGTGGGCCAGATGTACGGCGAGATGTTCCTGTCTCAGGAGAACCGCCCCTCGTCCACTTCCTATCTGGACTTCGTTGCCTCGAACATCCATTCCGGTCGCATCAAGGAGATGCTCGATAAAAAGGAGGCGGGCGAGGCGACCAAGATTATCGGTTCGTTCTGCCTGTACGTGCCCGAGGAGATCGTCCTTGCCGCGGGCGGCATCCCCGTCGGCCTGTGCTCCGGCGCCGACTGGGCGACCGACAAGGTTGAGTAGCACCTTCCGCGCAACACCTGTCCGCTCATCAAGAGCTTTGCCGGCTTCAAGCTTGGCGAGGTCTGCTCCTACATCGAGGCGAGCGATTTGGTGGTTGGCGAGAACACCTGCGACGGCAAGAAGAAGGCGTATGAGTTCTTCTCCACGCAGAAGAACATGTACGTGGTTGACATTCCCAACGTCCATACCGACGAGACGCTTGAGATGTGGAAGGCGGCGGTCAAGAAGCTTGCGGCCAAGATCGAGGATGAGTGCGGCCGAAAGATCACGGCCGAGTCGCTGCGCGATGCCATCCATGTGGCGAACGAGGAGCGCCGCGCCCTTCAGCGCCTGTCCGCCACCCGCGCCGCCGATCCCGTGCCCATCTCCGGCCTTGATTCGCTGCTGACCGTCCAGGCCGCCTTCATGGACGATGCTCCCCGTCTCACCGGCGCCATCAACGCGATGGCAGAGGAATGCGAGGCACGCGTCGTCGCCGGCGAGGGCGTGGCACCCAAGGGCGCCAAGCGAATCCTTTACACCGGCACCCCCATGGCCGTGCCCAACTGGAAGCTCTTCAACATCATCGAGAAGGCCGGCGGCGTGGTCGTGGGCGAAGAGACCTGTACGGGATCTCGCTACTACAAGGATCTGGTCCGCGAGGACGGGCAGACCGTGGACGAGATGCTCGACGCCATCGCCGAGCGCTACTTCGGCATCAACTGCGCCATCTTCACTCCCAATGACGGCCGCATGGCCGATATCGTCGACATGGCTCGCGAGCTGCATGCCGACGGCATCATCGATTGCTCGCTGCAGTTCTGCACGTGCTACGAGATGGAGTCTTTCGCCGTCGAGAAGGCGGCCGAGGAGGCGGGCATCCCGTGCATGCATATCACCACGGACTACGCCAACGAGGACGCGGGCCAGCTTACCACCCGCATCGAGGCGTTCCTCGAGATGATCTAGCCTTTCTTGGCAAGGGGTCCCCTGGATTTCCGATCATCGCCCGAACTCGAAGGCACGCATGCGTGCCGGTACTCCATGCCCTTGGGTTCGGGCGGTCATCGGGTATCCGGGGGACCTTTGCATTTCGCATCGCGCTCAAACCGTAGGGATGATGGGGAATCATGGGTTACCGCATAGGAATCGATATAGGGTCGACCGCCGCCAAAGCCGCGGTTATGGATGGAGAGGGATTGCTCGTCCATAGGCTTGTTATACCTACGGGCTACTCGAGCGTGGATGCGGCGAGCCGTCTTCGAGCCGATCTGGAGCATGCGGGATTCGATCCGCTGGACGAGGGGACCCGTTGCGTCGCAACCGGCTACGGCCGCGTCGCGGTCCCTTTCGCCGATAAGGTCGTCACGGAGATCACCTGCCATGGCGCCGGAGCAGCTTTTCTCTTTGGGCCGGATGGCGTGGTGGTGGATATAGGCGGACAGGATACCAAGGTGATCAGGTTGCGCGGCGGTAAGGTTACCAAGTTCGTGATGAATGACAAGTGCGCCGCCGGCACGGGCCGCTTCCTAGAGGTCATGGCGGATCGCCTGGGTGTATCGCAGGGGGAGCTCTCGCAGCTGGCGCGCCGGGGCGAGCCGGTTAAGATCTCGAGTATGTGCACGGTGTTCGCCGAGTCGGAGGTCATCGGCCTTGTGGGTAGAGGCGAGCCCCGCGAGAATATCGCGGCGGGGATCATCGAGTCCGTTGTGTCGCGCGTCGTCTCGCTGGTGCGCCAAGCGCCGGGATCGCCATATTTCCTTACGGGCGGACTCTGCGAGAACGACTACGTTGTCGAGCGCCTCTCCGAGCATCTGGACTCATCGGTCTCAACGTGTTCCAACGCTCGTTTCGCGGGCGCTATAGGGGCGGCGCTTCAATAGGGTGGGGTCGCCTGGGGCCGAGGCGTTTGGGGCCGATGCCGACATTGCGTTTCGGGCGCCGTTTAAGCAACGATTTGTTAACAATTGAGTATCCAATGGGGTGCATGGTTCCCGTTTGCCCCTGATACAATACCGCCTAACAAAAAATTAGGGCAAATAACAAAAAGTATGGAACAATATTACGCATCGCGCTCACGAGGTACCGGGCGCGATGGCAACGTGCGCCATACGAAACAGGCGCCCGACCTAAGAAAGGGGAACCATATGGCACGATTGCATGTCATGGAGCGTGACCATGCTCAGCGGGTCATGGATGACCTTCATGATGCGCTGGGCAGACGACTCGCCGTCAGCTCCCTCGCTCCCTGCCCCGTGGAATTCACGGCGGCTCTCGTCAACCTTTGCGCCACGCAGAGCTGCGGTAAATGCACTCCTTGCCGCGTTGGCCTAAAGGCTCTTGCTAATCTGCTCGATGACGTTTTGAACAACCGCGCGGACGAGCACACGCTGAACTTGATAGAGCGTACGGCAGAGTCGATCTACCGGTCCAGCGACTGCGCCATCGGCTACGAGGCGGGTGGCATGGCGCTTACCGCCATCCAAGGTTTCAGGGATGACTTCGAGCACCACATCAAGCACGGTGCATGCGGCTTCGATCGCGCGGAGCAGGTGCCTTGCGTATCCGGTTGCCCCGCTCACGTGGACATCCCGGCGTATATCAGCCTCGTCGAGGCTGGCCGCTACACCGACGCTGTCAAGGTCATTCGCAAGGATAACCCACTCCCCATCGTGTGCGGTCTGGTGTGCGAGCATCCCTGTGAGATGTACTGTCGCCGTGGCATGGTAGACGACCCTATGAACATCCTTGCTCTCAAGCGCTACGCCACCGAGCATATGGAAGAGGATTACCGCCCTGCCATCGCAGATGCCACCGGCAAGCGCGTGGCCGTCATCGGCGGCGGCCCCGCCGGACTCTCTGCAGCGTATTACCTGTCCGTCATGGGTCATAAGGTGACCATCTTCGAGCAGCGCAAGAGCCTTGGTGGCATGCTGCGCTACGGCATCCCGAGCTATCGCTTGCCCATCGACCGACTGCAGGAGGAAATCGACTGGATCCTTGCCTGCGGCATCGACGTCGAGCTTGAACACAGCGTCGACGCCGTCGAGCTCGAGCGTCTGCGATCCGAGTACGATTCGGTCTACCTGGCCATCGGCGCCCATACCGACAAGAAGCTCGGTCTTCCGGGCGAAGACGCCGCCGGCGTCGAGTCCGCGGTCCAGCTGCTTCGCGCCGTCGGTGACGGCGAGGCCCCCGACCTGACCGGGCAGCGCGTCGTGGTTATTGGCGGCGGCAACGTCGCCATGGACGTGGCCCGGTCCAGCGTCCGCCTTGGTGCCGAGGCCGTTACCGTCATCTATCGCCGCCGCGTTTGCGATATGACCGCCCAAGATGCCGAGATTGCCGGCGCCGAGGCGGAAGGCTGCGAGATCATGGAGCTCCATGCTCCCGTGCGCATAGATGTCGACTCCGAGGGTAAGGCGGCCGGCGTCGTCGTCCAGCCTCAAATCATCGGCGCTCCTCGCGGCGGTCGCCCCGCTCCCCGCGCTGCAGCGGCCCCCGAGCGCCTGGTTCAGGCCGACCGTATCTTCGTCGCAATCGGCCAGGATATCGAGTCTGCTCCGTTTGAGGCTCTGGGCATAGAGGTCAACCGCGGCCGTATCGTTACCGCTGAGGACGGCTCCGTTCCCGGTTTCGACGGCCTGTACTGCGGCGGCGACTGCCAGTCCGGTCCGGCGACGGTCATCCGCGCCATCAACGCCGGCAAGGTCGCTGCGGCCAATATCGACCGCGCGCTGGGTTACGACCACCAGATCAAACTCGACGTCGAGCTTCCGCCCGTGCAGTTCAAGGGCAAGCGCGCCTGTGGCCGCTGCGAGCTCAAGGAGTGCCCCGCTTCCGAGCGCACTCAAGGTTGGGATCTGGTCGAGCTCGGCCTTACTGAGGAAGAGGCGCAGCAGGAAGCCTCGCGCTGCCTGCGCTGCGATCACTTCGGCTTTGGCGCATTTCGCGGAGGGAGGACGTTCCAATGGTAAAACTTACGATTGACGGCCGTGCCGTCGAGGTGCCTGCCGGTACCACTATTCTTGAGGCCGCTCGTGCCGCGGGTATCGATATCCCTACTCTGTGCTACCTCAAGGATCTCAACGAGATCGGCGGCTGCCGCGTCTGCGTCGTCGAGGTCGAGGGCTGCGAGCAGCTCGTCGCCTCTTGCAACAACGAGGCGCTCGACGGCATGGTGGTCTACACCAATAGCCCGCACGTTCGCGAGGCACGTCGCACCAACGTGCAGCTGCTGCTATCCCAGCACAGCTCGGAGTGCACGAGCTGCGTTCGTTCCGGCAACTGCTCGCTGCAGACCGTTGCGAACGACCTGGGCATCTACAGCATGCCGTACAAGAAGGAGTTGCCGGGTGAGGACTGGGACACCGAGTTCCCTCTTATCCGCGACAACGACAAGTGCATCAAGTGCATGCGGTGCATTCAGATCTGCGATAAGGTCCAGGGCATCGGCATCTGGGATCTCACCAATCGCGCATCTCATACCGCGGTCGGCACCAAGGGCCGCGTGCCCATTTCCCAGACCGATTGCGTCGCATGCGGTCAGTGCATCACGCATTGTCCGACGGGCGCCCTGCGTGAGCGCGACGATACCGAACGCGCCTTCGATGCCTTCGCGGATCCCAACAAGGTCACCGTTCTCCAGATCGCTCCCTCTGTTCGCGCCGCTTGGGGCGAGCAGCTCGGCCTCACCCATGAGGAGGCCACGGTCGAACGCCTGGCAGCCTGCATGCGTCGCGTGGGTTTCGACTACGTGTTCGACACCGATTTCAGCGCCGATCTCACCATCATGGAGGAGGGCTCCGAGCTTCTCGAGCGCCTTGGTGAGGCCGCTGCCGGCCATGGCCATCCCAAGGGATATCCCATGTTCACGTCTTGCTGTCCGGGTTGGGTGCGCCATGTGAAGGCCCATTGGCCCCAGTTCCTCGACTGCGTCTCGACTTCCAAATCCCCGCAGCAGATGTTCGGGGCTATCGTCAAGACCTACTTCGCAAAGCAGATCGGCGCCGACGCGAAGGATATCTTCTGCGCGTCCGCCATGCCCTGTGTGGCTAAGAAGACCGAGGTCGCCCTGCCCACGATGAAGGATGCCAACGGCGTCGATCCCGATGTTGACATCTCGCTTACCGTTCGCGAACTCGTCCGCATGATCCGCGCCTCCCATATCGACCCCCGCAAGGTCGAGCCCGAGCCGCTCGATACCCCGCTCGGCTTCGGTACGGGCGCCGGTGTTATTTTCGGCGCCACCGGCGGCGTCATGGAGGCGGCAGTTCGCTCCGCCTACTACTTGGTTACGGGCGAGAACCCCGATCCTGATTTCTTCCACGACGTTCGCGGTCTCGATGGATGGAAGGAAGCCGTTGCCGATATCCAGGGCACCAAGGTTCGCCTTGCGGTAGTCAGTGGTCTCGAGAACGCCAACAAGCTGCTTGCGGCCCTTGAGAGCGGCGAGGTCGCCTACGACTTCGTCGAGGTCATGGCCTGCCCGGGCGGCTGCGTGGGCGGTGGCGGCCAACCCATCCACGACGGCGAGGAGCTCGCCGGTCTCCGCGGCGACGTGCTGTGGGGTCTGGACGCTTCTGCCGACCTGCGTTTCTCGCATGAGAATCCGGATGTCCTTGCGTGCTATCGCGACTTCCTGGAGAAGCCGCTGTCTCCGCTCGCGGAGAGGTTGCTGCACACCGATCACTTTGGCTGGAAGATGCCCAACGAGAAAGAAGCGTAGCGTATGAATCAGTTCAAGAAGGCCGTTCGCCTCGTATTCTCTGCGTCGCTCCTGCTCGCGCTCGCCTTCGTCCTCGCGGGCTGCGCCGGTGCAGGCGGGCAGAACGACGCTCAACCCGAGCCCGAGCAGAAGGCTCAGCCCGTCGAGGTCCGCGTGGCCTCGATGAAGGGCCCCACCTCCATGGGCATGGTTGCCTTCATGGATGAGGCCAAGGCGGGCGAGGTCGAGAACGACTATAAATTCTCGATCGTCGGCACCGCGGACGAGATCGTCCCCAACATCGTTAAGGGCGACTTCGATATCGCCCTGGTCCCGGCGAACATGGCGAGCGTTCTGTATAAGAAGACCGAGGGCGGAGTCGCCGTCGTCGACATCAACACGCTTGGCGTGCTGAGCGTCGTCACGGGTGATCGGTCCGTTGCCAGCTTCTCCGACCTTGCTGGCAGGACGGTCTACTTGACGGGCAAGGGCACGACGCCCGAATACGTCATGAATCACCTGCTCTCCGCTGCCGGTATCGCCGATTCGGTGACGCTGGAGTACAAGAGCGAGGCGCCCGAGGTCGTTGCCGTCCTCGCCGCCGATCCCATGGCGGTGGGTGTTCTGCCCGAGCCGTTCGTGACCGCTGCATGCGCTAAGAACGAGCAGCTTTCCGCCGTCATCGGACTGACCCAGGTTTGGGATGAGATTGCCGGCGATTCCGGATCCCAGCTTGTCACGGGCGTCACCGTGGTTCGTCGCGAGTTCGCCGACGAGCATCCCGACGCGGTGAAGGAGTTCTTGGCCTGCCATGCCGAGAGTGCGAAGGCCGTTACCTCCGATCCCGCTGCGTGGGCTCAGGCGGTGGTCGATGCCGGCATCGTGGACAGCGCCCCCGTCGCTGAGCGCGCGATCCCCGGGTGCAACATCGTTTGCCTGACCGGCGACGATATGAAGGCCGCCCTCTCGGGCTACCTCACGGTGCTTCACGCCGCCGACCCCGCATCGGTTGGCGGAGGCCTTCCCGCAGACGATTTCTACCTCATGGACGTCGAGGGATAAGCCCCATGAATGGATCCCGCAAGTTTCACCGCAGGGATAAGACGACGGTCGCCGCTTCGGTGGCCGTCGTTTTTTGGCTGTTGGTATGGCAGCTCGCCTCCTGGCTGTATAACTCTCCCATCCTGTTGCCTGGGCCGCTCGAGGTCGTTGCGGCCCTTGTCGCGGCGGCGTCCGAGCCGAGGTTCTGGCTTGCCGTGGCGCGCTCATCCTTCCAGATCGCACTCGGAATCGTCCTCGCGTACGCCCTCGCCCTGCCCCTCGCAGCGGTATCGAGCCGCTGTGAGACCGTGAGGCAGTTCATCCAAGTGCCCCTGCATGCGGTCAAGGCGGCGCCCATCGTCTGCATCATCGTCCTTCTCCTGCTGTGGTTCGGGGCGTCGTGGGTCGGTTTCGCGGCAGTTGTCCTCATGGCGCTGCCCGGGCTGTATTTCCCAGTGCTCACGGGCTTCGACCATATGGATCAGGGGATGCGCGAGCTGTTCGACGTGCATCGGGTTGCGGGTGCGCGCCGTATGCTCGCCTTTAGCTGGCAGCAGGTCTGCCCGTTCGTGCGCGCCGCGAGCGCGGGCGTCGTCGGCATGTCCTGGAAGGCCGGCGTCGCCGCGGAGCTCATCGGCTCGCCCGCGGGGAGCATGGGGGAGAGGATCTTCCAGGCCAAGCTGCTGCTGGAGACCGCGGACGTATTTGCGTGGACCGTCGCCGTGGTCTGCCTCGCTGTGCTGTTCGAGCGGCTAGTTTTGGCTCTGCTCGACGGGAGCATCGCCGTATCGATCGGTCTGGCGCTCCGTTCAAAGGGGCCGGGTGCGCGGACGGATCGAAGAACGTGCGGGTCGCTTCCGGTCGTGGCGATCGATAACGCCCTGACTCCGTATGGGGGCGTCTCGCCAATCAGCCTGTCGCTCGATCCCGGCGCGCGCGTCTGCCTCATGGCCCCCTCGGGCGCGGGAAAGACAACATGCCTGCGCATGGCGGCGGGGCTGATCGAACCTTCGTCGGGTTCGGTTGGGGTCCATGGTCGGCTATCCGTCCAATTCCAGGATGCTCGACTCATCGAGTCGGCTACCTCGGTGGAGAACGTCTTGCTGTTCGCGGCAGATAGATATGATGCGGATGGGGTGTCCAGCTTGCTGCTCCACCTGGTTCCCGACATCGACCTCGACGCGCCGGTCAACAAGCTTTCCGGCGGCCAGCGCCGTCGGGTTGAACTGCTGAGGGCGATGGTCGCCCCGGGCGATGCCATCCTACTCGACGAGCCTTTCGCGGGCTTGGACGAGGCGACGCATCATCTTGTCGCCGCTTGGGTGAAAGAGAGCGCGGGCGATCGCGCGCTCATCGTCGCCACGCACGATTGCGCCGATGTGGAGCTACTCGATGCTAAGGTCTACAGGCTCGGCAAGCCGGCTTAAGTGCGCCGCAGTATCGAGAAGATCGGCTCCAAGAGGCCGACGCCACCTTCTTTTCTGCAATTCGGTAAGTGGTATCGAACTTCAAGACCAATAGAAAATTATCAAACTATTAGCCATCCATACTAATATTCTGTCCGTCTACCGACAAAAGCCCTGATAAGACTTTATTAAAGCAAATATATAATAACATTTTGTTTGCAAATAAAGGCAACAGTAAGAATATTTTCTCATCTTACTGCACCGAAGGGGGCGTGGTCGCATGGCTGAGCTTCTGCGCATCGAGGGGATTTCAAAACGCTTCGGCTCGTTTTGGGCGAACCAAGATGTCTCGCTTTCAATCCAAGAGGGGGAGGTGCACACCCTGCTGGGCGAGAACGGAGCGGGCAAGTCTACGCTCATGAACGTTCTCATGGGGCTGTACAAACCAACTCAAGGAGAAATCTACGTGCGCGGGAAGCATGTCCGCATCGCCTCTCCCAAAGACGCCGTAGATCTCGGTATTGGCATGGTCCACCAACATTTTATGCTGGTCGATGCCATGACCGCGCTCGAGAACATCATCCTGGGCGAGCGGGGCGGGTCGCCCGTAATCCAGCGCGCGGATGCTTTGGCGAAGGTGAGAGAGCTGATCGAGCGGTACGGCCTGGACGTTGACCTAACGGTTCCCGTGTCGGACCTTTCGATCGGCGCCAGGCAGCGCGTGGAGATCCTCAAGGTCCTGTATCGCGGTGCCGACCTGCTGATTCTCGACGAACCCACGGCGGTGCTGACCGATCTGGAGGTCGAGGGCCTGTTCCAGATCATCGAGTCCCTCACGTCGGAGAACAAGTCCGTTATCTTCATCTCCCATAAGATGCGAGAGGTCATGCGCGTTAGCGACAAGATCACCGTTTTGCGCGCCGGGCGCTCTGTTAAGACCGTCGAGTGCCGCCAGGTAACCGAGGCGGAGCTCGCGAGCCTCATGATCGGCCGCGACTTCCACGAGGGCTCCTATGCCAAGGTGGATGCCGCTGCCGCGGGCGCGCCTGTCGCCCTTCGCTTCGACCATGTCGACGTCGAGGCGAACGTGAAGCGCGGCGGCCTGAAGGACGTGTCGTTGGAGGTCCGTGCGGGCGAGATCCTGGGAATCGCGGGCGTCGGCGGCAACGGCCAGGCGCAGCTCGCCCAGGTCGCCTGCGGACTGATGGCTCCGGACGGCGGAACGGTCGAGCTCCTCGGTAAGAAGGTCGAGCATTTCGATCCGTTGTCGTTCATAATAGCGGGCGTCTCAGATATCCCGGAGGATAGGAACAAGATGGGTCTCATCGGCGACATGAGCATCGCTGAGAACCTGGTGCTCAAGTCTACGGACGACGAGCGCTTTGCGGCGTGCGGCGGTGCCTGCCTGCGCCTTGATGAGATCGAGCGCTTCGCGGTGGAGCAGCGCGAGTCCAACGATATCAGGTGCACCTCCATTCGCCAGCGCGTGGGCGACCTGTCGGGCGGCAACCAGCAAAAGGTCATCGTCGCCCGCGAGCTGGGTGCCGATCCCAAGGTGTTGGTGGCGGTGCATCCAACCCGCGGATTGGATATCGGGGCCACCAGCTTCGTGCACGAGTCCATGATCGCCGCGCGAGAGGCAGGTTGCGCGATCCTCATGATCTCCGCGGATTTCGACGAGGTTCTCAAGATGTCCGACCGCATCGCGGTCATGTTCGAGGGTCGCGTCATGGGCGTCTATCCGGGTAAGAACGCGCCTATCGAGCGCATCTCGCTGGCAATGGCGGGAAAGGGGGACAACGATGAATAAGCGCAGGGTTCTAACCGTGCTCATGCCGGTGATCGCCGTGGCGCTCGCGCTTATCGCGGGCGGCGTGGTCATAGCGGCGCTGGGACGAGATCCCGTTCGCGGCTACGCGATGCTGTTCTATGGATCGCTTGGCAGCCCGCAGAAGATAGCGCAGTCCCTGGTGACGGCGTGCCCGCTCATCTTCACCAGCCTCGCAGCCTCCTTCGCGTATAAGTGCGGCGTGTTCAACCTGGGCGGAGAGGGCCAGTTCATCATGGGCGCAGTCGCCACCTCTGCATTCTGCGTCCTCACCGGGCTCGAGGGGCCCGTCGGCATGTTGGGCGGGTTGACGGTCGGCATTTTGGCAGGGGCTTTTTGGGCGGCGCTTCCGGGCATCATGAAGATCGCGCGCGGGCTCAACGAGATGATTACCTCGATCATGCTCAACTACATCGCCACACTCTTCATGGGATTCGTCTTCACCAACGCCCTGCGCGACGGCACCACTCCCCAGACGCCCGCGGTCGCCGACAGCGTCCAGCTGGGCCGCATCTCCGATGCGTTTCGCATGCACCCCGGCGTTATCATCGCCATCGTGTGCGCCGTGGCGCTGTATTACGTCATGTTCCACACGTCCTTCGGGTTCAAGATCCGCGCCGTCGGCATGAACGCGGAGGCGTCGCGCGTCAACGGATTCCCTGTCAAGCGACTCATGCTCCTGGCTTTCCTCATCTCCGGAGCCGTCGCGGGCCTGGGCGGTTCCGTCGAGCTTCTCGGTAACCAGATTCGTCTCATGTCCGGATTCGGCGCGGGCTTTGGTTTCGACGGCGTCGCCATCGCCCTGATCGCGCAACTGAACCCCTTGGGATCCCTGCTGGTCGCCATCTTCTTCGGCATCCTCCGCGCGGGCTCCATCTCGCTGCAGATCGCCGTCAACGTGCCCACGGCAATCGTGGACATCATCCAGGCCCTCATCATCATCTTCGCGGTCGCCGGAACGGCGCTGCTCAAGCTCCCGGCGTTCAAGCAGTACCTCGATAGCATGGGCGCATCGACCGGGAGCGATGCGAAGGCGGGCCAAAAGCTTCAGAAAGCCGAGGTGTAGAACATGGACGCGATTGTGCTCCTGCTCCCAGCCATCATCGTGACCACGGTGCGCATGGCTACCCCGTTGGTGTTCGTCACGCTGGGCGAGCTCTTCTCCGAGCGCGCCGGCATGGTCAACATCGGCCTCGACGGCCTTATGGCGATAGGGGCCCTCGTTGGTTTCTTGGTGGGCTATTTCACCGGCAACCCCTGGCTGGGCGTCGCCGCTGCGGCGCTTGCCGGCGTGGTGGTCAACTTGGTGTACGCGGTTTGCACCATCGGCCTCATGGGCGATCAGATCGTCTACGGCATGGCGGTCAACATCCTCGCCCCCGCGCTCGCGACCTTCATCTACAAGATCGCCTTCGCTAACTCCACCGCGCTGGTAAAGGGCGCCGCCATGTCGGTGATCCCCATTCCGCTGCTGTGCGACATCCCCGTTCTGGGCGACGCCTTCTTCCGCCAGACCGCCCTGGGCTATCTTGGCTACCTGCTGGTGCCCCTATGCTGGCTGTTCTTCTCCCGGTTCCAGGCGGGCCTCAACTGGCGCGCGGTGGGCGAGAACCCGCGCGCTGCCGAGAGCATGGGCATCGACGTCATCCGCACCAAGTACATCGCCTGCATCATCTGCGGCGCGCTCGCCGGATTGGGAGGCGGCTTCCTCACCCTTTGCTACACCTCCACGTATGCCGAGGGCATCGTCGCGGGTCGCGGCTTCATCGCCCTGTCCGCGGTCATCTTCGGGCGCTGGCTGCCCCAGGGTGCGCTCGGAGCCTGCCTGCTCTTTGGCTTCTGCGACGCTCTGCAGATCACCCTGCAGGTCCAGGCGCCCGGCGTGCCCTACCAGTTCTTCCAGATGATTCCGTACATCGTGACCGTGGTCGCGCTGCTGTGGTTCGGTGCCAAGCAGCTGGGCCCCAAGGCCAACGGCCAGCCTTATTACCGCGAGCAGCGTTAGGAGCGTGTTCGAAATGACAAATACCCTTTGCACCGCACGCGCCATGAGCCGCAGGGGATTCCTCGCCGGCGTCGCCGCCCTCGCCGGGGCATCGGTGCTGGGCCTTTCCGGTTGCGACCGCTATCTGGAGAATGAGGGCGGCAAGTACCGCATCGCGATGGTGTTCAACGCGCCCATCAACGATGGCGGCTGGGGTTCCAGCTGCTATGAGGCGATGGTTTTAGCGGCGGAGGAGTGCGGTTGGGAGACCGCCTATTCCGAGAACGTCGCCACCGCCGACTACGGCGCGACCATGCAGGCCTACATCGACATGGGCTACGACCTGGTCTACCTTCCCGGTAACGAATACCAGAGCAGCGTCCTGCAGGTCTCCAAGGACAATCCCGACGCCAAGTTCCTGGTTCTCAACGGAACCGAGGTCAACGCGGGCATCCAGGCCGCGATGCCCGACGCCGTCCAGATCGGCCAGTGCGCCGGCGCGCTGGCTGGCCTGCTGACCAAGACCAACAGCATCGGCTTCATCGGCGGCATCGAGATCGATACCACCTTGCAGAAGCTCGAGGGCTACACGCAGGCGGCGCAGAAGATCAATCCCGATATCCAGGTGACCACCGCCTATGCCGGCTCATTCAACGACGCCGCGAAGGGTAAGGAGATCGCCACGTCGATGTGCTCGTCAAACGCCGTCGACGTCATGTTCGGCGACGCCTCGGTCGTCGATGCCGGCGCTCGCGAAGCCCAGGCGGGGTTTCCGGGAACCTATAACATCGGCCAGCCCAACGACCTCGGCGGACCCGATGACCCGCTGGTCCCCAACAGCGTGGTCACCGACAACGTCGTTCTTATCGTCCAGTGCATGCGCGATTACGAGGCGGGGGAGTACGGCAACAAGACGGTTCTGGGCGACCTCTCCAACGGAGGCGTGTCGGTGGGAACCTTCTCGAGCATCGTCCCCGAGGATATCCAGGAAGAGTATCTACAGATCATCGACCAGATTCGAGAAGGGTCGTTCTAGCGCGCAAGCCCTGGCGGGCAGCTCCCTCTCTGTGCTCGCCGGGGTTATGGCGACTGGCGCGCGTCCCCTCGGACAGGTGGTGTTTTTAGATAAGAAAGCCGTCCCGGTCATGCTGTCGACCGGGACGGCTTTTCTGTTCGCGCGCAGATGGCGCGGCAAGGGCGGGGAGCTCGGGGCGCTACTGGGCAGTCTCCGCCAGGGCCTTGGCTTCATTGAGGTAGCTGTAGAAGCTGTACTTGGAAACGCCGAAGAACTCGCATGCCTTCTCGCTGGATTTGGAGATGAGGAAGGCGCCGCGGCGATCGAGGTAGCCGATGGCGCGGATGCGCTCGTCCTTCGTCATAAGGGCGGCGGGCTTGCCCACCACGTGCTCGCATTCGCGGAACAGGTCATCTAGCAGGTCGCCGACGTTACGGGTGATGGGTTCGGGGTCCAGGTGCTTGGACTTCTCCTCTCCGATGAAGGTCCACAGCATGCTTTCGAACCCCTTCATAAGGGTGATGTCGAAGTTGATCGCCAGGACCCCTACGGCGTCTCCGTCGTCGTTGCGGATGAAGATGGTGCTGGATTTCAAGATCTTGCCGTCCGAGCTCTTGGTGAGGTAGGGCTGGCGATCCTCCATCTTCTTGTTCCCCTGCAGCGCCTCGAGCACCACGTGGCTGGGCCCGTCTCCAAGCTTGCGCCCGCTTACGTGGCCGTTTTCGATCGCAACGATGGAGCGGTCCAGGTCGCTGGTCTCCAAGTCGTGCACCACTACCTCGCAATTGGGTCCAAATTGCAGGGCGAGTCCGTGTGCGAGCCTTTTATAGAACTCGATCTGGTTGTCGGTCATGGCACTCCTCAGTACTCCTAACAAACATTTTGTAAGGTATATGTTGACACATTATTAAGGCGATAGTCGTGACATGCAAAAACTACCGTTGAACGCCAAAAAACGACCGATTATGAAACCAAACAAAAAGTCTGTACATAATCTCTTGTATGTGATAAAACCTTATTAACAAACAAATTGTTTGGTATCCAGATGAAAGATTTGAACGTCGGGCAGCGAAGAGCTTAGGAGAGAAGCATGGCTGACAGGATTCAATGGTCGGACAACCACATGGAGAAGAGCGACGACGCCCATCTCGGCATCATGTCGCTGGAGAACGTCGCGAAGGCCCGCGCCTTCCACAAGAGCTTTCCGCAGTACACGGTGACCCCGCTCGCCCGCCTGGACAATCTGGCCGCCCGCCTGGGCCTCAACAGCCTGTGCGTCAAGGACGAGAGCTATCGCTTCGGCCTGAATGCGTTCAAGGTCCTGGGCGGCTCCTTCGCCATGGCGAGCTACATCGCGGACGAGACCGGCCGCGACGTTGCCGACATGACTTACGACTACCTCACCAGCGATGAGCTCGCTCGCGACTTTGGCCAGGCGACCTTCTTTACCGCTACGGATGGCAACCACGGCCGCGGCGTCGCATGGGCTGCCAAGCGCCTGGGCCAGAAGGCCGTTGTGCACATGCCCAAGGGTTCCACCAAGCCCCGCTTCGACAACATCGCCGCCGAGGGCGCTACCGTGACCATCGAAGAGGTCAACTACGACGAGTGCGTCCGTATGGCGGCCGCCGAGGCCGATGCCTGCGAGCGCGGCGTCATCGTTCAGGATACCGCCTGGGAAGGCTATGAGAAGATCCCCAGCTGGATCATGGAGGGCTACGGTACCATGGCGTCCGAGGCCGCGGAGCAGCTCCGCGAGGCCGCCATCAACCGTCCCACCCACGTGTTCGTCCAGGCCGGCGTCGGTTCGCTGGCGGGCGCCGTGGTAGGCTACTTCGCCAACCTGTATCCGGATAATCCCCCCACGTTCGTGGTTATGGAGGCGACCAACGCCGCGTGCCTGTACAAGGGCGCCGTCGCGGCAGATGGCGAGCCCCGCATCGTGACCGGCGACATGCCCACCATCATGGCCGGCCTGTGCTGCGGCGAGCCCAACACGCTTGGTTGGGACATCCTGCGCAACCACGTCACCGCTTTTGTGGCCTGCCCCGATTGGGTCGCCGCGCGCGGCATGCGAATCCTGGGAGCACCCGAGAAGGGCGATCCCCGCGTCATCTCCGGCGAGTCGGGAGCCGTGGGCGCGGGCCTCATCTCCACGCTCATGACGGATGATTCCTATGCCGAGCTGCGCGACCTGATCGGGCTGGACAAGACCAGCAACGTCCTCATGTTCTCCACCGAGGGCGATACCGATCCCGAGCACTACCGCAAGGTCGTTTGGGACGGCGCATATCCGGCCGAGTAGCACCGTTAGTCGGCAGGCGATCGACAGTGTTTCAGCTTCTAGAGAGAAGGGACAGATAGAAATGGCTAAGGAACTGGATTTCGAGGGCATCAAGAAGGCGGCGCAGGATTATGGCAAGGACATGACCGCGTTTCTGCGCGCTATGATCAGCCATCCGTCCGAGAGCTGCGAGGAGGGCGAGGTCGTCGCCTGCATCAAGGCTGAGATGGAGAAGCTTGGCTTCGACAAGGTCGAGGTCGACGGCCTGGGCAACGTTATCGGTTGGATGGGCGAGGGCGACAAGATCATCGCCATCGACTCGCATATCGATACCGTGGGCATCGGCAACATCGAGAACTGGACTCACGACCCCTATGAGGGCTATGAGGACGACGAGGTCATCTACGGCCGCGGCGGCTCCGACCAGGAGGGCGGCATGGCTTCCGCTACCTACGCTGCCAAGATGATGAAGGACCTGAACCTCATCCCCGAGGGCTACAAGATCATGGTCGTCGGCTCCGTCCAGGAAGAGGACTGCGACGGCATGTGCTGGCAGTACATCTGCAACAAGTACTTCTCCAGCGTCGAGGAGGCTCGCGAGAAGATCGCGTTCGTCATCTCCACCGAGCCCACCGACGGCGGCATCTATCGCGGACACCGCGGCCGCATGGAGATTCGCGTCGACGTCCACGGCGTCTCCTGCCATGGTTCCGCGCCGGACCGCGGTGACAACGCTATCTACAAGATGGCCGACATCATCGCCGACGTCCGCGCCCTCAACAACAACGGCTGCGACGAGTCCACCGACATCAAGGGCCTGGTCAAGATGCTCGACCCCAAGTACAACCCCGAGCACTACGAGGACGCTCGCTTCCTGGGCCGCGGCACCTGCACCGTTTCCCAGATTTTCTACACCAGCCCGTCCCGCTGCGCCGTCGCCGACTCCTGCGCGATCTCCATCGACCGCCGCATGACCGCCGGCGAGACCTGGGACTCCTGCCTGGACGAGATCCGCAACCTCCCCGCTTGCAAGAAGTACGGCGAGGACGTCGAGGTCTCCATGTACATGTACGACCGTCCCAGCTGGACCGGCGAGGTTTATGAGACCGAGTCCTACTTCCCCACGTGGATCAACGCCGAGAACGCCGCCCACGTGCAGGCGCTCGCCGACGCTCACCACGGCCTGTTCGGCGAGGAGCGCATCGGTTGCGAGCAGTCCATGGACAAGCGCCATCGCCCGCTGATCGACAAGTGGACCTTCTCCACCAACTGCGTCTCCATCCAGGGTCGCTACGGCATCCCCTGCGTCGGCTTCGGCCCGGGCGCTGAGAGCCAGGCCCATGCGCCCAACGAGGTTACCTACAAGCAGGACCTGGTGACCGCAGCCGCTATGTACACCGCGGCCGTCAACCTCTATGACGACTCCCTCGCTACCGGTGACGTCACGGTCTTCCGTGCCGGCGCTACCGATAACGACATCAAGTAGTATCCCTTCCCATCTTGTGACCACAGGCTGCCGTATGCCCCACTCTCTCTTCCCAATGCCTGGCATGCGGCGGCCTTTGGCTTGAAGCCTTTCCGCGCCCTCGACCGATCGCGCGTCAATCCTGATTCTTTGATAAGGAGAACCACAATGGCCAAGAATTTCAACGAGATCCTCGAGTCCCTGTCCGGCCTCGACTACTCCGGTATGTACAACAGCGACTTCCTGCACACCTGGGACAGGACCACCGATGAGTTGAAGGCTCTCTACGAGACTGCTGCCGCCATCCGCAACCTGCGCGAGCGCAACATCTCCAGCCGTATCTTCGACTCCGGTCTGGCCGTCTCGCTGTTCCGCGACAACTCCACCCGTACCCGCTTCTCCTTCTCCAAGGGTTCCAACCTGCTCGGTCTCGAGCTCCAGGATCTGGACGAGAAGAAGTCCCAGATCGCCCACGGCGAGACCGTTCGCGAGACCGCTACCATGATCTCCTTCATGGCCGACGTCATCGGTATCCGCGACGACATGTACATCGGTGCCGGCGACGCCTATATGGCCGAGGTCTCCGAGTCCGTCCAGCAGGCCTACGCCGACGGCGTTCTCGACCACCGTCCCACGCTGATCTCCCTGCAGTCCGACTCCGACCACCCCACGCAGTCCTCTGCCGACATGCTCTACCTCATCGAGGAGTTCGGCGGCCTTGAGAATCTCAAGGGCAAGAAGGTTGCCGTTACCTGGGCATACTCTCCTTCCTACGGCAAGCCGCTGTCCTGCCCGCAGTCGCTGATCTCGCTTCTGCCCCGCTTTGGCATGGACGTCACCCTGGCGCACCCCGAGGGCTACGATCTGATGCCTGAGGTCGTCGAGAAGGCGAAGGCCTACGCTGCCGAGTCCGGCGCCACCTTCAAGCAGGTCAACACCATGGCCGAGGCCTTCGAGGGCGCTGACATCGTCATCCCCAAGTCTTGGGCTCCGTTTGCCGCCATGGAGCAGCGCACCAAGCTGTACGCCGCTGGCGACGACGCCGGTATTGCTGCCCTCGAGAAGGAGCTGCTCGCCCAGAACGCCACCCATAAGGACTGGGTCTCCACTCGCGAGCTCATGGCTACCACCGCTAACGGCCAGGACACCATCTTCATGCACCCGCTGCCCGCCGACATCTCCGGCGTCTCCTGCGAGAACGGCGAGGTCATGGCCGACGTCTTCGAGGATCATCGCATCGGCATGTACAAGGAGGCCAGCTACAAGCCCTACGCCATCGCCGCTATGATGTTCCTGCAGAAGGTCAAGAACCCGGTCGAGACCCTGCGCGCCCTCGAAGCTGCCGCCACTCCCCGTTGGAACCAGCAGTAAGGACCGGTTGGCATGAGCAAGCGCATTGTTGTCGCCCTTGGCGGTAACGCCCTGGGTTCGAACCTCCCCGAGCAGATGGAGGCCGTCCGCGGCACCGCAGCAGCGATCGCGGACCTCATCGTCGCCGGCAACGAGGTCGTCATCGTCCACGGAAACGGCCCGCAGGTGGGCATGATCGCCAACGCCATGGCTGAGCTCACCCGTAGCGATCCTGAGAAGTACGTTCCGGTGCCGCTGTCCGTCTGCGGTGCCATGAGCCAGGGCTACATTGGCTACGACCTACAGAACGCCCTGCGCGAGGAGCTTCTCAACCGCGGTGTCGAGAAGGGCGTGTCCACCGTCCTCACCCAGATCGAGGTCGACCCGGACGATCCCGCGTTCCAGAATCCCGCCAAGCCCATCGGCCCGTTCATGAACGTGGTCGAGGCCGATGAGCTCAAGGCTACGCGCGGCTACGAGTTCATGCATGACGAGAAGAAGGGCTATCGCCGCGTTGTCGCGAGCCCCAAGCCCGTTTCGATCGTCGAACTCGATACCATCCAGACCCTGGTCGCCAACGACCACGTGGTTGTCTGCTGCGGTGGTGGCGGCATTCCCGTCACGCCCACCGAGCACAACCGCCTCAAGGGCGCCGCGGCGGTCATCGACAAGGACTTCGCCGCCGAGAAGCTCGCCGAGCAACTGGATGCCGACGAGCTGGTCATCCTTACCGCGGTCGAGAAGGTGGCCGTGGGCTTTGGTACCGATCACGAGCGTTGGCTCGATACGCTGACGCCCCAGGAGGCTACCGAGCTTGCCGACGCCGGCGAGTTTGGCGCGGGCTCCATGTTGCCCAAGGTGCAGGCCGCCTGCGCCTTCGCGCAGAGCAAGCCCGGTCGTCGCGCGCTGATCACGCTGCTTGAGAAGGCGGCTGACGGTATTGCCGGCAAGACCGGTACCGCCATTCTTGGCGCATAACTAACGTATTCTAGAAAGCGGGGCGGCTGCCGTGTGCGGGCGCTCCGCTTTTTGGGCGTTATGGCGCGTGCGTTTTGGACGAGGTTATTGGACGAGGACGGTCCGAGGGGGGCACTGTGGAAGACCAACGGGAAGCGAAGGGGCGTTTGGGCTGCGTCATCATGGCGTCGGGGACGGGGTCGCGTTTCGCCGCCGCCCTGGGGGTTGCCGGCGGCGACGAGCCGTCCAACAAGCTGTTCGAGGCCCTGGGCGCCTCTACCGTCTTGGGGACGACTATAGATTCCGTGCCGCCTTGCTACGACGTGGTGGTGTCGACGCGCTGGCCGACGGCCGCCATGGTCGCGGCGCAGCACGGGGCGCGCTTCGCTCTGCATCACGGCCCGCAGCGAAGCGATTCCGTGCGGGCCGGCCTTGGCGAGGGCCTTGGCAGGGAATGGCGGGGCTGCCTGTTTTTGCCTGGCGATCAGCCCTTGGTGTCGCGCGAGAGCTTCGAGCGCTTGGCCGAGGCTTTTTGGCGCGAGCCCCAGTACGTCTACCGCTTGGGATGGAAAGGACATCCCGGAAGCCCCGTTCTGTTTCCCGCGCGCTGCTTTTCCGATTTGATGAAGCTCGAGGGCGCCGACGGCGGTTCCGCGGTCTTGCGCAGGGAGGGGCTACCCGTAAAGATCGTCGAGGCCGTGAGCAGGGCCGAGCTTCTGGACATAGATGTGCCAGACGATTTGGATGTCGCCCGCGCCCAGCTGTCCGGCGCCGTTGTATTGGAACGTGAATCCAAGGAGGGACGTGCCTCATGATTATCATCAAGGGCGGAACCTGCGTGCAGCCCGAAGGCCTTCGCCGCGCAGACGTCGCGCTGGAGGGCGACCGCATCGCGAAAATCGCCGCGAATATCGAGCCCGGGCAAGGCGACCAGGTGGTCGATGCCGCGGGCTGCTGGGTATTCCCGGGCTTTATCGACGCCCATACGCACCTGCAGTGCTGGACCGGTATGGACTGGACCGCGGATACGTTTGAGACCGGAACGCGTGCGGCGGCGTGCGGCGGCACCACCACTATCGTTGACTATGCCACACAGGACCGCGGTATGACGCTGGACGAGGCCCTGCGCGAGTGGCATTCCCGCGCGGATGGCACCTGTACCGCCAACTATGCGTTCCATATGGCAATCGCGGATTGGAGCGATGCGACGCGCGCGGAGCTTCCCGCTATGCGCGAGGCGGGCATCACCAGCTTCAAGACTTATTTCGCCTATGACCACCTTCGCCTGAACGATGCGCAGACCCTTGAGGTCCTCGAGGCGCTGAAGCCCCTGGGCGGCGTGTTGTGCGTGCACTGCGAGAACGGCGACCTTGTTAACGAATTGCAGCGGCGCACCCTTGCGCGCGGCATTACCGGACCGGAGGGACACGCCCTTTCTCGCCCGCCCGTGGTGGAGGCCGAGGCCGTGAGCCGTTTGCTCTACCTGGCGCACCTAGCGGGCGACGCACCGGTCAACGTGGTGCACCTGTCAACCAAGCTGGGGCTTGAGGCGGTCCGCGCCGCCCGTGCCCGCGGCCAGAAGAATATCTTCGTGGAGACCTGCCCTCAGTATCTGGTTATGGACGAGACGCGATATCTGGAAGAGGGCGAGGACGGCTTTACGGGCGCCAAGTACGTCATGAGTCCGCCGCTGCGCTCCGCGGAGAATGCCCGCGCGCTGTGCGAGGCAGTGCTTGACGGCGAAGTCGACAGCATCGCTACGGACCATTGTTCGTTTAACCTGCATGGGCAGAAAGACCGCGTGCGCGATGACTTTACCCGCATACCCAACGGTGGGCCCGGCATCGAGCACCGTCCCGTCGTGATGGCGACGGCGCTGGGTGGCCAGTTGGGTCCTGCGGGCCTGTGCCGCCTGCTCAGCGAGGGCCCTGCCAAGGTCTTTGGCCTATGGCCGCGCAAGGGGCGTCTGGCGGAGGGCGCTGACGCGGATATCTGCGTTTGGGATCCGCGCGTCGCTTGGACCATTACGGCCGCCGGCCAGCACCAGGCGGTGGACTATACGCCCTATGAGGGCATGGACGTCACCGGTCGTGCGGCGTGGGTCTTTGTCAACGGCGAGCTCGCGGTTCGCGACGGCGAGCCCGTGGGCTCCAAGCCCGGTCGCTACGTGGCGCGCTAGCGGCGTCGCCATCGCCCGCCCCCGCTGTCGCGCGCGGTCGCTACCAGCCGACCAGCGCGTGATCGGGGGGGCTAGCGAGCAAGGCCGTTAGCCAAGGTGGACGAGGGCGCCGGACCGTATGCTTCCGGCCAGAACCTCCCGGCCCAGGGTGCGCGCGAAATCATGGTACGCATCCAGGCTGCTAGGCCGGTCCATATGGTCTACCTGGTTGAGAATCACCAGGTCGTCCTCGTCCACCAGACCTTCTGCAGCCACGGCCCGCGCCACCAGCTCCGGTGTCGCCGCATCCTGGGGCGAGCAGCCCGTGAGACGGCAGAAGATCTCCGGTCGATGCACCGCCGTCTCAACCGTCTCGCCAAAGGCGCCGGCGCCGACTACGAGGATGGTGCGGGCGTTCGCGGCGGGGATCACCGGCTCATGGGGGGCGTGGGCCTTCAGCGGCAGGCGGTGCGAGCCGTCTGCCTCTACTAGCACGTAATCCGCCATGTCCGCGAGCCGCGAGAAGGGGATCGCCGATGCGATGAGCTTGCCGGTGCGCTGCTCCACCTCGCCCACGCACACTAGGTTGCACTTGGCGAGCATGGCTTCAAGTTCCAACTCACTGCTTGCGAGCGGGATATCTTGGGGGACGAACATATGGGTCGAGGTCGCGAGTACCACGCGCCTTCCTGCATCTGCCAGCGCCCGTCCGCCGCATGCGAGCAGCGTTGATTTGCCGCCGCTGCCGATGACCGATATCACGCCGCGGCGCGGCGCCAGCAGCTGATCTAGCGGTATGGTATGGAGCATGGCATATCACCTAATTCGCTTGATGCAAGAGCGGATATTTCGATGGGTACATTGGCATGACGTTGGCGCGGGGGCGCCCATGCCAACACCGTAGCACGTCTGCGACCGCCGTAGCGCGGCCGCGAAAGGAGAATCATCATGCAGATCGATGCAAGGAACAAATCCTGTCCGCAACCCGTGATCTTGGCCACCAAGGCCCTGGACCAGCTTGCCGCTCAGGGCCAGGCGGACCAGGAGCTCGAGGTGCTTGCCAACGAGATGGTCGCGGTCGAGAATCTCAAGCGCCTGGCGGCGTCCCGCGGTCGCGCCGTAGAGGTTGTGGAAGGCGCGGGCGAGTGGTCCGTGCGCATCGCCGGGGGAGAGGCGCCTGCCGAGGACTCCGCTTCTGCCGGTGAAGGCGCCTCCGCGTTTGAGGCCGTCTGCGACCTGCCCGCAACGCAGTCCAGCCCGTTGGCAACCGTGGCCAACGGCGCGCCCGTGGTGGTCGCGGTGGGCGACGATGTCATGGGGCGCGGCGACAAAGAGCTGGGACGCATCCTGCTCAAGGGCATCATCTACGCCTTCGCCAACGCCGACGTTCCGCCCGCCAAGATGGTGTTCTTCAACGACGGGGCCAAGGTCACCTGCGAGGGCTCTCCCTCCATCGACGACCTGCGCGAGCTCGAGGCTCGCGGCTGTGAGATCCTCACCTGCGGCACCTGCCTGGATTTCCACGGCCTTAAGGACAAGCTCGCCGTGGGCGGCATCACCAACCTGTATGCCATCTCGCAGATCCTGCTGTCCGGAGGGGTTGTCTCGCTGTGATCTACCTCAACTGCGCCGCCACTTCGCTCATGCGTCCGCCGTGCGTGGCGCAGGCCGTGTCGCAGGCGCTCACCAGCTTGGGCAGCTCGTCGCGCGGCACCTCCACCCGTGATCTCATGGCTGCGCGCGGCGCGTACGGCTGTCGCGTTGAGATGGCCGCGCTTCTGGGATCGTCCCATCCTGACCGCGTGATCTTCGCCGCTAACGCTACCCAAGCGCTCAACACCGCCATCTTCGGTTTGGTGCGAGCCGGCGACCGCGTCGTCACCACCGTTATGGAGCACAACTCCGTTCTTCGTCCTCTCTACGCGCTGGAGCGCCAGCGCGGCATCGACCGTGCGATCGTTGGTCTGGACGATGACGGGCTACTTGACTATGAGCAGCTAGAACGTGTTGTCGAGGGCGCGCGGCTGGTGTGCTGCACGCATGCGTCCAACCTTACGGGCGACGTGGTGGATATCGAGCGCGTCGCCCGCATCGCCCATGCAGCCGGCGCGCTGCTACTGGTGGACGCCTCGCAGACCGCGGGCGCCTATCCCGTGAACATGGAGGCCGTGGGCGCGGACGTGCTGTGCTTCACCGGTCACAAGGCGCTGATGGGTCCCACGGGCACGGGCGGGTTGATCGCCAACCCGCGGATCGATATCGAGCCGCTCCTCTTCGGCGGCACGGGCGTGTTCTCCGACCAGAAGGACCAGCCCATCGCGTGGCCCGAGCACCTGGAGGCGGGCACGCTGAACGGCCATGGCCTGGCCGGCCTTACGCAGAGTGCGAGCTTTATCCGCGCGCAGGGGGTCGACGCCATCCATAAGCGCCTGGCCGCGCTGCGCGCGCATTTTGTGGCGGGCTTGGCGCGGATTCCGGGCATCACGGTGTACGGTAGCAATGCCTGCGACCACGTGGCGACCGTCGCGCTCAACCTGGCGGGCTGCGAATCCTCCGCGCTGGCAGACGCCCTGGCCTGGCGCTACGACATCGCCACCCGCGCGGGACTTCACTGCGCGCCGCTGATGCATCGCGCGCTGGGCACCCAGGGCGCGGGGTCGGTGCGCTTCTCCTTTGGCTACTACACCACGCAAGAAGAAGTCGACGTGGCGCTGGCGGCGTTGTCCGAGCTGGCGGCAGAAAATTCGGACGATGCGGGGAATTCGCGATGAGGGCGCGACCGTGCTGCGTGGCGACGTTTCACAGCACGCATGACGCCATCCATGCGGAGCGCGCGTGCACCGAGCGCGGGGTCGCCGGACGCTTGATTCCGCTGCCTGTGCAGATCAACGCGGACTGCGGCCTCGCCTGGCGCATGGAACCCTTCGAGCGCCCGACGTTCGAGCGGCTCATGCAAGATGAGGGTATAGACGCGGGCTACGTGGACCTTATGCTGTAGGGACTGAGAGGAAGATGCCATGCTTGTTTACGTGAGGGGCGCCGGCGACATCGCCACCGGCATCGCGCTGCGCCTGCATCGCGCCGGCTGCCAGGTGGTTATGGCGGATATCGCCGAGCCAACCTGCATACGCAGGACGGTCGCGTTCTCCGAGGCCATCCGTCTGGGCGAGGCGCGCGTGGAGGACGTGACGGCCCGCCTCGTCGCCGATGCGCGTGTCGCGCGCGCGATCGCCGCCGCGGGCGACGTCGCCGTGGTGGTCGATTCGGACGCACGGATGATCGGCGCGCTGGCGCCCGATGCCGTGGTCGACGCGATTCTGGCCAAGCGCAACCTGGGGACCAGTATGGACATGGCGCCTGTGGTGGTGGGCGTGGGCCCCGGTTTCACGGCGGGGATCGACTGCCACGCCGCGGTGGAGACCAAGCGGGGCCACTACTTGGGGCGCGCTATCTACCAGGGCAGCCCCATCGCTAACACCGGGGTCCCGGGCGTAATCGCGGGCGTGGGCGCGGACCGCGTGCTGCGCGCGCCGGCGGACGGTCCCTTTGAGTGCGTGCGCGCCATCGGGGACGCGGTGAGCGCGGGCGAGGTGGTCGGTCGCGTGGCGGGCGAGCCCATGGTCGCGACCATCGACGGCGTGCTGCGCGGGCTCATCGCCCCGGGCGTGCGGGTGGTGCGCGGCATGAAGTCGGGCGACATCGACCCCCGCGGCGAGCGCGCGTTTTGCGACACGGTGTCCGACAAGGCGTCCGCTGTGGGCGGAGGCGTGCTCGAGGCGATCATGCACTTCTCGTCCCCCTTTTAACCCCTCTTATTGTCCTAGAAATGCGCCTGGCGTACGGATTGGAGTATGTGATGGCTAGCGATGTGAAGCTGACCAAACTGGCGGATTGCGCGGGCTGCGGTGCCAAGGTGGGCGCCGGCCAGCTGGCGAAGCTGTTCGAGGGGTTCGAGCAGCCGCACGACCCCAACCTGCTGGTGGGGTTCGATCGCGCGGACGATGCCGCGGTCTACAAGGTGGCCCCGGACGTCGCCATGGTGCAGACGCTCGATTTCTTTCCGCCCATCGCGGACGACCCCTTCACCTTCGGTGCCATCGCGGCGACCAACGCGCTCTCGGACATCTACGCCATGGGCGGCGAGCCCAAGACGGCGCTGAACATCATGGCGGTACCGCAGGATATGGATCCTGACGCCGTGCGCGACATCCTGCGCGGCGGCTGCGCCAAGGCCACGGAGGCGGGCGCAATCGTGTGCGGAGGCCACAGCATCTACGACCCCGAGCCCAAGTACGGTATGGCGGTCACCGGCCTGGTGCATCCGGACCGCATCCTCACCAACGCAGGCGCCCGCCCGGGCGACGTGCTGGTATACACCAAGCCGCTGGGCATCGGCGTGCTCACGTCTGCCATGAAAGCGGACCTGGTGGACGTGGACCTCGCGCAGCGCGCGCTCGACATCATGACCACCCTCAACCGCGGCGCGCGCGATATCATGGTGCGCTACCGCGTTCACGCCTGCACGGACATCACCGGTTTTGGCGTGATGGGGCACCTGCTGGAGATGGCGCAGGGCGCAGGTGTTGCCATCGACGTCGACGCGGCGGCATTCGAGTTCTTGCCCCGTGCGCGCGAGTTCGCCGCCATGGGCATTGTGCCCGCGGGGGCATACCGCAACCGCGAGTACGCCCAGGCGTCAGCCGACCTTTCTGACGTGCCGCTTGACGTGGCAGACTTGCTTTTCGACCCGCAGACCTCCGGCGGTCTCATGATCTGCGTGGATGCGGAGGACGCGCCCGCGATGCTTGCTGAGCTTGCCGCGGATCCGCGCGTGCCCGTCGCGGTAGAGGTGGGTAGGGTCCTTCCCTATGATGGAGCGGGGGATGATGGCGATGCGCCCGATGGTGTCGGTCCCGCCCCGCGCCTTCGCGTACACTGGTAGCCCCGCCGCGTTGTTCGCGAGCGGTCCTGGCGTGATGAAAGGAACATATTCGATGGAGAAGCTTCAAGTTGCAAGCGCGCTGATCGCTGCGCTCGAGCAGGGGCGCGCGGTCGAGTTGGCGGTGGTCACGGGTACGCGCGGGTCGTCCCCGCGCTCCGCCGGCGCCTGGATGGCCGTGGATGCCACTGGTTCGATCGCGGGTACGGTGGGAGGCGGTGCCGTGGAGGACATCGCCATACGCGAGGCCGTGGAGCTGCTCGCCGCCGGCTCCTCGCGCACGGTGAGCTATACCATGGGTGGTCGCGTAAGCGATACCGGCATGGTGTGCGGCGGCATGATTGACCTGTGCTATCTCTATCTTGATAGCGATAAGCTGGAGTTTTTTAAGCAGCTTGAAAAAGTGCTGGTAGAACGTGGCGATGGAGCGCTTGAGATCGACCTCGCACCGTTCGCGTCGGTCCGTCCCGCGGACGCTCCGGCCCATGGTGCGGAGTCCGCTGCGACCATCGTGGGCGCGCCTGCGCTCTCCGTTGTCGATGTCGAGCCGGGCGTCGCCGCCGGCGTGACCGATGTGGATGGAGCCCCCGTCTACCTCGAGCCGCTCTGCCCGGAGGGCCTCACCTATATCTTCGGCAGCGGCCACGTCGGCCGCGCCCTGGCGCCCGTGCTCGCCGGCGCCGGGTTCGCCGTGGTCTCCTGCGACAACCGCGCGGAGATGCTTTCCGAAGAGCTGTTGCCCGGCGTGCTCGACCGTCGCCTGGTCGACTACGGCGATTTGGCGGCGAGCTGCAAGATCGGTCCGCGCGACATCGTCATCTCGTCCACTGCGGGCCATGGTAGCGACTTTGCCGTGGTGTCCCAGGCCCTTGCCGCCCATCCCGCCTACCTGGGATGTTTGGGCAGCAAGAAAAAGACCGCCTTTATCCATGGCAAGCTGGCCGAGGAAGGCTATTCGGACGAGGATATCGCGAGCATCCATATGCCCATCGGCATCAAGATTGGCGCCGAGACGCCTAACGAGATCGCTATCTCCATTGCGGCTGAGTTGATCGCTCATAGGCGGCATTACCAGCTGTAGAGCAAAAGGCAAGACAGGCCCCAAATGCAGAGTCCCCGGGATGCGCGCTTCGCGGAGCATCCCGGGGACACTTCCCTTGGGCTGCGAGTTCTGCTTTTCGTTGTCTCCTGCGCGTGTTGGCTCATTCCATGCAGGCGTGACGGCCTGCATGTCCATCATCTCATTGACTATGGACACGAGCAGAGTGCAGGCAGGCCCCATGTTGGAGAGGCCTTCGGAGCGGGCAGGGGTGTGGCAGTACGCTCATTGCGTTCGTTGGCTTTTTTGATTCCTTTTCGTAGCCGATTTGACTCTTAGGCGCCCGCTGTCCTTATATCGATTTCCCTTACACCAACTTTCCAACGCGATTAATGAGGTCGTCGCCGCGCAGCTATGGGTGTGTGCAATCTGGTCTGCATTGTTGTTTTTGGTTTGGAAAGCGCTCAGAGTTTTCCTTGTGGGTGTCGCGTAGGGGCTTATTAAATAAAAACCATCAATTAGCATTTCATTTGAACGCTCTTGCTTGATGTATGCCTTCTCCCAACAGAAGCGCTCTTTCGTTATATTGGTTGCTGGAGTTAGGGTATGCTTTACTTTCATGAAATCGGATAACAAGTAGATTTGGAGGGCGCTATGGTTCGCGGAACGGCGCGGTCGAAGGATGCCGGAAAGCCGGGCATCAAGGAAGTTGCCGCTGCCGCCGGGGTTTCTCCAACGACAGTATCTCGCGTTCTTAACAATCGCGGCTACATTAGTCAAGAAACCCGTGACAAAGTTCAAGCGGCGATGAAGCGTATCAATTATGCTCCCAACGATATTGCTCGTGCTATGCTTAACGGCCGCTTGAATCTTGTTGGGATGATTGTTCCCTTTGTTAGCAACCCGTTTCATGGTGAAGTTGTTCAGGTTGTTGAACGAACGCTTGCGGAAAACGGCTTTAAGATGCTGCTTTGCAACAGCGCTTGCCGTCCTGATCTAGAGCGCTCCTATATCGACATGCTCAGGCGTAACATGGTCGATGGCGTCATTGTCAATTCGCTTAATATCGGCGCTGAGGCATATGCCGAGATGGGCTTGAGCTTGGTTGGCATCGATTGTGATTTAGGTGAAGGCTCTGTCCAAATCGCCAGTGATAGCTATGCCATCGGCGAGATTGCCACGCGACGTCTGATTGATGGCGGCTGCTCTCGCATCCTGTGCTTGCGTAATAATAGTCGCATGAGAATGCCCGGTAACAAGCGTTCCGAGGCATACCTAGATGCAGTCGCTGATGCAGGCTTATCCGCTCTTGTGCGTGAGGTTGAGTTTGTAAAGTCTGATGAAGAGAAGGGGACTGCGGTCGCGCAGATTCTTGATGAGAATCCTGATATCGATGGCATCTTTGCCGGAGATGATATGATGGCCGCCATTTGCCTCAACGTCATGGCTCGACGAGGTCTGAGTGCGCCGAAGGACATCAAAGTTATTGGCGCGGATGGCGCTCGTCGTACGAGGACCTTTATGCCGGAATTGACAACCGTACGGCAAGATATCGAGCGCATAGGTGAGCTTGCGGCGCAATCGGTCATAGCTCTCATTAACGGTGAAAAGCCCGAGTCGAATATAAAACTCCCCGTTGAGCTTATTGAGGGCAAAACCGCCTAGCCTTACTGGTGCCCTAGTTCTTTAGCATTACCCATTACCGTTCACCGGTATATGTCAACCGTTTGCCTATGACTTGAGCTGTTGAAAGACGTTCAAGTGTGAAAACGATTGACATATGAAAACGCTTGACATATCTTGCGATCGTACCGAGTAAGTCTTCAGTGGGAAAGGAAGCCCCGGATGCACAAAGTCTATTATCAGCCTGAGGGAATTTGGGTAGGCGACATCATGCCGTACGGTGAGGACGGCACGTTCTATCTCTATCATCAGCGTGACACGCGTAACCCCGAACCTTTCGGAGAGCCGTTTGGCTGGGCGCTCGCTACGACCAAGGATTTCGTCAACTACAAGGACTTTGGCGAGAGCCTTGAGCGTGGCGGCGACGAGGAAGTCGACCAGTACATTTATGCCGGCACGGTGTTTAAGGTGGGCGACAAGTACCATGCGCTCTACACTGGTTGCAATCGCGATAAGGTCCGCGCACGTTTGATGAAGCAGGTTCTTCTTCACGCAACGAGCGACGACGCCGTCAAGTGGGAGAAGAACATCGCCGAGACGCTGCTTCCGCCCCAGGAGGGTTACGATGACCGCAACTGGCGCGATCCCTTTGTGCTTTGGGATGAGGAGAACGAAGAGTACATGCTCATCCTCGGCACGCGTGTGGGCGAGGATAAGCATCTGATGACCGGTCGTCTGGTCAAGTTTACCTCTAAGGACCTGAGCACCTGGGAGTTCCAGGGCGACTGGTGGAATCCGGGTCTGTACACCATGTTCGAGATGCCCGATCTCTTTAAGATGGGCGACTGGTGGTACCTGGTCTTCTCCGAGTACAGCGATGGCAACAAGACCCGTTACCGCATGTCTCGCTCTATCAACGGTCCTTGGATCACTCCTGCGGACGATTCCTTCGATGGCCGCGCGTACTATGCCGCACGTACCGCATTTGACGGCGAGCGCCGCGTTCTCTTTGGTTGGGTTCCTACGCGCGACGAGGGCGGCGACCCCAGCTCTTACCTGTGGGGTGGCACTTTTATGCCCCTCGAGATCGTTCAGCGTGCCGACGGAACGCTCGGCACCAAGCTTCCCGACAGCATGCTTGGCGCCTTTGGCGAGGCTAAGGCAGTCGGGGCCCTTGAGCTTTCCTGCGAGTCGGGCAAGGTCGAGCAGGTGCTCGCCGCGGATGCCGGCTCCACCTATATGCTCGACGCCGATATCGAGCTCGCCGGTGACGCTGCCGGCTTCTCGGTGAAGCTTGCCGAGGACGCCGAGTCCGGTCTTGCCTATGAGTTCCGCGCCAACCTGCGCGAGGGCAAGCTCGAGTTTGCGGCGGCCCCCCAGTATCCGTGGTTCCAGGTCAACAACATGGGCCTCGAGCGTCCGTTGTTCTTTAAGGGCGAGGGCACTCATCATGTGCGCCTGGTCGTTGACGACGATATCGCGACTATCTTTGTCGACGATGTCGCGCTCAACGCGCGCTTCTGCAACAAGAAGGGTCAGGGAGTGGCACTGACGGTCACCGACGGAACGCTCAAGTGCGAAAACGCAACGATCGCGTCTCTGTAACGACAGCGCGTTATCTTATGCCCTTGTAAAGGAATGGAGAAAAACATGGACTACAAGGCAGTGTCCCAGCAAGTCGTCGATAACGTTGGCGGCCTGGAGAACATTGAAGGCGCCACGCATTGCGTGACCCGATTGCGCTTAGTGCTCAAGGATACGAATAAATATAATAAAGCCGAGCTCGAGAATATAGATGGCGTCAAGGGCGTGCTCTATAACAGCGGCCAGCTCATGATTATCTTTGGCACCGGCACCGTCAACAAGGTCTACGAAGAGTTTATGGCTCTAACGGGCGTTAAGGAAATCAGCGCTTCCGAGGCTAAGGGTGCCGAGGCTGACAAGAAGGGTAAGGTCTTCTCGGTTCTCAAGGTATTTTCCGATATCTTCATCCCCATCATTCCCGCTTTCGTCGGCGCTGCCATCATCATCGGCTTAAAGTCGCTCCTTGTGGCCAACGGCCTCTTTGGCATGGAGGGCAGCCTTGCCGACCATAGCGAGTTTCTCAAGAATGTCGCGAGTTTCTTCGGCATTATCGCTACCACCTTCGATTATCTGCCCGTACTTGTTATGTACAGCGCGGTTAAGCGTTTTGGCGGCAATCCAATCCTAGGCATCCTCGTCGGTATTGTTATGGTTCATCCGAGTCTCATGAATCGCAACGCGTTCGTGCTCGACTCTTCCGGTGCTGACTACTGGGATTTTGGCCCCCTCTCCATCCCCATGGTCGCTTTCCAGGGCGGTGTATTCCCCGCCATTTTGACCGCTTGGTTTATGGCAAGGATTGAGAAGCTTGCTCAGAAGTATATCCCCGAGGTTGTTTCGTTCGTCTTTGTCCCAACCGTCACGCTTATTCTTGCCAATGTTGCGCTGTTCACCGTATTCGGCCCGCTTGGTAACCTTATTGGTGACGTACTCGCTGGTGTGATCGATGTTCTCTACAACAGGATGGGGATATTCGGTGCATTCATTTTCGCCACGTTCCTTCAGCCACTTGTTGTGACTGGTACCCATCAGTTCATTCAGGGTATCGAGGCGAATCTCGTCGCTACGACTGGCTTCAACTACATCCAGGCCATCTGGTCCGTTTCCATTATTGCCCAGGGCGGCGGCGCTATTGGCATGTACCTCATTCATAAGAAGCATTCCAAAGAGCGCAGCATCTGCATGTCCTCATTCATCCCGACATTGGTTGGCATTTCTGAACCCGCTATCTTTGCTGCTAACATGCGCTACTCGATCATTCCGTTCGTCTGCGCTTGCATCGGTGCTGGCTGTGGTGGGGCTTTCGTCAAACTTTTTGAGGTCCGTGCTATCGGCCAGGGTTTGACCGGTGTGCTCGGCTTACTGATTGTTACCCCCGAGACGCTAGTGTGGTATGTGGTTGGTAACCTCATCGCCTTCTTCGTGCCGATTGTTTTGATTTTTGCCTATAACAAGGCAAAGGGTGTTCCGACTACTGATGAAGAAGGCGCGGGAGCTGGCTTCGACGTCAGCTTCTAGCCTGAGTCATTCAAAGAACCCAGCATATTTAAGCGCTTGGAGAAAGGGCGTTCAGCTCGTGGGGCTGTGCGTCCTTTCTCGTGCAAAAGGAGGTCAGTGAGGTGTTCAATCAGAAAGAAAAGGCGACGCGTGCGGATTACGAGCTGTGGCGCGCGGGGCAGGATGGCACGGTGACTCGCATCGCGACAGATCCAGACAGGCTAGCGTTTCACGTTGAGCCCGAGCTAGGATGGCTTAACGACCCCAATGGTCTTATCCAAGTTGGCGATACCTATCATATCTATCATCAGTACGACCCGTTTGATGCTGCGCACGGCGGCGCAACCCTTTGGAATCATCTTGTGACGAAGGACTTTGCAACATATGAGAATTGCGGACCGGTACTCTTCCCTGATTCCGATATAGATTCGAGCGGTGCTTATTCGGGCTCTGCGTTTATGCATGACGGCTCAATTCACCTTTTTTACACCGGTAATGTGAAGCGTTTCGATCGCAATGACTACGACTACGTGCTGGCGGGGCGCGAGCAGAATCAGATTCATATGGTTATCGACAATCCATATGAGCTGGGGGAGAAACGTATCGCGGTGGGTCCACGAGACTATCCGGATGATATCAGCACCCATGTGCGCGACCCCAAGATTCTCGGGCATGATGGCATCTATTATATGGTTCTTGGTGCTAGAACTAAAGATGATCGCGGCTGCGTCCTCGTGTACACATCAAGCGATCTTGAAGCTTGGCAATATTCAACGCGTATCGAACTGGGCGAGAAATTTGGCTATATGTGGGAATGCCCAGATCTATTTGAGCTGGACGGCGAACTTGTTCTTGTTTGCTGTCCGCAAGGCGTGCCTGCTGAGGGATGGCGGTATCGAAACCCGCATCAATGCGTCTGGTTTCGCGTCAAGGCCGATTGGAGCGCTTCGACCTTTGAGCTTGTTGAGGAGGGGAAGCCGTCGATGGTTGATGCGGGTTTTGATTTCTATGCTCCGCAGACCTTCGAGGACAACGGTGGTCGCCGCCTAATGATTGGCTGGGCGGGATGCCCTGATGCGACAGCTCTGAATCCAACGGCTGGGCGCGGATGGCAATGTGCATTGACAGTGCCACGCGAGCTGACCATGCGTGAGGGCAAGCTCTGCCAGTGGCCCGCATGTGAACTTGAAAGCTTGCGCGGAGAGGTTGTGCGCGTAAATGCTGGTGAGTATATCGAGAATCCGGGTCGCCTTTTTGACGTTGTGGTTTCCTGCCAAGGGACTAGGGCGCTTGAGCTTGCGATTCGCAAGGGCGTTTTCTTACGCTACGTGGATGGTATGCTCACTCTCGATATGGGCAAGGAGGGCTACGGGCGCGATGAGAGGTCGGTGGAAGTTGGCGAGCTCCGTGATTTGCGCATCCTGTCGGATACGACCTTGTTTGAGGTCTTTGCCAACACTGGAGAGGTCGTGCTTACGAGTCGTACGTATTCGCCGGCAGTGCCTACGATGGAGCTACAATCCGCGGCTGTGGCATCGATGGAGTTCTACCGTCTTGCGCGATAGGCGATAGCCTGAGGACGGAAAGAAGTTCAGTGTTCCAATGCCCGCTGCGAGCACCTGGGTTAATTGCGACGGGAAAGGCTCCAAGGGAGAACCCCCGGGATGCGCGCTTCGCGATGCATCCCGGGGGTTCTCCCTTGGA